>NZ_JBIFFU010000001.1:0-528990 GCF_043557315.1 Sulfitobacter sp. 1A12779
GCCGCGCCAAATACCCGTCAAATTGACGAAACAGCTCTTCCACCTTGCCCGCCTGCGCCAGCGCATCGCGATACAGCCACACCGTCTTTGCATCCGGCACCCGGTCCGCAAGGCTAAGTCCCAGAAACCTCATAAAGGACAGCCGGTCACGGACCTGATATTCGATCTGATCGTCCGACAGGTTGTAGAGTGCGCTCAGCACCAGCGTCTTGAACATCAGCACAGTGTCCATCGGCTTGCGGCCTGCGCGCGACTTGCGCTCCGCATCAGGCTTGCGCCAAACCTCATCCAAAATAGAACGAAACTCCTCCCACGGCACGACCGCATCGATCTCAACCAATGGGTCCTTCTTCGCGTCAAGGCTCGCATAGCGGTCGGAAAGATCAAAGAAACCCATCTGCGTCATTGCCGTCTCCCCTGTGCCGGTTCGTCCCATCAAAGATAACGCAGCACCGGGGTTGGGGCAATTTTTAGAGGTGCCCTTAAGATATTCTGTATCACTCCGGAAGCGACGTTTATGGCCGATGTTGTCGGAGTTGGTTACAGTGTAAGTCGCAAAGGCGGGTAGAAAATGTACTTTTTCTTGGATTGATCCCTGCCAAATGCATCAGTGCGCGCGACCCTCATGGGAAGGCCGAGCCCTATCAGTTGCTATCGGAATCAGGAGCTGACTGACAACGCCCTCAAACCGCTCAGCTAGCTCATACTCCAGCATACGAAGCGCTAGCGCATGGAACCACAGGTAGCTTGCCTCCGACCTTGTTGCCCGCTCCACCGTAGTGTCGAACTGCGCCGCGTAGTTCGTATAATTGGCATCATCCTCCAAACTGGGAATCTCGCTGTGATAGCGGGCCATCAGACGGCAGTGATAGGGGCCAGTACGTTCCGACCCGAAGAATGTCAGAACGTTCTTTGCTTTTTTTAGGCTAAGCTCCTGCATGCTCATTCCTCTGCCCCCAATGCCGCGCCGGTCCCAGCAAAGTAGGGTGCAAGGCGGCTGCGTGTTTCTGGGGTGATCTTCACTGCCTGAGGGTCGCTGAGAAGCATCTTGAACAGCTCCGCATCCTCTACCGCATCCACCAGCATCTGCTCAGCTTTGTCGTTCTGCAATCGACCCAAAAGGCGCTTCACTTGACCCGACGCCATTTGAGCAGTCTGTAACGATGCTCCATTATCGCCGAGGTTTGCTCCGAAGTTTGCGGCCCAAATACGGGCGGCATTCTCTATCAAGCGGTTCGGAGAGGCAGCCGAAAGGCTGCCAATATCCGGCGTCTGACCCTTTGCTTTACCAACCCTGCTAAGCTCATCAGCAATAGTGGCCAAACGCTGGAACTCATCAGGCTCTAAGACAGTGGAAAGCGCCTGTTTAGTCCCTGGATCAGCTAGCGCGGAAAGCATCTTGTCGCCGTCCATTTTCGTAGTGGCTCTCAGGTGATCAAGAAAAGAACCCTTAAGACCTGCCATAGCCTGCCCAGTCGGGTCTTTGCGCGCGGTTCTTGCCAGTTCCTGCGCGGCTGTCGAGGGTCGCTGCGCGCTGAATACTGCCTGCGCTGCTTTATTGCTTGGCGCTTGCTCAAACCCGGCCCTCACTGACCCGTTGCTATCAATCGACTTTAGCGCAGCATTGCCGCGTTGTGCAGTCCGTTGCGCGCCCTCAGCCATCTGGATGGACCCTGCGAGCTCGTCTCGCATACCCGGTATCGCTTCAAGGGCAGGGTCAAAGCGGCGCATGAATGAGCGGGCGGCGCTATCACGATACTGCCCCCCGCTGAAGACATTCTCATTGAACTTGCCTGCCATGAAGTCTCGCAAGGCATATTCTGTGGAATCGGTGTCAGCTGCGCGCATTACGCCTTCTACACCGACCTTAGCCTTTACACCGCCTGCACCCATGATCGATTGCAGAGCGGCTTGAGGGTCTACGCGGTCGCCACCAGTAATGGAACGCTTAAGAACGCTGCCAACTGGGCCTTGCCCGAAGACCTCATGCATCTCTCGGCTGAAAGCTCGGGCAGTGTCGATGGCCTGCCCCACTTCAGAACTACCGCCACCGGCCCCCAGATCATCTAGGATCGCCTCTGCAACGCTGTTCGCCATAGCTGCTTGCCGCTTGTTAGGCACAGGGCGCGCCATAGCCTCACGGGCCGTCTGGCGTAGCTCTGAGTACAGCGCATGCAGTTCGCTGACGCTTTCAACATCCCCAAAACCGTTTGGCCCGTCAAAGTAAGTCAGGATATCTTGCGGGATATGTTTGCGGCTTGGCCCCGGTGTTTCCTCGATGATTGCTCTCGCGGCTCTTTGAGCGCCCAGCGTATCAATCTGGGTACCATGTGGTACCCGAGCCCAGAGATCACGTTCTGTCGCCAAAGCCTCCGCTTCTGCGTCTAGGAGGTTTGCGACAACGGTTTGGCTGTTCTCGCCCTCTGTGCGCCTCACTGAAGGCCTTGCATCAAGGTCGCGCTGTGCTGCCCTCTGAATCATCCCTTTGATGCTCTCACGGGCTTGTCCGCGCCGCTGTGCAAAGAACTGTTGGGTATCTGCTGGGTCGCCGCCCATTCCGCCGATGGTCTGACCTGCAGTTTCCTGTGATTGCGTTGCGCGAGCCGCCAAACGCTCGCGCAAGTTCGGGTTCATGCGCGCGGCTTCCTGCTCGATTGCAAGCATGTTGGGGTCGCCGGTCATCTGGGCAGGAGTTAAGCCAAGCTCGCCGGGTTGAATGCGCTGAGCGAGTTCGCGGGCCCGGTCCTCACCCCCTGCTAGGCTTTGCATTCGTGCCTTGGCAACCTCGCGGCCCCCGGCTTCGGTGTAGGGCAGAGCAGCTCGCTTCACAGAGCCTACAGCCTTGCGCGTGAGCGTCGTAGTCGGAGAGGCTCTGACAATGCCAGGAATGGCCGCTGTAGCGCCGCCACCTGCGATACCCGCGAGCATTTGCGCCATCGGACCTGCCCCTGCCTCTTGGGCTAGGTCTGCGGCCCCCTGAGCTGAACCCCCAGCGATCACCTCGCCGATCAAACCGCCTGTTGTAGACATAGATTTGGCCGCATCCTTTCCGACCATCCCTAACAGGCCCGGCATTCTAGCCGCCGCCTGCATTGCACCGAGTCCAAGGGGCGCTGCCCCTGCTGCGTTACCAGAACCACGACCGAAGGAGTTGACCAGACTGTCCGGCTCGCCTTGCGCAACATTCACCCCGCCTGCTTCCATTACGGCTTCAAGCCCGGTGACTGCCGATCCTGTGCCCTCTTTGAATGGGTTGAGGCTGTGGGGGGTATCAAACGGGTTCAGCAGGTCTACCGCTCCACCCAGCGCCTCTGCGATACCCTTGTTCACGTTGCCCATGAATGTCTGACGCGGCTCGAAGCTATCGGCAATTTCCGTGACCGCCGCCTCCTGATCCTGCGGCGACATATCGAGGAATGCCCGGTCAACTTCGACCTTCCGGCCTTCGACTTCCAGTGTGACTGTGTTCATTCCACGATCCTCCACTTCACGCCGCCGCTGGTCGTCTGGCTTTCGCCTGAACCGAATGCACCGGACATTGCATCGATCCGGGCAAGCGCCGCATCCAATGCCGCTGCGCGCTTCTCGTATTCCTGACGATTGGCCGGTGTTTGGCGGCGGTTTAGGCTCTCACTGACTGATCGCGCTTCTGTCTTGATGCTCGTGCGTAGGGCGCTCAGCTTTGCTTGCGCTGAGGAGGCACCTTCAAACAACTCGCCGGGACGTGGTTGCAACTCTTGCAAGGCTTTCATGATGATAACCGGGGGCTGGCGCTGATAGCCGTTCGCCAAATCAGAGAGAATGTTCTCATTCAGGGCATTGAAGTTGCGGGTGACCTTCTCAACCTCGGGGAAAGGCTGATCCATTCCCATCGCATCAGTCACTGCATTTGCAGCGCCTTTGATTTTACCTTCAATCCCGAATGCATCTTCAGCGTTGCTGCCGACATCAATTGGGCTGAACCCATCCTGCGGCGCACTCATGCTTCCGGGTGCAGGCTGAGGGACAGGGGCGGTTGGCAGAGGCTGGGCCGGAGGCTGACCTTGACCCGCTGTGCCGCCGACAATCTGGCCTGTACCTTTATCAACCACCACCGCCGTGCCATCCATCGGGTCGCGAGAAACGACGAAGCGCCCGTCAGCAACCCCGACCGCTTGCGTTCGGTCCAATCCAGTTTCCATCAAGCGGCCAATCTGTTCCTCTTTGGCGCTCAAGTCGCCCCCACCGGTAGCGGCCTTGTAGATATCGCCTCCACCAACCACGCCAGCTTCGAATGCGTGAAGCTGGTCTGGCGCGTTTTGGGCCACCCATTGCCGCATGCGCTCCCGCCGCGTGGCTTCGGCCTGTTCTTCCTGTTGGCGGTTTGCATTCTGCGCATCGAGACGCTGCTGCTGTAGGGCCTGATCCTGCTCGAAACCGCGTTCTTGCGACCGGGCATCGCGACGCCCCTGCATGCGGCCCTGTGCGGCGTTATAGACGCCCTGATTGCCAATACCTTGCATGCTTGCCAGCCCCGCCCGGATACTGTCCGCACGGTCTGGCGTGATGTTTTTGAAGAGCATTCCCAGAAGCCCGCCAACCTGATCTTCGGTTCGCGCAAATTTGCTAAGAAGTCCGCCTGATTCTGCCATGGTGTCTGCCCCACTTCCGCCTGTAACTGTTGTGGCCCCGCCGCTGCCTGAAGACTGTCTGACTGGGGCTTTGCCGATTGCTGCCATTGCGTCATTGGCAATGGCTTGGTTTTCGTCGCCGGGGCGGTGATTGTGTCCGGATTCGCCGTGGTATGCTTCGCGCAACCAGCCTGCCGCGTTAGCGCCTTTTCCGCCTGCGCCCCATACTGCCGGGGTTCCAAAGCCAACGTGCAGGGAGCCGGGCTGCATATACCCATCGCCAGCCCCAATGCCTGTTACCCCGTTGGCTTTTGCCTGCCGCACGAAGTCTTGAAATATGGGCTGGTGATCCGGGTTTGCCCAATCCAGCCGCTTCCCGTCCTTGCGCAGGAACACGTCTGCTGCGTCGCCATGGTCATGACGGGTAGACCCCACACGCGGCTTACCTGATCCCTTGCCGGGCTGACCGCCGGAGAACACTTCCAGCTCCAACCCCATTTCCGGCAGGAAAGACAGCGCCGTCAGAAGATCCTCAGAAAGAGGCTGGTTCCTCACCGCCCCTTGGTTAGCGTAGCGCAGCCAACCCATTACTTTTTGCCTCTGAAAAGGTTGCCGATTGCCGAAATCTTGCCGCCGCCTTCAAACTTCTCACCCGACTTACCCATGCCGCCCCCGTCAAACATGTCCTTGATGCTGGTGTAGCCCCGGAAGCCGCCCGAGAAGGTCGAGCCAGACGCTCCCGGCCCTCCGCCATCAATCATGTCGAGGAAGTTGTTGAAGCCTCCAAAGTCTGGCTGCTCCTGACGTGGCTGCTGATTGGCCATCAACTGTTGCAGCGCATCAAACAAGGCCGGATTGCTTTGCTGCAAAGCGCTCATGGCTGGACTGTTAAACGCCGGAAGGTTGCCGCGAGAACCGAACCCTGTAGGCCGATTTCCGTTGGGTGCATTATGCCCAGCAATCATATTCAGTAGACCCATTCCGCTTTCCTTCCGACGCCATATTTGAGGTATTATTATACCTCATTTGAGGTAAGCAATACACCCCTGTTTTCGCTATGTACGTTCCTCGCCCAGACGCTTTCCGTGCTTTGCGACGTGATCCAACATCTCGGCCATGCAGCCAGCGAAAAGCACCTCTAGCTCTGTCACTGTGTCGCACTCTCTGACTTCCGTCGGCGTCTCCTTGTGCAGTCCCCACCCCGCGAGGAATTTGGTGATAGCTTCGGCTCTCTGCGCCTCTCCCCATTCTCTAGGCAGACGAACAATCGCGCTAAGCCCAGTGACTGATCTGCCTTCTAGCGCCTCAATGCGCCGCGTGATCCCTGTACGATTCATTCTCTGATCTCCTGTTCCATTACTCGGCGCTCAAAGGCACCTTTAGTTTCACCCGGGCGGCTCAGCAGCTCTTTGTCCGAGCCGATCCGGCGACCACGAAACTGCCCCGTCGATAAGGGGCCATCTGGAGAGGGCACAAAGAACTCAGTCACGACAGAAGTGATCGTATCGACACCTGTCCCAGCTTTGGTTTCGAGGTCTGTTACTCTACGGTTCTGCATTCTCATTTCGCTGTCTCCAGTGCTGTAATACGGCGTTCAATTTCTGTGGTTTCCAAGGTGCGGCGGAACTGCTCGACCACCGACATGACGGATGCGGCCTCAAGCGGGGTCACCTCGCCATCGGCTACTGCCTTGAGAATGGCCCTTGCAGCGTTCGCGGCGTCGTCCGCTGTCTCGATTTTCGGCAGATCAAACGAGACCGCCGAATCCTTCCGAGCAGGCGCTATGCGGTCGAGGCACAGGCGTAGAGCCGTCACATCGCCTTCAAGCGCCTTGTCGATGGCTGCTTGGGTCAGCGCCTCCCGCTGCCCCTCTAGCATCGCTTCAATGGCTTGTGTCACCCTGTGCCGCGCCCCTCGGGGCCTGCCGGGATTACCAGAAGCAAAGGTACCATCTGGATTACGTTCATCCGTTTTCGGACCGTTTTTACGGTTGCTGCTCTTACCCATGCGAAGAACCTTTTCTGATTAGTTTCTGCTGCTGAGACAGGTCGGTTTGCTCCACCACCTCGGGGGCACCACCTGCCGCTCCACCACCACCCTCCCCCCCTTTAGGGGGAGGGGTGGTGGAGCAGGGGTGCAGGGGGGTATTTGCTCCACCTTGCTCCACCTGCTTTTTGGGGGTGGTGGAGCGGTTCATTCGGATGCCCATTCGCCCACCTCCAAACAAGGGCGCGGACGTCTCGTCTCGTCATTGACCTGAAGCTTGATGAGCGCGCCGGAATGCAGCCAAGCTTCAATCATCTTCTTGATCCGACGCTTGTCCTTCGCGGCATCCAGCCCCAAGATATCGGCAACGATGACCCCGGCCCAGTCTTTGCCAGCTTGATCCGAGTAACGCGGGTGCTTGCCCTCAATGGCATGCTGTACTGCCAATAGGTCTTTGCTAGTGAAGCCGTCGAAGGTATCCGGCCACTCCCAGACCTCAGCCACGCCGACGCTTTCACCGTTCGCCAGCTCGACCGAGACCATGCGCCGCCAAGTGCGCTTGCCCACGGGCGCGAGGTTGGATTTGTCGCGGGTCACAGTGAAATAGGTGGTGAGGTCGTCGGGCTGAATGCCCGCTTGCTCTCTCTCGTCCGCTGTCATGCGGTTGAGAACCCGTCCTGACCGTGCAGCCGCCAGAAGTGCAGAGCCTCCCCTGCTGTCCTCTGTGGTGGCCTCCACGCCGTTGGTCTTGCGAGTATGGTGGACCAGCTCAATGGCGCAGTTGCACCGATCCGCCAGCCGCGCCCACTCTTTGGCAATGAGATCAATCGCGACGTTATCGTTCTCACCTGCCTGATGGGAGGAGACGAACGGGTCAACGACCATCACATCAATCTGCCGTTCATTGATTTCCCGCGCCAGCGCTTCGATTTCAGGCTTCACGATGACGACGCCCTCGCGGGACTGCACCGCCGTGCAAAGCTCGCGCTCACGCCCTGTATCAACGAACAAGCGCCCTTCGACCTCATCAGGCTGCACGTCATGGTGCTGCATAGCTGCTGTGATCCGCAGGTTCATCTCGTCGCGCGGGTCTTCGAGGTTGTAGAGCCAAACGTTCAAGCCTTTGGCTGTCCACTCCCCCAGCAACTCGCGCTCAGAAACCATAGCCAGCCCCTCAACGATGGTCAGGGATGATTTACCCACGCCACCGGGTGCGACGGTCACCGCGACTTGCTTGCGCAGAAGGTGCCGCCCATAGATCCATGGGCGGCGAGGCAGGCTATTTGGGTCCTGCCAGATGAAGGCCGTCGGCAAGCGGTCGTCTCCGGTCGGATGTTCCGCCCGGTGCTGGTCCAGTTGCACTGCCATTGCTGTGAAATCACGCATCAAGCTGCCAGCCTCCCCTGCACAAAGTCGAGGAAGGCCGCTTGGCGCTCGAATGGCATCGCCTTGAAGCTGGCGAGACAATAGGCCTCCCGCTCATCAGGCGCAGCCATATCGGCCCAGAATGCCGCCTCATCCATGTAGTTGAACAAAGGGGCGATTGGCTGGCCCGCACCTACGGCGACAGCTGCTTCGGCGGCAGACTGGGCATGATGCGTTGGCAGCGCCCTTAGCGCTACGTAGGCCAAAGCCACCCGCTCACGCACATTGAGGCGAGCGCGCAGAATGGATGCAAGGCCAAGCCATGCGTCGAGATCATCAAGCTGCAAGCAATAGCCCAAAGACCGGGATACGCTCTCGATGTGGACTGCGGAGCGGTTTACCGGGACACAATGGCCCCGGTCGTTCGCGAGGGTATGCAACGCTTCCATCACACGCCCTCCCCGTAGTGCAGGCCAGCCACAAGGCGGGCTTGAGTTGCGGTCAGGCCATAGAGGCGCTGCAGGCGGGCAATCTGGATTCTGAGGGCCATAATCAAGCTGCACCCCCGTCGATCCGACGAACTGTCCCGCTCAGGAAATAGACCCCGAATTTGGCCCGGTCGGTCGCGGTGTCGTTGGAATACATCTCCTTCGTGATCGGCACCCCATAGTCGCGGCGCAGGATGCACACCCGGTCCGAGATGCGCACCGGGCTGGCGCAGTAAACAGGCTGCTGGATCAGCGCATCAAGGATGATCCGGTTGCCCTTAGCTAAGGTGAAGGTTTTTGTCTTCCCGTCTTCGCTGACGACCTCATAGCGCGCCGGGGCGGTGCCTTTAGGCATGTCGCTCCAACGCTCCACGCGCAGGGCATTTGCCGGAGGTTTGCCGGTCGGGATGAAGTCTTTAGTGAAAATGCTCATACATTCAGTCCTTGAAATTTGGACCAAGCGCAGCTAACATTTGGAAGTCCGCCAAGACCGTCAAATGACTAGCACCCCTGCTTGATCCTTTGGATTGGGCGGGGGTTTGCATTAAGCGGCTGTTCTGATTTTCGCGTCGATGTAGCGATCCAATTCGGAGCGCCGAATGCGGGTAGACCCCCCCATCTTCACGAATTCCAGGTTGCCTGCCTTCCACTCTCTATAGAGAACGGCGCGGCTTTCGCTGGTGTACGCTACGGCCTGCGCGATACTCAGCAAACGGGGTGAAATGTCTAAGGTTGTCTTCATCTGTTTGTGCCCATCTCATTAGAATGATGGGTACAGATTGCGCAGATAGAAACTTCGCGGAAAACGTCGCGAAGCACTTAGAAACCTCGCGGGTCCGGGAAAAAGCAATATTCTCGCGAGGTTTATCGTTGGATAGGCTTGCGGCCAGGCTTACTGCCGTTTGCGGGGCCAAGCTCTTTCCACAGCTCTCGGGCAGCGTCCCTTCCCCGACTAAGGTTTCTTATGCCGAATGCATCGCGCTCTTCAGCTGTACAATTCGGATTCTCTTGTATGAAGGCTAAGAAGGCTTCTCGCGCCTCTTCACCACGTAGGTTTCTCTTTGTCCTCCGCCTACGGTTGTCAGCATAAGCTGCTCTAACACCAGCTCTAATTACTTCAGCTTGGTTCTCCCTAACAACAAGCGCATGGCCATCGAATGGCACTAGAGATGAGGCGACTTCAGGGATTGGTGTCTTTGGGCTTCCGTTAAGCACCCCAAAGAGCCCAAGATTCACATCGAATTCTTGCCCCAAGCGCATTGGTAGGGCACGAAGGTGCTCCATACTGACACACCAAGTCGTTTCGTTTAGGAATAGAAACAATTCGCCGTGGGCTGTTGAGATAACGTGCTTTGGCAAAGCGCATAAGCCGGTTTCTTGCGAGAATGCATAAAACCCTTCAGCCTTCTCTAGACCTCTTCGAACGCATACGGGGTCGTAATCTATTTCGTCTACTTTGGAGAAAGTCAGGAGAATAGAATAAAGCGAAGTATAACCCTCGGGACTTATCATATCACAACTCCTAAAACTCTTCCCATAACCACATAGCCACCTTACCGCTCAGTCGAACGCCCTTCTATCCAACCCTGAACAACGCTCTGCCGCCAACCAACAGCACGCGCCCCCAACTTGGTTGCCTGCGGAAATTCATCCTGTCCCATCATGCGGTAAATGGTAGACCTGCTGAGACCTGTGGCCTCCTGAACATCCCGGCAGCGTAGAATTTTATCAGTCATTGTTATCTCTTTCTTAAATGAATGATGCCATTCATACCGGCACTTGGTTTCCACAAGATTTAAGATACGGAGATCAGGCAATTTTAATCACCTTACTAGCATTCTTGCCTGTGACGTGATCTGACCAACGCTCCATCAGCGGACGGCGGCGCTCCAGTAGGTCCGTCCGGCGGTAGGACCGCTTGACCTTGTTGCCATCGACATGCGCCAATGACGTTTCAACCACCACCTCGGGTACGTCGGTGGTTTCTTCGCACCAGGTCTTGAAGCTTGATCGGAACCCATGCGGACGAGCCTCCAACCCCTGCCGCTCCATATGGCGGCTCATCGCTGCATCCGAAATTACTCCTTTTCGAGCACCGGGGAACAGGTATCCATCCCGCGCCAGCGGCTTCGCCAGTTCTATTACAGCAAGAGCCTCTTTCGATAGCGGCACTCGAAAATCGGTTACGGCCCCCACCAGCCCCTTCATGTTATCTTCGGGTACGGTCCATACGTCGCCTTCAATTTGATCCAAATGACAAAAGCGAACTCCATATGACCGAACCGTTGTCAGGATCAGCAAGCGCAATGCAAGATGGGTGGGCGTCTGCTCAACAAGGCTCTTGTAAAAGGCTGGCACCTCTGGCCAAGGCATATAGGGAATGTTCTTTGCTTTGTGACGCGACTTCCCCAGAAGCGCCTTCGCTTTCATGATTGCCTGAAGATCCACATTGAGACCCATCGCCGCTGCATGCTCAAGCGTGATGTTCAGCCGGTTCATGGCTTTGCGGGCCGTATCCGCCTTCTCATGCCAGATAGGTTCCAAGGCGGTTTTGATATCCTGCTGGTCGATTTCCTCGACAGGAACCTTCCCAATCTTAGGAAGCACATGCAGTTCGAGCGGGGAAAACCAGCGACCAGCCTTGCCGTCACCCTTAAGCTGCGACTTGCGAGATTCGAACGCCTCGCGAGCAACTGAAGCCAGCGTGTGATCCCCCCTCTCCGCTAGCCGTCGCTGCCGGTCACGCTCTTTAATCGGGTCTTTGCCCTCTCGGACCACCGCCCGCCACTTCTCTGCCGCCGCTCTCGCTTCTTTCAAGGAAACAGCCTGAAGGTTGCCAATGCCCATCTCACGCCGACGTCCGTGAACTGTAACGCGCAGTACCCACTGAGCGCCGCCATCTTCACGCTTTACCAGCCAAAGCCCTCCCCCGTCTGAGTACTTGCCGGGAGGGGCCGTTCTGACCTTGGCCGAAGAAAGCTTGTTCAATGCCGCCAATTTTCTATCCACCTCTCAATCCACCCCTACATATAGCATGGCATGACATAGGATGAAACAGGCTGAGACAACCAAACACATTAGAAACAGTGGCTTGGTGAATTATCGAAACAGGCTGACACTAGATGAGACGTCAGTTCAATGCCTCTCCTGGGCACCATATTCCCCGACAGATGATTGACTGTAGATCAGGTCTTAAACGGCCCCGACGCACCATCCCTTCGGGGCGCTGCGACCCGCCGGTCACGCACGGCCCTATTGGACGCGGACACCCGCATTTTGCAGGCAAAGCTGTAGCCGCGCAGCAAGCTCGGCCAGGCTGAAAGGCTTTTTCAAACAATCGCTTACCCCCGCCGCCAAAGCGCGGCGCAGCAGATCGGCGTCTTTCCGGGTGGAGATCATGACGACCGGGATGCCCCGATAGAACGGCAGGCCCCTGACATGGCTACAGAACTCAAGCCCATCCATCGCGGGCATCATGAAATCCGTGATGATCACATCCGTCGCGATCCGCTTCTGCGCCAGCGCGACCAGAGCTTGGGCGGGGCAGCCATAATCTGCCACGCATGAAAACCCGACCTCGGCGAGGGACGCTTGGATGAACTGTCGCGCGATTTCAGAATCGTCGATAACGATAGCATTCCAGTTCATCACGCCCCGCCTTACACTTTTAATCACGCCCCAAGGGTCACCCTAGTGGTGCGGGACTTAATATGACGTGAATGCTTAAATGCGTTTGCCGACGAACATCGCTGTGTCGGAGCGCACGCAGGCGATCTCACCCCTTTGCCAGATAAGCTCCCCCTGAGCGGTCGCGTATTTGCCCATGCTGACGCAGGCGGTGATCGGGGTGATTTCGCTAACGGCTTGGGCGGCGTCGAAACTGTTGCTGAACTGAATGGACATGGCTTGTGCTCCTGAGTTGACTTGTCTCAACCTTCACACATCTCGCCGCGCAATGCCTGCTGGCGTCGGGATAAGCGCCCTATTCTAAGGTATAGAGCGCCCCACCCTCGGGCTGCGGCTAATGCCTGTTCAGCAGCTTTTGGTACTTCGATACAAAGAGATGCGCGCCCTTCATCTTTTGCGTCACCCAATCGCCCACGGTGAAGAGCATCAAAAAGCTATCGCCGCGCACCGGCCCCAAAGGCAGCAGAATCGGTGCCTCCGCGCCCCAAGGGCGATAGGTTTTCATATCCGCCAGCTTGCGGCCCGTGATCAGCCCGGTGAGGGTCTTTCGCAGCCAAGGCAACTGCCGGCTGACCGCGACGATGGTCATATTGTCGCCGGGGTCCGCCACATCCCCCGCGGCAAAGACATTGGGCAGGGATGAGGGGCGCAGATAGCTATCGGTCTTGATCCGCTCGGCGGCGGTAACCTCGGCCCCCGGCAGGTTCTTCAACAATTCTGACGCGGCGCGCGCACCCAGAACGGGGAAGATCAGATCGAATGTCCGCTCCGCCCCGCCGTCGAGGGTCAGGCTGCCCGCATGTGGCTCTGTCATGGAGGCGAGCCCTTCGGCCTTCTTGCCAAGGATCAACTCCACCCCGGCGCGTTTCAGCTTCCGGCTCAGCGAGGCGCCGAGGCTGTCGGGCTTTCCGCCAAAAAGCTTGTCGTCTTTGGTGATCAGGGTGATCTCTTTGTCGGGCATGGCATGGGCGATCTCACCGGCAAGCTCGACCCCGACAGCGCCCGCGCCGATGATGCCCACGGTCTTAGCCGCCAGCAGTTTTTCACGCGTCTCTTGATTCGCGGCCCGCAGCCCGTCGATATCTGCGCCCTTGGGCTTGAACGGCGTCGCATAGTCCGAGCCGGTGGCGACGACGATGTAATCCGCTTCGACCCGCGTGCCGTCCTCCAGCGTGACACCCTCTCCATAGACAGCAGTCGCCCGCGCCGCGACAACGCGACCCCGCTTCAGCAACCGGTCATAGGGGATCAGCGATTCCTCAACCAAACTGGGCTGCACCACGGCGCGGATCATCGCGGAGGCATGTACGAAATGGCTGCGCGGCTCGATCAAGGTCACCTCGGCGATCTGGTCCATCGCCTTGGCCAGTTCGGCCCCCAGATAGCCGCCCCCTACGATTGCGATACGCTTGCCCATCGGTGCCGTCTCCTTTTGATCGGTTTCGCCTGCCGGACAGTCTGCCCACGCGGTCAGCTTTCTACATAGGTGCTCTACCACCGATTTCTCGCAGAACGTGGCGAAAGCCGCCGATCCTGCCGCCACCGGAGGCTAGATGCCCACGCGATAAGCGCCGGGAAGGGCGCGATTCTCTTAAATGGTGCAACATATTGTTTAGAATCATCGCACCTGCTTAACTCCCCCCAGCGACAGGGAGAGCCGCGACACAATGAAAGACACCAAAGCAGAGACTTTTCTGCGTTTCGATAACGTCAAGAAGAGCTACGATCAGGAAAATCTCGTCGTCAAAGGCTTCGACATGGATGTGCAGGAGGGGGAGTTCATCACCCTTCTTGGCCCCTCGGGCTCGGGCAAAACCACCGTCTTAATGATGCTGGCGGGGTTTGAGAGTGTCACCTCAGGCGATATCGCGATCAATGGCCGGTCGATCAACAAGACCGCGCCGAACAAGCGCAACATCGGCATGGTGTTCCAGAACTACGCGCTGTTCCCGCATATGACCGTGGCCGAAAACCTCGCCTATCCGCTGAGCGTGCGCAAAATGTCCAAGGCGGATATCAAAGAGCGTGTGGCCGAGTATCTGTCGCTGGTGGAGCTTTCCGCCTTTGGCGACCGTCGCCCCGGGCAGCTTTCGGGCGGGCAACGGCAGCGCGTGGCGCTGGCCCGCGCGATGATCTTCCAGCCGACGCTGATCCTGATGGACGAACCTCTGGGCGCGCTCGACAAGAACCTGCGCGAGCAGATGCAGTTCGAGATCACCCGCCTGCACAAGCAGATCGGCTTTACCGTCATCTACGTCACCCACGACCAGACCGAGGCGCTGTCGATGTCCGACCGCATCGCCGTCTTTAACGACGGTGTGGTGCAGCAATGCGCCCCGCCCGCGGAATTGTACGAGCGCCCGGTGAATGCCTTCGTGGCCGAGTTCATCGGCGAGAACAATTTCGTGCAGGGCCGCGTCACCCGGATCGAAGGCGAGATCGCCAAGGTCGAGACCGATACCGGCACGATCACCACGCAAACCTCCGAAGGGCTGACCGAAGGCGCGCAATGCCGCGTCTCGATCCGGCCCGAGAAACTGTTCATCCATCCCACGACCCACGCCCATGACAACGCGCTGACGGCGACCTTTGTCACGCGCATCTATGTGGGCGATTTTATCCGATATTATTTCCGCCTGCCGGACGGCACCGACATTATCGTCAAAGTGCTCAACGACCTGTCCGCGCCCGAGTTCGAAGAGGGGGCGACGGCGCAGCTGTTGTCCCTGACGAAAGACTGCATCGCCTTTGCCAATTAAGGGCGACCGGGGGCAAACCGGGGCCCCGCATAAAACCTGGACATGACAAGGAGAGACCGATGAAGAAGCATCTGAGTTATCTGGCCACCGCGGCGCTGATCGCCAGCCCCGCCTTGGCCGAGGATCTAACGGTGACGTCCTTTGGCGGGGCCTATGGCGCCGCACAGATGGAGCATATGATCCAGCCCTATATGGATAAATCCGGCACCAACATCCTGTTCGAAGATTACGGCGGCGGCGTGGCCGAGATGAAGGCGCAGGTCGAGGCGGGCAACATCCTGTGGGATGTTGTCGACATCGAAGTGATCGACCTCGAACGCGCCTGTGCCGAGGGCTATCTGGAAGTGATCGACCAATCGGTTCTGCCCGATGGCGACGATGGCACCCCGGCGGCAGATGACTTCATCGATGACGCGCTGGCCAATGAATGCGGCGTGGGCAATATCGTCTGGTCCGTCGTCTTTGCCGTGAACACCGAGAACGGCGAAGGCCCGAAAACCATCGAAGACTTCTTTGACACCGAGGCGTTCCCCGGCAAACGCGGTCTGCGCAAGCGGCCTCAGGTCAACATGGAATGGGCGTTGCTGGCCGATGGCGTCGCCCCGGAGGAAGTTTATGAGGTGTTGGCCACCGAAGAGGGGCAGAAACGCGCCTTTGCCAAGCTCGACACCATCAAGGACGACATCACTTGGTACGACAGCTGGTCGCAGGCCCCCGTGCTGCTGAACGACGGCGGGGCGACCATGGTGCAATCCGCCAATGGCCGCATCTTCGCTGCGATCAAGGATGATGGCGCCCCTTTCGAGATCGTCTGGGACAGCCACATCTACGACCTCGACGTTTGGGCCATCATGAAGGGCACGGAGAAGAAAGAAGAGGCGATGGAGTTCATCAAGTTCGCCACCGGTACCGTGCCGCTCTCGGGCATGCAGGACGTGGCCTACGGCCCGACCCGCGCCTCTGCCCAAGCGCTACTGCCCGAGGACGTGAAACAAGACCTGCCCACCGCGCATCTTGACGAAGGCGTCAAAGCCGATGGCATCTTCTGGGCCGACTATGGCGAGACGTTGGGCGAGAAGTTCAACGAATGGCTGCTGCAATAAGCCCCCTGCCCCGCGCCTGACCGGGCGCGGGGCACCCAACCCCTATAGAAGAGTAACCGCGTGTCCAGCCTCACTTCCCAAGACGCCGCCAACGCCCGTCGCCAAATGCGCAGACGCCGCCTGCAGGCGTTTCTTTTCGTGGTGCCGCTGCTGCTCTTCATCCTTTTCGCCTTTGTCGCGCCGATCACCACGATGCTGTTCCGCAGCGTCTACAACCCCACCGTGGCCGAACTGGTGCCCGAAACGCTGGAGATGCTCGAAGACTGGGAGGGCGAGAGCCTGCCCGACACGGCGGTCATCACCCAGATGGCCATCGACATGAAGCGCATGGCGAACAACCGCACCTCCGGCAGGTTCGCCGATGAGATCAACCGCGCCCTGCCGGGCATGTCGAGCGTCATCAAATCCACCGCCCGGGGCCTGCGCCGCGCCGAGGATGCCGAGCTTGCCGCCAATGGCGCCGAGATGCTGCTGGAAAAGAACGACCGTTGGGCCAAGCCCGCCACTTGGCGCGCGATCCGCAGCGCCGGGCAGGTCTATACGTCGAGCTACTACCTCACCGCTGTCGATATGGAATACGACTCCGAAGGGGACATCGTCCAACGCGACACACAGATTTACAAACAGCTCTACACCAAGACGCTGAAGATGGCGCTGATCATCACCGGGCTGACGATGCTGCTGGGCTATCCGCTGGCTTTCTACATGTCGCAGGCCAGCCCCGCGACAGCGAACTTCCTGATGGTCTTTGTCCTGCTGCCCTTCTGGACCTCGCTCTTGGTGCGCACCACCGCGTGGATCGCGCTGTTGCAAGCCGGGGGCGTGGTGAACTCCTCCCTGCTCTGGGCCGGGCTGATCGATGAGCCCATTGAGCTGCTTTACAACGAATTCTCCACCATCCTCGCCATGACCCACATCCTGCTGCCTTTCATGGTGCTGCCGCTCTACGCGGTGATGCGCGGGATCGATTCGAGCTTCATGCGCGCGGCGATCTCCATGGGGTCGAACCCCATTGGCGCGTGGTACAAGATCTACCTGCCGATGAGCCTGCCGGGCCTCTCTGCCGGGGCGCTCTTGGTCTTTATCATCTCGGTCGGCTACTACATCACGCCCGCGCTGGTGGGCGGCACCGATGGGCAGATGATCTCGAACATCATCGCATTCCACATGCAGGTGTCCAACAACTGGGAACTGGCGGCGGCCTTGGGCTCGCTCCTTCTGATCCTGATCCTCGTTCTCTACTGGCTGTTCGACCGTTTCGTCGGCACCGACAACCTCAAGCTGGGATGACGTCATGAGCCAACTGCCCGACTATTACACGATCTGGCACAAGGCGGGGCACTATGGCCTGCGCATCATGGCGGGGCTGGTGCTGGTCTTCTTGATGCTGCCGATCCTCGTCATCATGCCGCTGTCGTTCAATGCCGAGCCCTTCTTCACCTTCACCCAAGGCATGCTGTCGCTCGACCCCGACGCCTATTCAACGCGCTGGTATCACGAGATCGTCGACGATCAGAAATGGCGCATCGCGATCCGCAATTCCTTTGTCATCGGCATCGCGGCGGCCAGCATCGCGACTGTGCTGGGCACGCTGGCGGCGGTGGGCCTCGCCTCGCCTTGGATGCCGTTCAAACGGGTGATCACGGCGTTGCTGCTGTCGCCCATGATCGTGCCGCTGATCATCATCGCCGCGGGCATGTTCTTCTTCTACACGCAGTTCAACCTCGTCGGCACCTTCACCGGGCTGATCATCGCCCATGCCGCACTTGGCGTGCCCTTTGTCATCATCACCGTCACCGCCACGCTCAGCGGCTTCGACCGGTCGCTCTTCGTCGCGGGGCTGAGCCTCGGCGCTTCGCCGATTAAAGTGTTCTGGGACGTGGTGATTCCGCTCATACGCCCCGGCGTGATCTCGGGCGGGCTTTTTGCCTTCGTGACCTCCTTCGACGAGGTGGTGCTGGTGCTCTTCCTTGCAGGACCAGAGCAGCGGACGATTCCACGGCAGATGTTCTCGGGCCTGCGCGAGCAGATCAACCCGACGATTCTCGCGGTGGCGACGCTGCTGGTGGTGCTCTCGGCGACGATGCTTTTTGTGCTGGAAGCCCTGCGCCGACGCTCGGCCCGGCTGCGCGGGCAGGAATAGGCGAAACCGCCCGGGGGCGGCACCAAACACCTGATCCATAACCATTTAAGGAGGGGGGTGAATGGTGAGCCGTGATGGGTTCGAACCATCGACCTACTGATTAAAAGTCAGTTGCTCTACCAACTGAGCTAACGGCCCACTAGGCGGGTAACTAGAAATTACGGGCGGCAGGGTCAAGCCCTTAATTACGAAAATCTTGCGAGATGCTGGATTAGTTTTCATGCCGGGGTTATATGCGCCGAATGTACAGCGATCAGACCCCCGGATTGCCCTTCATGAAGATGCATGGGCTTGGCAATGATTTCGTCGTGTTCGATGCACGCGCGGAAGGAATCGACGTGACCCCGGCGATGGCACAAGCCATTGGGCACCGGCAATTTGGCGTGGGATTCGATCAGCTTGCGGTGATCACGCGCGGGACGGGCGACGCGCATCTGACCTTTTACAACAGCGACGGCTCCCTCTCCGCCGCCTGCGGCAACGCCACCCGCTGCATCGCGCGCTATCTGATGGACGACACAGGCCGCGATTCGCTGCATCTGACCACCGCGCGTGGCGATCTGGCAGCGAAAGACGCCGGGGGTGGCCTGACCTCGGTCAACATGGGCCATCCGCAGCTAAAGTGGGACGAGGTGCCGCTGGTGCGTGAGATGGACACGCTGCACCTGCCGATCGACGGCGACCCGGCAGCCACCGGCATGGGCAACCCGCATTGCACCTTTTTCGTGGAAGACGCTGAGGCGGTGGACCTCTCCGACCTCGGCCCCCGCGCCGAGCATGATCCGCTCTACCCTGAGCGCACCAACGTGCAGGTCGCGCAGATCGTCGGACCGGACCACATCCGCATGCGCGTCTGGGAACGTGGCGTCGGCGTGACGCTCGCCTCGGGTTCCTCCTCCTGCGCCACCGCCGTGGCCGCCGCGCGCAGGGGCCTCACGGGCCGTGCCGTGCGGATCGATCTCGACGGCGGCACGCTGCATATCGACTGGCGCGAGGATGGCGTCTGGATGACCGGGCCGACGATGCATGTCTTCTCCGGCAGCCTCACCCCCGCATTTTTGGAGAGCCTGACATGAGCGCCCCGATTTTCAGCACCATGGGCTGCCGCCTCAACGCCTATGAGACCGAGGCGATGAAGGAACTCGCCGAGCAGGCAGGGCTGGAGAACGCCGTGGTGGTCAACACCTGCGCGGTCACGGCCGAGGCGGTCCGCAAGGCCCGTCAGGATATCCGCAAGCTGCGCAAGGCACATCCCGAGGCGCGGTTGATCGTGACCGGCTGCGCGGCGCAGACCGAACCCGAAACCTTTAACGCCATGCCTGAAGTCGACGCCGTGATCGGCAACACCGAGAAGATGCAGGGCGCGACATGGCAAGGCATGGCCGCCGATTTCATCGGCGAGACTGAGACCGTGCAGGTCGACGACATCATGTCAGTGACCGAGACCGCGGGCCACCTGATCGACGGATTCGGCACCCGCAGCCGCGCCTATGTGCAGGTCCAGAACGGCTGCGACCACCGCTGCACCTTCTGCATCATCCCCTATGGCCGCGGCAATTCGCGCTCGGTGCCCGCGGGCGTGGTGGTGGACCAGATCAAGCGGCTGGTAGACAAGGGCTTCAACGAGGTCGTGCTGACCGGGGTCGATCTGACCTCTTGGGGCGCCGATCTGCCGGCGACACCAAAGCTCGGCGACTTGGTGATGCGCATCCTGAAGCTGGTACCCGACCTGCCGCGGTTGCGGATCTCCTCGATCGATTCGATCGAGGTTGATGAGAACCTGATGAAGGCCATCGCCACCGAGCCGCGCCTGATGCCGCATCTGCATCTGTCGCTGCAGCATGGCGACGACATGATTCTCAAGCGCATGAAGCGCAGGCACCTGCGCGACGACGCGATCCGCTTTGCCCAAGAGGCCCGCGCGGTGCGCCCCGATATGACCTTCGGCGCGGACATCATCGCAGGCTTCCCGACCGAGACCGAGGCGATGTTCGAGAACTCGCTGAAACTGGTCGAGGAATGCGACCTCACATGGCTGCATGTCTTCCCCTACTCCGCCCGCCCCGGCACCCCCGCGGCGCGGATGCCCGCGGTGAACGGTGCGGCGATCAAGGAACGCGCGGCCCGGCTTCGCGCGGCTGGCGAACGGCAGGTGCGACGGCATCTTGAGGCGCAGGTCGGGCGCACACATGACGTGTTGATGGAGAACCCCCACATGGGCCGCACTGCGCAGTTCACCGAGGTGAGCTTTGCCGCGCCACAGGTTGAGGGGGAGATCGTGCGGGCTGAGATCACCGGGATTTCAGGCAATCAGCTGACCGCCTAGCGCGAAGGACATCGCCCTCCCTGGGGAGGCGATGCAACAAGGCTATCTGCCAATAGCCCGCCACACCGGAAACGATCCTGCATTCTGCAACGCTGCAAAATCGCCTTCCAAGGGAGGGAGGGCGATGCCCGCTGTGCCACCGGGCAGGGCGTGCCGAGAGGTTTTAGGCCAAGTGGCCGCCATCATAACGCATGGCCACAAAAAAGGGCGCCGGTTTCCCGACGCCCTTCTCATTTCCAAAAGCCGTGGCTCGATCAGCCGTCCTTGCGGCGGTTCTTGACCGGCGCCCAGAGCTTCTTGTTGGTCAGATAGAGCAGGACCGAGAGCAGACCCAGCAGAACAACCCCGGCAAAGCCAGCTTGTTTGCGTGCGCCCAGCTTCGGTTCGGCAGTCCACATCAGGAAGGCAGAGACATCCTCGGACATGTGCTGCACGTCATTGGCATGTTCATCCGCGAACTCGACCAGCCCATCGGAGAGCGGGGGCGCCATGGCGATCCAGCCGCCGGGGAAAACGGTGTTCTCGTAAAGAACCGTGCCCGCCTGCTCTTTCTCTTTGCCGGTGTAGCTGGTCAAAAGCGCGGTGATATACTCCGGCCCGCCGATCCCTTTGAGGAACTGGTTGATGCCCAGACCATAGGGGCCTTGGAACGCAGCACGCTTCTTGGCCATCAGCGACAGGTCTGGCGCGTTGGACAGGTTGGAGCCGGGGAAGTGATCGACCGGGGTGCCGGGGCGGAAATCGTCCAGTTCGGCATCATAGACGTCATAGCCCTTGGCGTATTCGATCACCTGCTCTTCGGGCATGTTCGGACCGCTTTCGTCCGCCAATGTCCGCATCGCGACATATTCCAGACCGTGGCAGGCTGCGCAGACCTCGGTATAGATCTGCAGACCGCGCTGAAGCTGGTTTACGTCGTAACCCCCGAACGGGCCATCGAAGGAAAAGTCGATGTCGTCGATATGCGGCGTGGCGTGGGAATCATTGGCCTCGTCGCCGAGACCGTCTTCGCCCGCGTGATCGTCGGCATGGTCGTCCGCGCCGTGATCATCGGTTTCCATGACACCGACATTGGGGTCGTCGCTATGCGCTTGCCCGTCGACGTCATCCTCGGCGATGACTTCGTTTTCGGCGTTTTCCTCGGCTGTCGACTGCACTTCGTCAGTGGAGTCGACTTCTTCGGCGGGGGCTTCTGCTGCGTCCTCGGCGGAGACCTCTTCAGGTGCTTCCGCGTCAGCCGCATCCTCGGTGGCGGTCTCTTCGGCCGGAGCCTCTTCCGCGACGGGTGCTTCTTCGGCAGGTGCCTCCTCAGTTGTCACCTCGGCAGCCGGCGCTTCTTCAGTGGTGGCGTCCTCGACGGGGGCCGCCTCAACCGCAGGCTCTTCAGCCGGGGCCGCTTGGGCCTCGGGTTCGACAACCGTAACGTCAGCTTCCGCCGGCGCTTCCTCGGCAGGCGCTTCTTCAGTTGTGGCGTCCTCGACAGGGGCCGCCTCAACCGAAGGCTCTTCCGCCGGGGCCGCTTCGGGCTCGGGTTCGACAACCGTCACATCATCTTCCGCCGACGCTTCCTCGGCAGGTGCTTCTTCCGCTACCGGTGCTTCGGCAGGCGCGGTTTCCGCTTCGGCCTCCGGCGTTTCCGCCGGAGTGGTCAGCAGTTCTTCTTCCGTCGCCGTGTCCTGTGCCAGCACTGCCGTTCCCGGCAGGGCGAGGCCCAGAGTGACCACGGCAGAAAGGAGGTTGGTCTTCATCATGGTCATGATCCTTATTCCGCCGGGTTCACAAGCGTCTTGGTGCCGCCTGCCTTGGGCGCATAATGCGCGTCAAAGTCGGCTTCGATGGTTTCAGGCTGCGCCAAGGGCTTCTCGATCACACCCAAAAGGGGCAAGATGACAAGGAAATAGGCGAACCAATAGGTTGCTGCGATCAGCGAGAAGGTCGCATAGGGCTCCTCTGCGGGCATCGCACCCAGCCACATCAGGGCGAAGAAGTCGATCACCAAGAGGGCGAACCACCATTTGAACATCGGACGGTACCGGCCCGAGCGCACGGAGGAGGTGTCGAGCCACGGCACCAGCGCCATCACGGCAATCGCCCCGAACATCGCCAGCACGCCGAAGAATTTGGCGTCGATGATGCCACCGGTCACGAAGGACGCGATTTGCACGACCCAAACCTCAGAGGTGAAGGCCCGCAGGATCGCGTAGAAGGGCAGGAAGTACCATTCCGGCACGATGTGTGCAGGTGTCGCCAGCGCGTTGGCTTCGATGTAGTTGTCCGGGTGGCCCAGATAGTTCGGCATGAAGCCCACGACAGCGAAGAACAGCGTCAGGATCACAGCCAGCGCGAAGAGGTCCTTGATCACGAAGTAGGGCCAGAAGGGCAGCGTGTCTTTCTTGGCGTCTTCTTTCGAGGTGCGGCGCACTTCGACCCCGGTGGGGTTGTTGTTGCCGGTGGTGTGGAAGGCCCAGATGTGCAGCACCACGAGGCCCGCAATCACGAAGGGCAGCAGATAGTGCAGCGAGAAGAAGCGGTTCAGCGTCGCGTTGTCCACGGCGGGCCCGCCCAGGAGGAAGGTCTGAAGACCCTCGCCCACGAAGGGGATCGCGCCAAAGAGGCCGGTGATCACGGTCGCGCCCCAGAAGGACATCTGACCCCAAGGCAGCACGTAGCCCATGAAGCCGGTGGCCATCATCAGCAGGTAGATCAACATGCCGATGATCCATGTGATCTCACGCGGGGCTTTATAGGAGCCATAGTAGAGACCACGGAAAATATGCGCATAGACCGCGATAAAGAACAGCGACGCGCCGTTCATATGCAGGTAGCGGATCATATAGCCGCCGTTCACGTCACGCATGATATGCTCGACCGAGGCGAAGGCCAGGTCGACATGCGGCGTGTAGTGCATCACCAGAACGATGCCGGTGATGATTTGCAGTGCCAGACAGAAGGTCAGCACGATGCCCCAAATCCACATCCAGTTCAGGTTCTTGGGCGTGGGGATCATCAATGTGTCGTACAACAGGCCAACGATGGGAAGGCGGCGATGCAGCCACTTTTCGCCGTTCGAATTCGGCTCGTAATGGTCGTGAGGAATTCCAGACATCTCTCTTCCGCTCCCTTAACCCAGTTTGATCGTGGACTCGTCCACGAATTCGGCGACAGGCACCGGCAAGTTGCGCGGCGCCGGCCCTTTACGGATGCGGCCCGCCGTATCGTAGTGCGACCCGTGGCAGGGGCAAAACCAGCCGCCAAAGTCGCCAGCATCACCCAAAGGCACGCAGCCAAGGTGCGTGCAGACGCCCATCTGAACCAGCCATTCGCCGTTTTCGTCCAAGGCGCGGTTGGCGTCTGTGGCGGGTACGTCGCCGCCCAGGTTGGCGTTCTGCGCGATGGGGTCAGGCAGGCTGGACACGTCAACACCGCTTGCCTCTTCGATCTCGGCCTCGGTGCGGCGGCGAATGAACACCGGCTTGCCCAGCCATTTCACGGTCAGCTGCGTCCCGACTTCGACGCCGGAAACATCCACACGAATGGACGACAGCGCCTTTACGTCGGCAGAGGGGTTCATCTGGTTGACCAGCGGCCAGACGGCGGCACCAACGGCGACGGCACCTGTACCGGCTGTCGCGTAATACAGGAAATCCCTCCGGGTGCCTGCGTGTTCTTCTGCTTGGGACACGGGTTTACTCCAATTCTTGGCCAACTTTGGCCGACAGACATAGGGGTGGCGTCACCTTGCCACCTGACTTCTCGCCGCTATCTACCGGGATGGACCGCGCCCGTCCAGATGTCAAAGCCGCGCATCTTGGATCAACCGCGCCACAACGCGGCAAAAATACCGCGATTGTGGCAATATCATTACGGCGCGCTTACTGCGGCGGCGCGGTATGGGTCATCGCAGGGCGCGAATCAAAGGCATCGAACCATGCCGCCAGATCGGGGTTTCCGGCCCGCCAGTCCCGCGCAGCATGGCGAAAATCGATATACCCCAAGGCGCAGCCAAGCGCGATTTGCCCCATGTCCAAAGGCCCAGCCAAATGCGCAGCCCATTGATTGTTAAGCGTCTTACAGGCCCGGTCGACCTTGCCCCACTGGCCTTCGACCCATTCCGACATGCGTTTGTCTTCGGGGCGCAGCTTGCCCTCATAGACCATGGCGAGCGCGGCATCGAGCATCCCGTCCGCCGTGGCCTCCAGCGTCAAAGTGTCCCACCTGCTTGTGCCTTGGGGGTACAGCCCCGCCCCGGCGCGGTCATCCAAATAGGCGCAGATCACCCGGCTGTCGTACAGCGTGCAGCCGTCTGGCCGCTCCAGCGCGGGCACTTTGGTCAGCGGGTTGCCCGCGGCAAAGCCCTCAGCCGGAGCCAGCGGCGTGCCCGATGTCGGCTCCAGCGCGACATCGTCAAGCTGGCCGGTCTCATGCAGCAGCACCATGACCTTGCGGACATAGGGCGAGGTTGGAGAATAAAATAGTTTCACGTGAAGTCCCCCCTTGGTTGCCCGCACTATTCAACGGCGCCGCGCCAGACGCAACGGCGATCACACCCCGCGCATCAAGGCCGCCATCACCGCCGGATCCGTGCCGAACCCATGCGCCGCCATCTGCTCCGCCGCCGCCAGACGCACGGCCGCATCCTTGTTCTGGCCCAGCTTCCATGTGCCGTCGACCCCGGTGACGCGGAGCTGGCAAGGCACGATCATCCGCAGCATCTTGTCCCGCGCCTCGGGGGTCATCTTGTCCATCTTCCACGGGGTCTTTGGGGCCAGCCGCGCCTCGTAAATCGCCGATTGCCGTGCCAGCAGATCGGGCAATTCCTCTGCCGGGCGCAGCGCGAGCCTGCCGGTCAGATGCACGGCCACATAGTTCCATGTCGGCACCTGATCCTCGATCCCGTACCAGTCGGGCGAGACATAGCTGTCGGCCCCCGTCACCGCCAAACGCACCGGCTGCGGGGTTTTCAGCGCCCGCGCGATGGGGTTTGAGCGCACCAAATGCAGCTCCGCCAAATCCCCGGCTTCGTTCAGAATGAAGGGCACATGCGCCATCAACGGCCCCTCGTCGGCGTTTATCGCCAACACGCCAAAACCGACGTCACGGGCAAAGGCGAGGTTCCGGTCGCGGCCCTCTTTGCGGAAAATCGGATTGGGGTGCATGGTGCCTCCTATGCGTTTCTTTTGGTATTGCAGAGCCTTGCGCAACTTGGCAACCTGACATCATTCTCAGGGCGGGGCGGAATTCCCCACCGGCGGTAAGCGGTCCCCGCAAGCCCGCGAGCGGCCTTTTCGAAGGTGTCAGCAGATCTGGTGCGACTCCAGAGCCGACGGTCACAGTCCGGATGAAAGAGAATGCGAACAAAGACGAGGGCGAAGCCCCGGTCTTTGCGCGTGATCGCCTTGGGTGGACGTGTCTGAACCTAAAGGAGATCACCATGACACAAGAACGTTCCGCCCGTTTCGCCTTTGTGCGCGCAAGCTGGCATGCGGATATCGTCGACCGCGCCTATGACGGGTTTACCGAAGTTATCGACGCCGCGCAGGTGGAAAGCTTTGCCGTTCCCGGGGCCTTTGAACTCCCGCTCATGGCCCAGCGTCTGGCCAAGACCGGGCGCTACGACGCCGTGATCTGCGCGGCCTTCGTGGTGGATGGCGGCATTTACCGGCATGACTTCGTAGCGCAGACGGTGGTCGATGGGCTGATGCGCGTGGGGCTCGACAGCGACCTGCCGGTGCTGTCAGTCTCGCTCACACCGCACCACTATCAGGAAACGGATCATCACAACGCGATCTACCGCGACCATTTCGTCACCAAGGGCCGCGAAGCCGCGCAAGCTGCCCTTGGCATGACCCAAGCGCTGGAGACGTTTTCTTCAAAAGAAAACGGCGCGGAAATTTCAAAAATTTCCGCCGCCTAGCCGAGATAGGCGCGCAGGGCCGGGGGCGGGTTGTCAAGCAATTCCGCCGCCGGTCCCGGCGCATGAGCGCGCCCGCCTTCGACAAAGATGACCTCATCCGCGATGCGGCGCACGTCATCGGGGGCATGGGTCACCATGATCAGCCCCGCGCCGGTCTCGCGGGCGAGGTCTTGGACCAAATCCAACATCTCGACTCGCAGCGCCGGACCAAGGGCGGCGAAGGGCTCATCCAACAGCACCCATGGCCGGGCCTGCACTAACACCCGCGCCAGCGCCACGCGGCTTTGCTGCCCGCCCGACAGCGCGCCGGGGCGTTTGGCGGCGTGATCGCTGAGCCCCACCCGCGCGAGGGCGGCATCGACCGCCTCCCGATCCGCCGCTTTCAGCCGCAGGTCGGGGCGCAGGCCAAGGCCGACGTTCTGCCGCACGGTGAGATGCGGGAATAGGTTGTTGTCCTGAAACAGCATCGTCATGCCGCGCTGGCCGGGATGTTGTTCCGTGATCTCCTCCCCCTCCTGCAGCAGCCGCCCCGCCGCCACGGGCACAAACCCACAGATTGCCGCCAGCAGGGTCGACTTGCCCGACCCCGAGGGGCCGATCACCGCGTAGTTGCGCCCCTGCGCCAGCCTCATATCGGCCACGAGGGAGAACTCGCCCCGCTCAATGCGCATGTCTTCAAGCGTCAGCATGCCAGCGCCCCCATTTGTCGCAGATGAAAAACACCGCCAGCGCCAAGACCAGCAAAAGCAGCGCTGCTCCCGCCGCGGCCTCCATCCGGTAGGCGCCCATCAGACGGTACATCTGCAAAGGCAGCGTCGCACGTTCCTGATCGGCGAAAAGCGCGATCACGCCGAGATCCCCCACCGAGAACGCCCCCGTCAGCCCGGCAGCAAAGCCCAATTGCGGGCGCAGACGCGGCAGGACCAGCAGCCGCCACAGCGCCCAACCCGTCATGCCGAGGGTTTGGGTCAGGGGGCCATAATCCTGCAAGGTCTCGCGCAGGCGCGGCACCAAAATGCGCAGCACGAATGGCAGCGCCATCAGCGCGTTGACCAAGGCGGTGACCGGCAGGCTCAGCCGCGCCGGGTCCAGCACAGGGTTGATCAGGATGAACCACCCCGTGCCGATCATCAGCGGAGAGGCCGCAAGCCCCATCAGGCCAATCGCCTCAACCCCGCCGCGCCGCCGGGTGGCGATCCAGCCTGCCATCGGCAGCGCCAGCAGGGCCAGCACCGCCACACTCAACCCCGCCACCAGAATGCTATTCCCGGTGGCCTGCCAGACCGAGGCAGGCAGTTCCGCGACCCCCGTCAGACCGCGCAGCACCACGGCGCCCAGCGGCAGCAGCAAAAACAGCGCGGCGAGCGCGATCACCACCCCGTCCAACGCTCGCTGCACGCCGCCCCGCGCATCCCAGCGGCGCAGGGGGCGGTCCAACCCGCCGCCCAAGCTGATCGGCGGGATCAGCCAAAGCGCCGCCACCGCCGCAGCGCCAGCCAGAACAAGCTGCACCACGGACAGAAGCGCGGCGCGCCCCAGATCGAAGTCGAACCGAAAGGCCTGATAGATCGCCAATTCAATCGTCGTCGCCCGCGGCCCACCGCCCAGCGTCAGGGCCACGGCGAAACTGGTCAGGCAAATCACGAAAATCAGCGCCGCCACACCGGGCAGCACCTGCCGCAGCATCGGCCATTCCAGCGCCAGAAACAGCGCCCGCGGCGTCATCTGAAGCTGCCCCGCGAGCCGAAACCGCTCGGACGGGATGCTCTGCCAGCCTTGCAGCAAAAGCCGCGTCGCCAGCGGCAGGTTAAAGAAGACATGCGCCAGAACCACACCATGCAGCCCGTAGATCGACACCGGCGGCAGGCCCAGAGCCGCGCCAAATTGGTTCAGCACGCCCGACCGGCCAAAGACCGTCAGCAGCCCCAGCACCGCCACGATCACCGGCAGAATGAAGGGCGCGCCCAGCAGCGTGATCAGCGCCCCGCGCCCCCAGAACCGCCGCCGCGCCAGCGCCCGCGCCACCGGCACGGCCAGCAGCACCGAAAGCACCGCCGACCAAACCGCCTGTGTCGCGGTAAACCGCACCGCCGCCCAATCCGCCGGGCCAAGCCCTGCGCCCACATCGGCCGCCGCAAAGACGGCGGCCAAAGCGGCAAGGATCAGCTCCGCCACCAGCGCGGCGGCGAAAAGCCCCGTTTTGCCGCTTAACGCGACAGCGCGGTCAGCCATTCGTCCAAAGCCTCCTCACGAAGCGCGGGGACTTCGTCGTTCGGTACCAACAGCGCGTTGTCGGGCTGGATCATGCCCTCGAACCCTGCGGGCAGACCGCCTTCGGGCGTCACGGCGGGATACATCCAGTTGGTCGTCGGCAGCACCGATTGCGCCGCGTCGGAAACGAGATATTGCAAGAACTGATCCGCCAGTTCCGGCTGGTCCGACCCGGCGAGTTTCCCCGCCACTTCGATCTGCATGTAATGGCCCTCGTCGAACAGCGCTGCGGTCTTGCTGTCGTCCTCCTCCGCGATCAGGTGATAAGCGGGGGAAGTGGTGTAGCTCAGCACCATATCAGCCTCGCCTTCGAGGAAGAGGCCGTAGGCTTCGGACCACCCTTTGGTCACGGTCACGACGTTATCGGCCAGCCCCGCCCAGATCTCGGGCGCGGCGTCGCCATAGGCCGCTTTGACCCACATCAACAGCCCCAGACCGGGCGTCGAAGAGCGCGGGTCTTGGATCACGATTTTCAGATCGCTCTCGGCTAAGGCTTTGAAATCGGCGGGCGCGGCAAGGTCTTTGCCGTGGACAAAAGCGAAGTAGCCCCAGTCATAGGGCACAAAGACTTCGTCTTCCCAAGTGATCGGCAGGTCATAGTCGGCCTGCAACCCGCTCGGCGCAAACAGATCGGTCTCTTTCGCGGCGGCGACGAGGCTGGTGTCCAGCCCCAGCACGATATCCGCGTCCGACCGTGCGCCTTCAAGTTTGAGCCGCGCCAGCAAGGCCGCACCGTCGCCCATGCCGACGAATTTCAGATCGCAGCCGCATTCGGCCTCGAACCCCTCTTCGATGGCCGGGCCCGGCCCCCATTCGGTGACGAAACTGTCGTAGGTATAGACCGTCAGTTCAGGCGTCTCGGCCCATGCGGCCGATGCGCCCATGACGCCCGCAGCAAGTGTAAGATACTTCATCGCATCCTCCTTTTGCGGCGAAAGGTAAAAGGTGGATGTCTGTCCTGACCTTCCCTCCGCCGGTGTTAACCGGTTCAGGTTCAACGGGTCCGCACAACATGCACATCTCAGCCCAAAGGCCCCCCGAGGTAGCGTCAGGGGTAGATCGGACCTGCACAATTGGCAAGGCAAATCCCCTTGAGGCAGGGCGCTGCCCCGGCTAAGGGTTTGACAACAGGAGGTCCGCCCATGTCGATCAACAGCTTTGGCCATCTTTACCGGGTCACCACATGGGGCGAGAGCCACGGGCCCGCCCTTGGGGCGACCATCGACGGCTGCCCCCCCGGCGTGCCGATTGACGAGGGCATGATCCAACAGTGGCTCGACAAGCGCAAACCGGGCCAGAACAAATACACCACGCAGCGGCGTGAGGCGGATGAGGTGCGGATCCTGTCGGGCACCTTCGAAGGGGTTACCACCGGCACGCCGATCCAGTTGATGATCGAGAACACCGATCAACGCTCAAAAGACTACGGGGATATCAAGGACAAGTTCCGCCCCGGCCATGCCGACATCACCTATTTCCAGAAATACGGCATCCGCGACTATCGCGGGGGTGGCCGCTCCTCGGCCCGGGAGACCGCCGCGCGGGTGGCGGCGGGCGGTCTGGCGCGTGAGGCGATCAAGGCGCTGGCGCCGGAGCTTCAGATCACCGGCTACATGGTGCAGATGGGGCCGCATAAGATCGACCGCGATGCGTTCGATTGGGACCAAATCGACCAAAACCCTTTTTGGGTGCCGGATGCCAAGGCGGCGGCGGACTGGGCCGACTACCTCGACGGGCTGCGCAAGTCCGGCAGCAGCGTCGGCGCGATCATCGAAGTCACGGCGCGCGGCGTGCCTGCGGGTCTCGGCGCGCCGGTCTATGGCAAGCTCGACACCGATCTGGCCGCCGCGATGATGAGCATCAATGCCGTCAAAGGCGTGGAGATCGGAGAGGGCATGTCGGCGGCGATGCTGACCGGCGAATTGAATGCCGATGAGATCACCATGGGACCCGATGGGCCGGAATATTCCTCGAACCACGCGGGCGGCATCTTGGGCGGGATCAGCACCGGGCAGGATGTGGTGCTGCGCTTCGCGGTGAAGCCGACCTCCAGCATTCTGACCACGCGGCGCACCATCACCAAACAGGGCGAAGAGACCGAGATCATCACCAAGGGCCGCCACGATCCCTGCGTCGGTATTCGCGCAGTGCCGGTGGGCGAGGCGATGATGGCCTGCGTGCTGCTGGATCACCTGCTGCTGCATCGCGGACAGATTGGCCAGAACCGCGGCATAATCGGCCCCGAGGCGTGAGGATCAAAGCATGAAAGTCGATGATTTCTCCGCCCGCCCCGCCCTTGGTGTCGGTCTGAAAATCACGGCGATCCTGCTTTTCACCTGCATGTCCGCGATCATCAAATCGCTGGCCGACGAGGTCCCCGCCGGGGAGTCGGTCTTCTTCCGCTCCTTCTTTGCCATTCCAGTGATCCTGATCTGGCTGGCGCAGCGCGGCAAATTGAAAAGCGGGCTAAAGACGCAAAACCCGATGGGCCATGTCTGGCGCGGGCTCTTCGGCACCACGGCGATGGGGCTGACCTTTACCGGCCTCGGCCTGCTGCCCCTGCCCGAGGTCACGGCCATCGGTTTTGCCACACCGATTTTCACCGTCATCCTCGCCGCCGTGTTGCTGGGCGAGAAAATCCGCCTGATCCGCGTGAGTGCCGTGGCGATTGGGTTGGTGGGGGTGATGATCATCCTCTGGCCGCGTTTCACCAGCATCGGCACGATGGAGCAGACAGCCACCATCGGCGCGTTGCTGATCCTGATGGCGACGATGGTGCGCAGCCTCGTGCAGATCCACATTCGTCAATTGGTGCAGAACGAAGACACCGCCGCGATCGTCTTCTACTTCTCTTGCACCGCCTCCCTGCTGGCGCTTTGCACCCTGCCCTTCGGCTGGGTCATCCCCGATCTGCAAACCTTTGGCCTGCTGGTCCTCGCCGGGTTGATCGGCGGGGTGGCGCAAATCCTGATTACCTCGGCCTATCGCTTTGGCTCGGCCTCGATGCTGGCGCCCTATGACTATACCTCGATGCTTTTCGCCATTTTGCTGGGCTATGTCTTCTTTGCCGAGCTGCCCACAATGATGATGCTGGCCGGCGCGGCGCTGGTGATCAGCGCGGGCGCGCTGGTGATCTGGCGCGAGCGGCAATTGGGGATGGAACGGGGCAAGGCGCGGTCTGTCACCGATCCCAAAGCGTGATCGAATGCGGGCTTTCGCCCGGCCCGGCCTCTCCCTATGGTGCCCCGAAACCGGATAGAGGAGATGACCGATGAGCGACGCGGATCCGAAAGATCACAAGGAAAAGATGCAGCAGCGTCAGGCCGAACAGCGCGCCAAGGTGGCCGAGTTGCAAGACCCGGACAAGGGTCTGGTGCTGGTCCATACCGGGCCGGGCAAGGGCAAATCCTCTTCCGCCTTCGGCGTGGTGGTGCGCGCGCTTGGCTGGAAACAGCGCGTCGGCGTGGTCCAGTTCATCAAAGGCAAATGGAAAACCGGCGAACGGTTGTTCTTTGAACGGCTGGACGAGGTGACATGGCACACGATGGGCGAAGGCTTCACTTGGGACACCCAAGACCGCAACCGCGACATCGCCGCCGCCGAGGCCGCATTTGGCAAGGCGCGCGAGATGATGGAGAGCGGCGACTATGACCTTGTGGTGATGGATGAGATCAACATCGCCATCCGCTATGAATACCTCAAGATCGAAGACGTGATCGCCGGGCTGGACGCCCGCGACAGGCGCACCGCCGTCGTGCTGACAGGCCGTGACGCCCGGCCCGAGCTTTGCGACTATGCCGATCTGGTGACCGAAATGTCCGAGGTCAAACACCCGTTCAAAGCGGGCATCAAAGCACAGCGCGGCGTCGACTACTGAAACAAAAAGGATCGCCCGCTTCCGGGCGATCCTCTCACTCAGCCATGCAGAGGGCGCTTAGATCGCCGCCCCCTTTGGGTCGAGCGTCACCGAGTAGAGCTCGGTATCGGCGCGGTCCATCAGGCGCACTTTCATCTGCCGGGTCTTGGCGTCGATATCGACCAAGCCAAAGAATTGCAGACCGGCGGAGGGCGGCAGGTTCACCTGACCTTCTTCGGGGGCTTTGACGTATTTCAACTCGGGGCCAAAGGTGCTGTCCAATTCGTTCGGGCCAAAGGTGCCCGCGTGCAGCGGGCCCGAGACGAACTCCCAAAACGGGTCAAAGTCCTGAAACTGCGCCTTGTCGGGGTTGTAGTAATGCGCGGCGGTGTAATGCACATCCGCCGTGAACCAGACCACGTTGTCGACCTGCGCGGTCTTGATGAAACGCAGCAGCCCCGCGATCTCTTGCTCGCGCCCTTTTGCGGCACCATCGTCGCCATTGGCAACCGCCTCGGCCCCGCCGCCGACGACCAGACCGATGGGCATGTCGCAGGCGATGACCTTCCATGTGGCCGTCGAATTGGTCAGCTCCCGCTTGAGCCATGCCATCTGCTCGGCCCCGAGGATATCCGTGGCCTGCGACATCTCGGTCTGCATGTTCTCGCTGTTCGGCCCCCGGTAGCTGCGCAGGTCGAGGAAGAAGACATCCAGCATCGGACCGTAGTTGATCTTGCGGTAGATCCGACCCGGCTCGGCGGGGGTGATGCGCAGCGGGGTCATCTCATGGAAGGCCTGCGAAGCACGAGCGGCGAGGACATGGATCGACTTCTCGCTATAGCGGTCGTCTTCCATCAGGCTGCGCGAGGAGGACCAGTTGTTCACGACCTCATGGTCGTCCCATTGCATGAAGGTCGGCACATGGGCGTTCATCTCACGCACATGGTCGTCCATCAGGTTGTATTTCCACTGACCGCGGTATTCGTCCAGCGTCTCAGCCACCTTGCGCTTCTCGTCGATGATGGTGGTGTTCTTCCACATCGTGCCGTCGTCAAGCTGGACCTCATCCTCAAGCGGGCCATCGGCATAGATGGTGTCACCGGAATGCAGGAAGAAGTCGGGGCGGTGTTTGGCCATGGTCGCATAGGTGCGCATGCCCTCATCGTCGATGCCCCAGCCCTGACCGGCGGTGTCACCGGACCAAGCAAAGCGCACGTCGCGGCGCGCGGTGGGCGCGGTGCGAAACTGGCCGATGATCGGCTCGGAAGTGGCGTTGATGTCGCTCAGGTCCGCAGCGGTGAAGCGGTAAAAGATATCCTGATCCGAGGGCAGCCCTTCGACCAGACGTTTCACCGCCAGATCGTGGTTCGGCAACGCGTTCATCGGCGCAAGCTGGCGCGCGTTGGCAAAGCTTTCGGTGGTGGAGATTTCGACCTGCACCCGTGCCGGGCGGTCGGTGCGGGTCCAGATCATGCCGGACTGCGTGTCGACATCGCCCGATTGCACCCCATGGGTAAACACCGGGCGCGAGGCCGCACGGCTGACGCTGGGCATGGCAAGGCTTGCGGCAAAGGCGGTCGAGCCCGCCAGCACAGCGCGACGGGTCGGGCGGATCAGTTTAGTCATCGTGAGCTTCCTCTGAGGGTGGCGATGGCGGCACAGAACCCCCGGCGCATGACAGAGCGCCGACAGCGGCGTGACTCTTTGGCAAAGCTTTGGTGACAGGGCGATGACGTGTTACCAAAATCTGCACCCCATTTTCATTCCGTAACATTTTGATTGAACCGAATCGCCCCGATGTGTAGATTACGGTGCAACAACAGGAGACCCCCATGCAGGCATTCATCTGCGACGCGCAGCGCACCCCCATTGGCCGTTACGGCGGCGCCCTCTCTTCGGTTCGCGCCGATGATCTGGCCGCCGTGCCGCTGAAAGCGCTGATGGAGCGCAATCCTTCGGTGGACTGGGCGCGCGTCGATGACGTGATCATGGGCTGTGCCAATCAGGCGGGCGAGGACAACCGCAACGTGGCGCGTATGGCGTCGCTATTGGCTGGCCTGCCGGTGGACGTGCCGGGCGCCACGATCAACCGTCTCTGCGCCAGCGGGATGGACGCCGTCGGCGCTGCCGCCCGGGCGATCCGCGCGGGCGACATGGACCTCGCCATCGCGGGCGGAATTGAAAGCATGTCGCGCGCGCCCTTCGTGATGCCCAAGGCCGAAACTGCCTTTTCGCGCAACAACGCCGTCTATGACACCACCATCGGCTGGCGCTTCGTGAACCCCAAGATGAAGGCGCAGTTCGGCGTGGATTCCATGCCCGAGACCGCCGACAACGTCGCCGCCAATTATGACGTGTCGCGCGAGGATCAAGACGCCTTCGCCGCACGCAGCCAGGAACGTTATGCCGCCGCGGCCGAGAAGGGCGTCTTCGCCGAGGAAATTGCCCCGGTCACCATTCCGCAGCGCAAGGGCGAGGACATCGTCGTCGACAGCGACGAACACCCCCGCCCCGGCACCACGCTGGAGAAACTGGGCAAGCTGCGCGGCATCAACGGCGCTGACCTGACTGTGACCGCAGGCAATGCCTCGGGCGTGAACGACGGTGCCGCGGCGATGCTGCTGGCCTCCGAGGCGGGCGTGAAGGACCACGGCCTTGCCCCCATTGCCCGCGTCGTGGCCATGTCCGCGGCGGGCGTCGAGCCGCGGGTCATGGGCATCGGCCCGATCCCGGCGGTGCGCAAGGTGCTGGACCGCGCGGGTCTCACGATCGAGCAGATGGACGTGATCGAGCTTAACGAAGCCTTCGCGAGCCAAGGTCTCGCCACCCTCCGCGCGCTTGGCGTGCCGGACGATGCGCCCCATGTGAACGCCAACGGCGGCGCGATTGCCATCGGCCACCCTCTGGGCATGTCCGGCGCGCGTCTGGTGATGACGGCGGCGCTGCAGCTCAAGCGGACGGGCGGCAAATACGCGCTATGTACCATGTGTGTGGGCGTGGGTCAGGGCGTTGCCCTGATCCTCGAAAACGCAGGCTGACACTTCTTTCCTCGAAAGGAACGGACCGATGTATGCACAGATGATCAAATCCACCGGCAAGGGCGTCAAATCCCTCGATGAGATGGACCCCGACGAGCGCGCCTTTCAGGAACGCATCGACGCGGGCGGCAAGATCGAGCCCAAGGACTGGATGCCCGACGGCTATCGCAAGAACCTGATCCGCCAGATCGGACAGCATGCGCATTCCGAAATCGTGGGCCAGTTGCCGGAAGGCAACTGGATCACCCGCGCGCCGACGTTGGAGCGCAAGGCGATCCTTCTGGCCAAGGTACAGGACGAGGCCGGCCACGGTCTCTACCTCTACTGCGCGGCGGAAACGCTGGGCGTGACCCGCGACCAGATGACCCGCGACCTCCTTTCCGGGAAGATGAAATATTCCTCGATCTTCAACTACCCAACCCTGACATGGGCCGACATGGGCGCCGTCGGCTGGCTCGTCGATGGTGCCGCGATCATGAATCAGGTACCGCTCCAGCGCACCTCCTATGGGCCCTACGCCCGCGCCATGGTCCGCATCTGCAAGGAAGAGAGCTTCCACCAGCGTCAGGGCTTCGACATCATGATAAAGATGGCCAATGGCACGGAAGCACAGCGCAAGATGGCCCAAGACGCGCTCAACCGCTTCTGGTTCCCGGCGCTGATGATGTTCGGCCCCTCGGACAAGGACTCGGTCCATTCCGCCCAGTCGATGGCATGGAAGATCAAGATGAACACCAATGACGAGCTGCGCCAGAAGTTCGTCGACGAGACCGTGCCGCAGGCCGAATACCTCGGCCTCACCATCCCCGACGAGACGCTGAAGTTCAACGAAGAGACCGGCCACTACGACTTTGCCGAGCCGGATTGGGAAGAGTTCTTTCAGGTGCTCAAGGGCAATGGCCCCTGCAACACCGAACGGCTGGCGGCGCGCAACAAGGCTTGGGACGAAGGCCGCTGGGTGCGCGAGGGGCTTCTGGCCCACGCCGAGAAAAAGCGCAGCAGACAAATGGCAGCGGAGTAAGCGACATGAGCAGCCCTGAATCCAGCGAATACAAAGGCACCGAGGCCGCCCCCCACGGCGACGCACGGCCCACCGAATGGCCCCTGTGGGAAATCTTCATCCGGGGCCAGCACGGGTTGAGCCACCGCCATGTCGGCAGCCTGCACGCGGCGGATGCGGAAATGGCAATCAAGAACGCCCGCGATGTCTATACGCGCCGCAACGAAGGCGTGAGCATCTGGGCGGTCGAGGCCAGCGCCATCGCCGCCTCCTCCCCCGAGGAGAAAGGCGCGCTTTACGAGCCTGCCAACGACAAGGTCTACCGCCACCCGACCTTTTACGACATTCCCGACGAAGTGGGGGCGATGTGAGCGGCACCGATCCCAAGTTCGAATTCCTCTGCCGTATGGGCGACAACGCGCTGGTGCTTGGCCACCGCGTCTCGGAATGGTGCGGCGTGGCGCCGGTGCTGGAAGAGGACATCGCGCTGGCCAATGTGGCGCTCGACCTGATCGGGCAGACGCAGCTTTGGCTGGGACTGGCGGGCGAGGTCGAGGGCGCAGGCCGTGATGCCGATGCGCTCGCCTTTCACCGCGATGTTTGGGATTTCCGCAATGTCCTGCTGGTGGAGCAGCCCAACGGCGATTTCGGCCAGACCATGATGCGGCAGTTCCTCTTTGACGCCTGGCATTTGGCCCAGCTGACCGCGCTGATCGACTCGAGCGATAAAGAAATCGCCGCCATCGCCGAAAAATCGGCGAAAGAGGTGGCTTATCACCTCGAGCGCTCCTCGGACACGGTGATCGGCCTTGGTGACGGGACCGAGGAAAGCCACCGCCGGATGCAGGCGGCGCTCGACCTGCTTTGGCCCTATGTGGGCGAGATGTTCATCGGCGACGCGGTCGATGAGGCGATGGCCGAAGCCGGTATCGCCCCCGATCCGGCGAGCATGCGCAAAAGCTACGACCAACTGGTCGGCGACACGCTGGCGGCGGCGACCCTGACCAAGCCCGAGGATGACTTTGCCCATAGGGGCGGGAAGACCGGCGCGCGGCACAGCGAACATCTGGGCCATATGCTGACCCAGATGCAGTGGCTGCAGCGCGCCTACCCGGGCGCCACATGGTGAAACCCGCCCCCCACAGCCGGCCCGCCCCCGCGCCGGTGCCGGGGGTGGTGCGCCGGGCCCCCTCGCGTGGCCCCGCCCGCGGCGAGAAGCCGTCGGTCGAGACGGTCTGGGCGTGGCTCTCCGCGATCCCGGACCCCGAGATCCCGGCGATTTCGCTCACCGATCTCGGCATCATCCGCGATGTGGCATGGCAGGGCGACACGCTGGTCGTCACCATCACACCGACCTATTCGGGCTGCCCCGCCACCAGCATCATCAACCTCGACATCGAGACGGCGCTGCACGGCCACGGGATCGAGAAGCTGGAGCTGAAGCGCCAGCTCTCCCCGCCCTGGACCACCGAATGGATGAGTGACACCGGCCGCGCCAAGCTCGAAGCCTACGGCATCGCGCCGCCGCGCCCCGCCGGCGGGCCGCAGCACTGCCCGCACTGCCAATCGAAAGCGGTGGAGCGGATCAGCCAGTTCGGCTCGACCCCCTGCAAGGCGCAATGGCGGTGCTTGGACTGCCATGAACCCTTTGACTATTTCAAATGTATCTGAGGCCCCGATGAGCCAGTTCCACCCCCTCACCGTCACCGACATTCATCACACCATCCGCGACGCGGTGGTGCTGACGCTGAAGCCGGAAGACCCCGACGCCTTCGCCTTCACACAAGGCCAGTACCTGACCTTCAAGCAGGATTTCGACGGCACCGAGCTGCGCCGCAACTACTCAATCTGCGCAGGGTTAGACGATGGCGCGCTGAAGGTCGGCATCAAGCGCGTCGATGGCGGGGCCTTTTCGACCTATGCCAATACCGAGCTTAAGGTCGGCGACGTGCTGCACGCCATGCCGCCGCAGGGCAAGTTCTTCACCCCGATCGAACCGGAGGTCGCCAAGAACTACCTCGGCTTCGCGGGCGGCTCGGGCATCACCCCGGTGCTGTCGATCCTGAAAACGGTGCTGAAACGCGAGCCGAAGTCCACCTTCACACTGGTCTATGCCAATCGCGCGGTGAACACGATCATGTTCCGCGAGGAACTCGAAGACCTCAAGAACCGCTTCATGGGCCGCCTGACGGTGATCCACATCCTCGAATCCGGTCAGGACATGGAGCTTTTCGAGGGCCGGGTCGATCAGGACAAATGCAACGCGCTGTTCAAGCACTGGATTCAGATCGACACCATCGACACCGCCTTCATCTGCGGGCCGGAGCCAATGATGCTGGCCATCGCCGAGGCGCTGAAGACCAATGGGCTGACCGACGAGCAGATCAAGTTCGAACTCTTCAGCGAAAGCCAGCAGGGCCGTCTGGCGAAACAGGAAATGGCCAAGCGCAGCGAGGGCCAAAAGGGCACCGAGATCACCGTCATCATCGACGGCGCGCGGCGCAGCTTCACCATGCAGAAGGGGCAATCGGTCCTCGAAGCGGCGCTGGAGAACGGTCAGGAGGCGCCGTTTTCCTGCAAAGCCGGTGTCTGTTCGACCTGCATGGGGAAAGTGCTGGAAGGCGAGGTCGAGATGATCTCGAACCACGCGCTGGAGGATTACGAAGTCGAACGCGGCTACGTGCTGACCTGCCAGTCCTACCCGCTGAGCGACAAACTCACCATCGACTACGACACCCACTGAAGGAGCCGACATGCGCGATATTCACAGTTACGCCGCCGGCGAATGGCTGGCCCCCGGGGCCGGCGCACGCAACATCGCCAGCGCCATTACCGGCGAGGTGATCGCGCAGGCGGGCAACGACGCGCTGGACGCGGGCGCCATGCTGGGATTTGCCCGCGAACACGGCGGCCCCGCCCTGCGCGCCATGACCTTCCACGACCGCGCGCGCATGCTGAAGGCGCTGGCGCTGCACCTGATGGAGCACAAACAGGCGCTCTATGATCTGAGCTACGACACCGGCGCCACGCTCTCGGACCACAAAATCGACGTCGATGGCGGCATCGGCACCATGCTGGTCTTCGCCTCCAAGGGCCGGCGCGAGATGCCGGACGCCCATGTCTACCTCGACGGCGCGCCCGAGCAACTGGGCCGCGAGGGGCAGTTCATGGGGCGCCACATCTGCACCCCGCTGCAGGGCGTCGCGGTGCATATCAACGCCTTCAACTTCCCGGTCTGGGGCATGTTGGAGAAACTAGCGCCGACGCTGCTTGCGGGCGTACCAGCGATCGTGAAACCGGCCACCGCCACCTGCTATGTCACCGAGCATTGCGTGCGGCTGATGCTGGACAGCGGGCTGCTGCCGAAAGGTGCTTTGCAATTCGTGAGCGGCGGCTTGGGCGATATGCTCGACCTGCTCGGCTGTCAGGATGCCGTGGCCTTCACCGGCTCCGCCGACACCGCGCTGAAGCTCCGTGGCAATCCGAAGCTCATGGAAAACTCCGTGCGCTTCACCTCCGAGCAGGACAGCCTCAACGCCTCCGTCCTCGGCCCCGATGCCGTGCCGGGGACGCCCGAATTCGACCTCTTCGTCAAGGAAGTGCAGCGCGAGATGACCGCCAAGGCGGGGCAGAAATGCACCGCCATCCGCCGCATCATGGTGCCGCAGGCGCAGATCGACGCGGTGATCTCAGCCTTGTCCGAGCGCCTTGCAAAGACCACCATCGGCGACCCCCGGGCCGAGGACACGCGCATGGGCGCGCTGGTCTCGGGCAGCCAGAAACGCGATGTGTTGGAGAAGGTCGTGCTGCTGAGCGCCGAGGCCGAGCGCGTTTTCGGTGACCCCGACAACTTCACCGTGAAGGGCGCGGACCGCGACAAGGGCGCCTTCCTGCCGCCGATGCTGTTCCACTGCGCCGATCCCGACAGTGCCGAGCGCGTGCATGACACCGAGGCTTTCGGCCCCGTCTCAACCCTCATGCCCTACCGCGATCTGGCCCATGCGAGCACGCTTCTGAACCGCGGCCAAGGCTCTTTGGTGGCGTCGATCATCACCAACGACAGCGAAGTCGCGCGCGAGTTGACCATGGGCTCCGCCGCCTTCCACGGACGGCTCTACTTTAACAACCGCAAATCTATGGCTGAGGCCACCGGCCACGGCTCTCCGCTGCCGCATATGGTGCATGGCGGACCGGGCCGCGCGGGCGGCGGCGAGGAGTTGGGCGGCGTGCGCGGCGTGATGCATTACATGCAGCGCACCGCCGTGCAGGGCAGCCCCGACATCCTCACCGCCATCGGCAAGCAATGGGTGCCCGGCGCGGAAGAGATCACCGACCGCGCGCATCCCTTCACCCGCCGCTTCACCGAGCTTGATCTGGGCGAGAGTTTCCATTCGCCCAGCCGCGAGGTCACGCTCGAGGATATCGAGACCTTCGCCCATTTCACCGGCGATACCTTCTATGCTCACATGGATGACGAGGCCGCCAAGGCAAACCCCTTCTTCCCGGGGCGCGTGGCCCATGGCTACCTCCTGCTCAGCTTTGCCGCAGGGCTTTTCGTGCAGCCCGACCCCGGTCCGGTGCTGGCCAACACCGGCCTCGACAACCTGCGCTTCCTTGAACCGATCTCGGCGGGCGACAGCATCAAGGTGCGGCTCTCGGTCAAGCACAAGACGCCGCGCAACGAGGAATACGGCGAGGTGCGCTGGCATGTGACCCTCACCAACCAGCGTGAGGAAGCGGTCGCCGAATACGACCTGCTGACGATGAATGCCGTCTGACCACGCCCCCTCGGTCGTCGCGGCACTCGCTGGCCTTGGCGGTCAGCGGGTCTGGTCGCTGATGGTCAGCCTCTTCGGCGATCTGGCACAGGGACAGGGCGACGCAATCGACGGGCCGGTGCTGTCGCAGATCATGGCCGCGCTCGACGTGCGGCCCGAGGCAAGCCGCGTGGCACTGCACCGGCTGCGCAATGACGGCTGGCTACAGTCGCACAAGGTGGGGCGGATCAGCCAGCACAGCCTGACCGCCCAAGGCCGCGCGGAAAGCGCTGCCGCCAGTCCGCGCATCTACGCCGCGCCGCCGGACCTGTCCGAACCTTGGCAGATGGTCGTGACCGAGGAGAACGGGCGCGAGACCGACAGCGCCTTGCGAGAGGCGGGGTTTATCGCCGCCCTGCCCCGCGCCTATGTCGGACGCGCCGAGAGCGCAGCCCCCACGGGATGTCTTGCCCTGCCCGGCACGCCACCGCCCGAGTGGCTGCGCCGCGCAGTCGAACCCGCCGAGCTTGAGGGCGACTATGACGCACTCTTGGCCGCGCTCACGGCCTTGGATGCCGAGCTTCCCGCGCCAGAGCAACTCACCCCCTTGGACGTCGCGGTCTTGCGCTGCCTGATCGTGCACAATTGGCGGCGATTGGTGCTAAAGCATCCCACCCTGCCCGGCGGGCTGATCCGCCCCGAATGGCCCGGTTACCAGTGTCATCAACTCGTCGACCGCTTACTAAATCGCTACCCGCGCCCCGCACTGCAGAATCTGGCCACCGCCTGAAGCGGCGCAAAGCCCCGCTTTCCCATGCCGGACAAGCAGGATATAGACGTGCTCATGACAAATTTCCTCTATCAGAACGACCTGCCGGATGACCTCGACCTTGGGCCGATGGTCGCGATTGATTGCGAAACGATGGGGCTGCATCCGCATCGCGACCGGCTTTGTGTCGTGCAGCTTTCGGGCGGCGATGGTCACGCGCATCTGGTGCAGGTCGCCAAGGGCCAGACCGAGGCGCCGAACCTCTGCGCGCTGCTGGAGAACCCTCATGTGCTGAAGCTGTTCCACTATGGCCGCTTCGACATTGCCGCGATGCTCAACACCTTTGGCGCCACCGCGACGCCGGTCTATTGCACCAAGATCGCCAGCCGACTGGTGCGCACCTATACCGACCGGCACGGGCTGGCGAAGCTTTGCCAAGAACTTCTGAGCGTCGATATCTCGAAACAGCAGCAATCCAGCGATTGGGGGGCCGAAGAGCTGACCCAAGCGCAGATCGACTATGCCGCCTCTGACGTGCTTTACCTGCACCGGCTGCGCGATGAACTTAACAAACGCCTGATACGCGAAGGCCGGATGGACATGGCGCAGGCCTGTTTCGATTTCCTGCCCATGCGCGCGCGGCTGGATCTGGAGGGATGGCCGGATACGGACATCTTCGCACACGCATGAACACACCTTTCCTCGACACCGCCCGCCGGGTGATCCGCTGCGAAGCCGACGCGCTGACACTGTTGGCCGACAGCCTCGATGACCGCTTTCGCGCCGCGGTTGACCTGATGCGCACCTGCAAGGGCCGCGTGATCGTCACCGGCATCGGCAAGTCGGGCCATATCGGCAATAAAATCGCGGCGACGCTGGCCTCCACCGGCACGCCCGCGCAATTCGTCCACCCGGCCGAGGCGAGCCACGGCGATCTGGGCATGATCACCGCCGCCGATGTGGTGCTGGCGATTTCCAACTCCGGCGAAGCGCCGGAGCTGGCCAACCTCATCGCCTATTCGCGTCGCTATGCCATTCCGCTCATCGGCATCACCAGCCGCCCCGAAAGCAGCCTTGGCCGCCATAGCGACGTGGTGCTCGAACTGCCCCGCACGGCAGAGGCTTGCGGCACCGGCGTGGTGCCCACCACCTCGACCACGCTGACGCTGGCGATGGGCGATGCCGTGGCCGTGGCGCTGATGGAGAACCGCGCCTTCACCGCCGAGCATTTCCGCGACTTCCACCCCGGCGGCAAGCTGGGCGCAAGGCTGAGCCGCGTGGCCGATCTGATGCATGTGGGCGATAAGCTGCCGCTGGTCACCGCCGACGCCCCGATGCCCGAGGCGCTGAGCGAGATCAGCCGCAAGGGCTTTGGCGTGGTTTGCGTCACCGATGCGGAAGGCGCGCTGGCCGGGATCATCACCATGGGTGACCTCGCCCGGCATCTGGATGGCTTGATGACCATGACCGCCCGCGACGTCATGACCCCCGCGCCCGTGACCATCACCCCCGACGAATTGGCCGAAAAGGCCGTGGGCGTGATGAACAGCCGCAAGATCACCTGCCTTATCGTGACCGACCCCGCGCAGAACGACGGCAAATCGCCCATCGGCCTGCTGCATATCCACGACTGCCTACGCGTCGGGCTGGGGTGACGCAGGATGAAGGGGGATCGCCACTCTCGTGTCGTGTCGTGGCTGAAAGTGCTCTTTCCGCTGATCGCGCTGGCGCTGCTATCGACCCTGTTCCTGCTGTCGCGGGCGATTGAACCGCAGGCCGTGATCCCTTTCGCGGACAAAGAGGTTCAAGAACGGCTGCGCGACCAGCAGATCACCGGCCCTTTCTATTCCGGCACCACGGCGGATGGCGATCTGATCTCTTTCTCTGCCGAAAAGCTGACCACCCCGGGCGGGGAGACGGGCACAAATGAGGCCGAAGAGATCGAGGCGACGCTGGACCTAGAAGGCGGCTCCAAAATCACGCTGCACTCCAACAGCGGGCGGTTTAACACTGGGGCAGAGGAGGCGGAACTGGCGGGGGATGTGCGGGTTAGCACCTCAACCGGCTACGAAATCCTGTCCGAGCGGATGATCTCGAACCTCACCACGCTGGACCTGCAATCGCCCGGCCCGGTGCGCGCCACCAGCCCCGCGGGCGAGATCACCGCCGGCAGCATGGCCATCACCAACCGGCAGAACAGCGCCGGATCGCAATTGCTTTTCACAAAGGGTGTGAAACTGATATACACGCCGCAAGCAACGAAAGAGTAACTGCCTTGAGACACTTGTTTATTTTGATGCTGCCGCTGTTTTTCGCGCTGCAGGCCGCCCTTGTCTCTGCACAATCTGCCAATGTCGCCTTCGGCGCGCTTGAGCAAGACACCAGCCAACCCGTCGAAGTGACCGCCGATAACCTGTCGGTCGATAATGCCACGGGCACCGCCGTTTTCACGGGCAATGTATTGATTTCTCAGGGCGAAATGACCCTTTATGCCGGGAAGGTCGAGGTCGTCTATCGCGCCTCGGATCAGGGCATTGCCAAGCTGGAGGCGACCGGCGGCGTGGTCTTGGTCGCGGGGGAGGACGCCGCTGAATCGCAGCGCGCCGACTACGACATCGGCGCAGGCACCTTGGTGATGCGCGGCGATGTGCTGATGACCCAAGGCCCCAGTGCGCTGAGCGCGCAAGAGATGACAGTGAACCTGAACGACGGCACGGCGCAGATGTCGGGCGGCGTGAAGACCATTTTGCAGCCCGGCAGCGACAACTGATGCCGCCCGAGCTGAAAGTCGCCGGGGGCGATTCCGGCCTGCGCATTCAGCATTTGCGCAAGTCTTACCGCAAGAAAGCGGTGATCCGCGACTTTTCGATGGCGCTCGACCGGGGCGAGGTCGTGGCCCTTTTGGGACCGAACGGCTCAGGCAAGACGACCACTTTCTACGCGGTGGCCGGTCTGGTCACGCCCGAAGGCGGGCGCGTCACCGTGGACGGCAAAGATGTGACCACCCTGCCGATGTACCGCCGCGCGCAGCTTGGCATCGGCTATCTGCCGCAGGAGATGAGCATTTTTCGCGGGCTGTCGGTGCAAGACAACATCAGCGCGATCCTCGATATCCGGGTCAAACACCGCCACCAGCGCCGCGAACGGCTGGAAGAGTTGCTGACCGAATTTTCCATCGAACACCTGCGCCGCGCGCCTGCCCTGGCCCTATCGGGTGGGGAACGGCGCCGGGTGGAAATCGCCCGCTGTCTGGCTGCCAACCCGAACTATCTGCTGCTTGATGAACCCTTTGCCGGGGTCGATCCGATCTCGGTCGGGGACATTCGGCAACTGGTTGCCGACCTCAAGAAACGCGGCATCGGGGTGCTGATCACCGACCACAATGTGCGCGAAACCCTAGAGATCGTGGACCGCGCCTATATCCTGCATGAGGGCAAAGTTCTGATGTCCGGAACGCCCGAAGAAGTTGTGCAAAACGAGAATGTGCGCCGCGTGTACCTTGGCGATAACTTCCGTATTTCCTAAGACTTAGCGCGTTTTTCCGGGTCTTCCAGCCCTCGGCGAAGCCTTGCTCGCATGATGCGGAAAACCGCTCTGATTGTAGCGATAAAAGGATGACGCGCGCATCGGCGCCATTGACTTTCAAACCGAAACGCGGCCTCATTGAGCTATGGTGACATCGCGTTCCTGTTTGATCCTGCATCGCCCTTCCCGCGAAGGAACGGTCAAAATCATCCTGGTCGCAGCGCCATTCCTCCATATCTGAAAGTTGTCGCGCTCCACGCATGTGGACCGTTTGGCAATGTTCGGAACAAGAAAGACAAGGAGACGATATGCGGTATCAGATCAGTGGCAAACAGATCGACATTGGCGATGCGCTTCGGACACATGTCCGGACCGAACTGGACGAGGCGGTCAGCAAATATGCCGAACGCCCGACAGATGCGATGGTGGTGTTTTCCAAAACGGGCCACGAATTTGCCTGCGAGGCCACCGTGCATCTTTCCACCGGTCTCAATGCGTCGGCCAAGGCCAAGGCGACAGAGATCTACGCCGCCTTCGACAGCTGCTGCGAAAAGATGGAGAAGCAGCTGCGCCGCTACAAGCGCCGCCTGAAGGACCATCACAAAGAACGCGCCGAACCGGTTGAACTTCTGGGGGCGTCCTCCTATATCCTCGCGTCAGACAGCGATTCAGATGCGCAGGAACCTGATACCCTCCAACCCATGATCATTGCAGAGATGCAGACGAAGGTGCCAACTTTGTCTGTCGGCGAAGCGGTGATGCAAATGGAATTGTCGGGCGATCCGGTGCTATTGTTTCGCAAGGAAGGCCAGGAAGGGATGAATGTCGTGTACCGCCGCGAAGACGGCAACATCGGCTGGATCGACCCTTCGTAACCCACGGCGGTAACTTCCGCCACAGAGCAGGGCGAGCGGAATGGATTTCGGCAAACTCCTCAAGCCAGAGGCCGTGAAGGTTTTGACTTCGGCTTCGAGCAAGAAGCGACTGATGCAGGATATCGGCGAACTCGCCCAGCAAGCCTATGGGCTGCCGGCCGGCCAAGTGGTAGATGCGCTGATGACGCGCGAAACCCTCGGGCCGACCGGTGTCGGCCATGGCGTGGCCTTGCCCCATGCGCGGATGAACGGGATCGACAAGGTTGTCGGTGCCTTCGTCTTGCTGGACAAGCCGATTGATTTCTCTTCGGTCGACCGGCAACCGGTCGACGTGGCCTTTGCCCTCTTCGCCCCCGAAGATGCGGGGGTGGAGCATCTCAAAGCGCTGGCACTGGTGGCCCGCACGCTGCGCGACACCAGCATCTGCACCAAGTTGCGGTCGAACCCCGACCCGGCCACGCTTTACACCATCCTGACCGAAGACAAGGCCGAAAAGGCCGCCTGATCTTTAGCGGCTTGACCTTGCGCTAGACGGCGACCGGTTCCGGCTCCGGCGGGGTCGGCTCAGCGCGTTTCGCCTTCTTCTCTCCCAGCATCAACATCGCCGGTGTCACCACCAGCGTCAGCACGGTGGCGACCACCAGACCGCCCGCGATGGCCGAGCTCAGCTCGGTCCACCATTGGGTGGAAGGCGCGCCATAGACGATCTCGCGCGTGAAGAAGTTGATGTTGAGGCCAATCACCATGGGCATCAGGCCAAGCGCCGTGGTGACCGAGGTCAGCACCACGGGCCGCAAACGCTGCGCCCCGGTGCGCAGCGCAGCCTCTAGCGGCGACAGCCCCAGTTTCTTAAGGTCGTTATAGGTGTCGATCAGAACGATATTGTTGTTCACCACGATCCCCGCCAGCGCGATCACCCCGATGCCGCCCATGACCACCCCGAAGGGCCGTCCGGTAATCAGCAGGCCAAAGAGCACCCCGGCGATCGAAAAGACGATGGCCGACATGACGACGAAGGCTTGGTAAAAGCTGTTGAATTGGATCACGAGGATCACGAACATCAGGAAAATCGCGGTGATGAAGGCGCCGACGAGGAAGATCATCGATTCCTGCTGGTCCTCCGCCTCCCCGGCGAAGGAGGCTTCGACACCCGGTGGCAGGTCCATCGCGTCAATCGCGCTGCGCAGCGCGACGGTCTGGTCGTTCACCAAGACACCCGGCGCGACATTGGCCTCGATCGTGACCACCCGCTCTTGATCCACCCGCGTGATCGTGCCGGTCCGCGGACTCGGCTCGAAAGTCACGAAGTTCGAGATCGGCACCAGCCCTACGGAGGTCGGCACGCGCAGCGATTGCAACTCTTCCAGCGTGCGCTCATCGGAGGGGAAGCGCACGTTGATGTCGATGGAGCCTTCGGCATCGTCGGGCCGGTAATCCGCAACCGTGATGCCCCGCGTGAGCAGTTGCACCGCCTGCCCCAGCGTCGAGATATCGGCCCCGAACCGGGCGGCCTCGGACCTGTTCACCGCGATGCGCCATTCCACCCCCGGCAGGGGGCGCGAGTCGGTCACATCGGTGAAACCGCCGATATCGGCCATCTTCTCGCGAATCTGATCCACCACCTGCTGCTGCACCTGCGGGTCATGCGCCTCGATCCGCAGATTGACGGGCTTGCCCGCCGAGGGGCCGTTCGAGGCGGTCTGCACCTGCACGTCGATCCCCGGAATGGCCGCCATCTCGGTCCGGATTTCCTCGCCGATGATGGCGGCGGGGCGGCGTTCGTCCCACTCGGTGAACTCAACCTGAATGGTGCCGATCAGATCGGCACTGTCGCGGTTGCTGCTGCCGGTGCGGGCATAGACGCTGGCGATCTCGTCATAGGCAAAGAGGCGCTGCTCGACCTGCCGCACCAGCGCGTCTTGTTCGTAGATCGAGAAATTGTCCCGCGCACGCACCTGCACCTGCGCAAAATCAGGCTCTACATCGGGGAAAAAGGTGATCCCATTGCCGAACTGCGCATAGGCCGTAAAGCCGCCCATCAGCATGGAAATGGAAAGGACCAGAGTCATCCACGGGCGCAGGATGGCGAATTGCAGCAGTTTGACATAGCCACCGGTAAAGCCCTTCAGATCACGCGGGTCGCCCTGTTCGGCGGCATGGAGCGTCGCCTTATCCTTGGCCGATTGCGGGGGCCGCTTGCCGATGATCCCGCCGACGACGGGGATAAAGACCAGCGCCATGAAAAGCGATGCGGTCAGGGTCAGGATCACGGTGATGGGCAGGAACTTCATGAACTCCCCCACCGTGCCGGTCCAGAACAGCAGCGGGAAGAACACGCTGAGCGTCGTCGCCGTGGAGGCGATGATCGGCCATGCCATGCGCTTGGCGGCATGGGCATAGGCGGCGCGGGGCGAATGCCCCTCTTGCAGACGGCGGTCGGCCAGCTCGGTAGTCACGATGGCCCCGTCCACCAGCATCCCCACCACAAGGATCAGCGAAAACAGCACCACGAGGTTCATCGTATAGCCCATGACCCAAAGCGCCGTGACCCCGGCCAAGAAGGCCCCCGGAATCGCCAAGCCCACCAGCAGGGCCGAGCGGACGCCCAAGGCCCAGACAATCACGATCATCACAAGGATCACCGCCGCGATGACATTGGCCTCAAGATCGCTGAGCATGTCTTGGACCTGCTCGGATTCGTCTTGGGTGTATTTGACGGTGATGCTGTCGGGCCATTCCGCGCGCATCTCGTCAATCAATTCGCGCACCGCCGCGACCGTCTCGATAATATTCGCGCCCGAGCGTTTCTTGATCTCAAGCGCCAGCGCGGGCTGGCCGTCAATGCGGGCGAAGCCAGTCGGGTCTTTGAAGGTTCGACGGATCGTGGCGACATCGGCAAAGGTCACCACCGTATCGCCGCGCACCTTGATCGGCAGCGACATAACGTCTTCGACATTCTCGATCAGCCCCGGCACCTTGAGCACCAGCCGCCCCGCGCCGCTTTCAATCGCCCCCGCCGCGATCAGGCGGTTGTTGCGGTTGATCTGGCTGATCAGCTCTTCGAAAGAGATGTTGTAGGTCTCAAAGACCGTAGGGTCGATCAACACCTCCAAAAGCTCGGTCCGCTCCCCCCCGACATCGACTTCAAGCACGCCGGACAGCCCTTCGATCGCGTCCTTCAGCTCTTCGGAAATGGAGTTGAGCGTCCGTTCCGGCACCGGGCCGGAGAGGATCGCGGTCAGGATCGGGAAAAGCGCCGTGTTGATCTCGGTCACGACCGGATCGGTGGCGTCTTCGGGCAGGTCCGACTTGGCCCGGTCCACGCCCTCGCGCACCTTGTCGAGCGCCTCGTCGGAATCGAACCCCGGCTCGAACTCCAATTGCACCGAGGCATGGCCCTCGGCCCCGTTCGAAGTGATCTGTTTCAACCCGGTGATCGCGCTGAGTTCGGTCTCAAGCGGCTCAACGAGCAGCCGCTCGCTGTCCTCGGGCGAGATGCCTTCGAGAGAGGTGGAGACATAGAGTGTGGGGATCGGAATCTCGGGCGAGCTTTCCTTGGGGATGCCGACATAGGCATAGGCCCCGACCGCCAAGATCATCACCAAGCTCAGGATCACCACGCGGGCGCGGCTGAAAGCGGCGTCGATCAGCGTGTTCATTCCACTTGCTCCGGCTGGGCGGCTTCGGCGCTGCCGGTGATCTGGCCGTCGCCGGTTGGCTGGTCTTCCAACTCTTCAATCTCGGGCACACCCGCCATAGGCTGCGCTTCCCCTTCATTGTCGCCACCGGTTTCGGGCTGCGGGTTGACCGTTTCCCCGTCGTTGACGAAGCCCTGCCCGATGGTGATGATCTGGGCCTCATCCGGCAGGCCCGCGATCCAGATGCCATCGGTCTGGGCGCGCACGATGGCGATCTTGTTAAAGACAACCTTATCCTCATCGTTCACCGTTTTGACGCCCAAGGTGCCATTGGTGTCCAAGGATAGGATCGCCGGAGAGACGAAATGCGCGCGGGTCTCGCCCGTGGGGATGCGCACGCGGGCCGAAATGCCCGCGGGGATCGCTCCATCGGCGTTTTCGACCCTGACTTCGGCGGTAAAGGTCCGGGTTTCGGCGCTCGCACTGCTTGAGACGAATTGCACCTCGCCCTGCGCCTCTGCCCCGGTGATGAAGACGACCTCGGCCGTTTGACCCTCTTTAATGTCTTTAAGCGACTGCTGGGGCACCTGCACTTGGATCGTCAGCGGCGTGTTGTCGACCAGCCGCGCGATTTCCTCACCGGTCGACACGAACTCTCCGGCTGAGATATCGAGCATCTCCAGCCGGCCCGGAAAGGGGGCGCGGATTTCGGTGTTGTTCAGCGCCTCTTCGGCAGCGGTGACCGAAGCTTGAGCGGCGGCCAAAGTGGCGCGGGCTTGGCTTACGCGGTCCACGGTCGAGACACCCCGGTCTAGCAGGGCTTGGGCGTTGTCGTATTCGCGCTGTGCGCGGCTCAACTCCTCACGCGCGCGGGCCAGATCGGAATCGCGCGCCGTGGTGCTGAGCCGCGCGATCAACGCGCCCGCTTCGACCGCATCGCCCTTGGCGACCAGCACCTCGGCAATCTCCCCACCCGCTTCGGCGCGGACCATCGTATCCCGGTCCGGCAAGGCCTGCCCTTCGGCGACGAAGACCTGCGTCACGCTGTCCGCCTGAGAGCCGCGCACGGCCACTGTCACCGCTTCGGGAGCAATGGGCGCAGGCGCGGCTTCTTCGGTCTCTTCGGAGGGGATGATATAGCCGCTGCCCATCCAAAGAGCGATCAACAGCGCGATCCCACCGGCGATGAACTTCGACCGTTTCGAGCCGGCATCGCTGTCAAATGAAAGCGTCTGGCGCTCTTGAGATGTGTCACTCATTGATCGAACTCCATCACCGCGACCCCGTGATCGGGCCGCGCGTCAATTCTTGGGCTTGCTCACCCGGGTTGCTACGTCATCAAGCGCGGCGCTGATCGTGTCATAGAAGGCGGCGAAAGTATCGAGCCTTTGGCGCACCCCTTCGGCCTCTTCGGGCAGCTTGCGGATCGTATCGTTAATCTCGGATTTGGCGTGGCGGGTCCCTGCCAGCGCATATTTCGTCATCGCGGCATAGGCGTCATCGGCGAGTTGGAAGTAATCCTGCCGGTCGCCCGTCTTGTTCACACGCCGGATCAACCCCCGCTCTTCGAGCAGGCGAATGGAGGTGCTGATCGTGGCGCGGCTAACGGAAAGGCGGCGCGACAGCGCGCCAAAGGCAATCGGCTCGCCCTCGAAAACCAGCATGGCAAAGACCTGCCCCGCCATGCGCGGCAATCCCTCGCCCATGGCGATGACGCCCATGCGGGTGATGAAGTCATCGCGGACTTGGTCGATTTGGTCAGTGCTATCCATCATTCCCCGTCCACAGCAGGCGCGTTGACGGTAGATAGACAAGGCGGGGCACAAATCAAGACTATTCAGAATTTTCCGAACAGACGGAACAACGCGCGTCGCCGGTAGACTTCCGGGGCTCGACCCTACTTCAACCCGTTCTGGGCGATATAGCGGGCCAGATCAAGGACGAGTTGCCCCCGCGCCGCGGCGATGGCGTTTGCGCCACCTTCGGGATTGAACGGCACGCTGAGGTCAAACAGGCCCGACCGCTCCCGCCGGTCATCGCGGACGGCCACGAAATACTGACCGGAGGCGCGGAACTTCCCCGCTTCGGTGGCCACCAATTCGGCAAAGCGCACTTCGAGGCTGGCATCGGGGAAGGCTTCGAACGGCCAAGGCTCAGACGCGATGCGACGCCCCGTCATCCGCGCAAGGTTCTGACTAAGCTCCAGCGCCACGGCCCGTTCGGGCGCGTCGGCCCAAAGCACATCGGTCGAACTGACCAGACGGCCATCGGCCAATTGCACCGAAATCTCTTCGGCGGCGGCATAGGTCGGCAAAGACACGTCGCGCACTTCGACAGAGCTGAAGGCGATGGAGGTCTTCTCTGTCACCGCCGGGGCGCGGACGGGGAAACGTTCAGCCGTGCCGCCACAGGCGGCCAAGGCTGCCAGCAGGCCGAGGGTGATCAAGGGTCTTGCAAATGTCATGCGTTACCGTCCCAGCAATAGAGAATTGGGGTTACGTTCGATGGTCCGCGCCAAAGATGCAAGGGCATCGGCAGCTTTCTGAATGTCGCGCAGGGTGCGTTCGGCGCTGCGGCTCAGCTGTTCACCTTGGTTATAACCTTCGATGGTGCGGCTGGCTTGGGCAAAGAGCGCGGTCAAACGCTCGACCACCTGCGGCAGGTCTTGGGCCGAGAGGGCGATATTGTCCGCGGCGTTGCGGGCCGAGGCCAAGGTGCGGTTCACATTCTCGACCGCGCCGCCTTCGCGCAGTTCTTCCAACGTGGCGTTCAATTCGTCCAAGGCGCGTTTCAATGCGCCCGGCAGGGCCACCGCATCTTCGGTGCCGATCACCGCATCGGCGGATTCGGTCAGGTCGGTGAGTGCGACGACCAGTTCTTCGACCTCAAGCGTTTCGGCCTTGGCCGCCACCGCCTGAATGCGCTCCACCAACTCCGGCACACCTTCGACCGAGGAGGACACCGCATTGGCCGCATCCGACGCGCCCTCAAGCGCGGCGGACAGGCGCTCGGCAATCCGCTCTTCCTCAAGCTGGGCCACCAATTCTTCGATCCGCACCAGCGTGCCGTTCAGGGCGACCGGCACGTTCTTGACCTCTTCGGAAGAGACCAGCCCGGTCAACTCGCCCAAAAGGGTGCGCACGTCTTGCGGGGTTTCGCGCAGGTCTTCATCCGACACGAAAGCCTCTGCCGAATTGAGGAAGGTGATCGCGCTGTTGAGCAATTCTTCGATCGGCAAGCTGTTGATCCGGGTAAAGACCCCTTCGACCGTAGCCGCCGCATCAGAGACATCGCTTTCCGTGGTCGGCATCAGCGCAAGGCCATTCTCCGTCTCGTTCAACGAAGCTTCAGGCGCGTCTTCGACGGCGACGAATTCAACCTTCAAACCACCGGTCAGCAGGCTGGCCGAGGCCAGCCGCGCGCGCAGCCCGTCTTCCACACGCTCTTTCAGGAAGGCCAAAGCGGCTTCGGCGGTCACATCGTCCTGCATCCCCAGATGCGCGGGTTGGATCGACAGGATTGCGTTCAGCCGCACACGGCTGTCGCCGAACCGTTCGAAATCCACCAGCCCAGACATGGTTTCGACCTCGCCGATCTCCAGCCCGCTCATCTCAACCGGGGCGCCGACGATCAGACCCGAGATATTGTCGTCGAACACGACACTCAGCTTCAGCGGATCGACCTCGGAGGCGTTAAAGACAGAGTTCCGCGCGGTTTCCTTGTCGGGGTAAATTTCAAACACCGTGCCGTCAGACACCTGCGCCCCGCCCGAGACGAAGGTGTCAAAGGTAATGCCGCCGCCAACAAGGGTCGCCAACGAGGAAAAGTCGATCTCGGCCCCCGCGGGGCCGATGTTGACGCTAAAGCCCGATGCATCCCAAAAGCGGGTGGATTCATTGATCAACTGGCGGTGCTCTTCGAAAATCAGCGCCTCGACAATGGCGTAGTTGCCGCGCGGGGCGATCTTGGCATAGCCGACGCGGCCCACTTCGATGCCCTTGTAAAGGATCGGCGCATTGTCGGTCAGATGCCCGTTCGCGGTGGAGCGGAAGGCGATCTCAAGCCCGCCTTGGCCGCCGCGGATCAACGGCTCGGTCGATGACCCCTGAAAGCGCTCCGCCGCCGGGCCGACCTGTTGGTCCCATGACCCTTCAATATAGACACCGCTCAGCACCGTGCTGAGACCGGTGATGCCCTGTGCGGTGACCTCGGGCTGCACGACCCAGAAGACCGCGCCATTGTCGATATAAGGCGCCACGTCCTTGTCGACGCGGATATGCGCCGTCACTCGGTCCAAACCCGAGGTAAAGCCGACCTTCTCGACCACCCCGACCGTCACATCGCGAAAGCGCAATTCGGTCTCTCCGGCAGAGATACCCGCGCCCTCTTCAAATTCCACGACGATCACCGGGCCGCGCTCGCTGTAAGACCGATAGGCCACGAAAAGCGCCACGATCAGGGCGAGGATCGGGATGATCCAGATCACCGAGGCCCCGCTGAGAAACATCTTGCGGGTCGGCGAAATCGGTACGTCGGGAGGCGTCTTAGTCATTGGTTTTCAGGCCCTCGTCCTTGGTCTGAGCGTCCCAGATCATACGGGTGTCGAACGCTTGTGCCGCCAGCATGGTAAAGATCACGGAGAGGGCAAAAAAGATGCTCGCGGTACCGGGATTGATGGCGGCCAGTGTCTTGAGTTGCACCAGAGACGACAAAATCGCAACCACAAAGATATCGATCATCGACCAGCGTCCGATGTACTCAACCACTTCGTAAAGGTAATGCCGCTGGCGCTGCGAGGTGACCGAGCGCCGCTTCACGCTGATCGCAAGAAAGGCCACGGCCATGAATTTGGCCAACGGAATGGCGACAGAGGCGAAGAGGATGATCAGGGCGATCCCCCAGTTGCCATATTGCGCCAGTTCCACCGCGCCGCCGATGATCGTGCTTTCCTCGACCTGAAACAGCGTGCGGGTTTTAAGCATCGGATAGGTATTCGCGGGGATGTAGCACATCAGCCCCACCGTCCAGAACGCCCAGACACGCTGAAGGCTCATCCGATCGCGCGAGACCAGCTTGCTGCCACAGCGGCTGCAAAGCTCCGTGCCCATCGGCGCGGGCTTGTTACAGCGGGTGCAGGCCACGATGCCCAACTCCCGTGCGCTCACGATGTCTTGGGATGTTCCAGAGAGTTCCATACGGACCATTTGCATAAGAATCTGTCCTGCGCGATGACGAGGATCACCAGCGCGCCGAACATGTAAAACGCGGGGCCAAAGCCCACATCGGCCAGATCGGCCACTTTGACCAGCGCCACGGCACAGCCGATGGCAAAAACCTCGGCCATCGACCAAGGGCGCAGTTCCTCTGACAGGCGAAAGGCGGCGACGGCATGCCGCGCGGGCGGGCGATCCAGCACCACGGGGATCAGCACATAGAGCGTCAGCAGCACCCGCACGAGCGGGATGAAAAAGATCAGCGCCGCCGTGGCCAGCGACAAGAGGATCATCGGCCCGCCGGAAAAGGCAAGTGCTGCATCCAGCACCGACACCGCGTTGCTGGCCCCCGCCGCGTCGATGGTGAGAAAAGGAAAGACCGCCGCCCCGATGATCAAGACCATGACCGCCACCGCCACGGCGATGATCTGCAACCCGGCGTTCCTGCGGGGCGTGATCAGGGCGGTATGGCACCGCTCACAACTCGCCCGCTCCCCATGGGCGGGGCGGCGCAGCCGGTAGACGGCGTCGCATTGCGGACAGACGATCAATTCGTCCATGGGCAATTCGGCAAGGGGGGTGTCGGGGCGATCCATTCTGAACGCATATATGATGCCGTCCTTTGACGTATCAACAAATATTCACCGCCCTGTGGCGCATCTGCACCGGCGGATCATCGCCCTCGCGCAAATGTGAGGGGAACAGGCGGCCATGCAGACCGTTGGTCCTGCAGAAATGACAAAGGAGAAAGCAATGACTGATATCACCAATGCAAAGATCCTGATCCTCGCCACCAATGGCTTTGAGCAGTCCGAACTGGAAAAACCCCTGAACGATCTGCGCGACCGCGGCGCCACCGTCCATGTGGCCACGCCCGACGGCAATGAGATCAAAGGTTGGGACGAAGATGACTGGGGCAACACCGTGCCCGCAGACCTCGCCCTTCGGGACGTGAATGTCGATGACTACCAAGGCATCGTGCTGCCCGGTGGCCAGATCAACCCCGACCTGCTGCGCGCCAACGAAGACGCGGTGGCTCTGATCCGCAAGTTCCACGACAGCGGCAAGACCGTCGCCGCCATCTGCCACGCCCCGTGGCTGCTGATCGAGGCGGGCATCATCAAGGGCCGCAAGGCGACTTCCTTCTCCTCCATCGCAACGGATGTGAAGAATGCCGGTGCGCATTACGAAGACAGCGAAGTGGTGGCCGACCAAGGCATCGTGACCAGCCGCTCGCCCGAGGATCTCGACGCTTTCGTCGCCAAGATCGTCGAGGAAATCGAAGAGGGCAAACACGACCGCAAAGCGGCCTGAGCCTTGCCGCTATGACGAGATTTACCCCCGGTCCTTTGGCCGGGGGTTTTTCATGCGCGGTCTCGCGGCAGGCCAAGTTCGGCCAGCACCGCATCGGTATCCGCGCCGATGGCCCGTGGGGGGCTGGGCATCTGTGGCGCGGCACCGTCAAACCGCGGCGTTTGGCCTGATTGCAGCACCCCATCGACCCTCACCACATTGCCCCGCGCCGCCATCTGCGGATGATCCGGCGCTTCGGAAAAGCTGAGCACCGGGGCCACGCAGGCATCTGAGCCATCGAAATGCGCCGCCCAGTCGTCCCGGGCGCGGGTGGCAAAAATCGCGGTGAAATCGGCGATACGCGCCTCCCATGTCGTCCTGTCGTTCTGGCTCTCGGCAAGCGCCGCAGGCAGGCCCAACTTCTCTAGCAAGATCGTGTAGAACTGCGGCTCCAAAGCCCCGACCGAAAGGAACTTCCCATCCGCACAGGTGTAGCAACGGTAAAACGGCGCGGCCCCGTCGAGCCAATTGGCGGCACGCTCTTCGGTCCATGCGCCTTGGGCCAACATGCCGTGGATCAGCCCCATCATCGCGGGCACCCCATCGACCATCGCGGCATCGACGACTTGTCCCCTGCCGGTCACCCCGCGTTCGATCACGGCCGCAAGGATGCCGAACAGCAAGAACATCGTCCCGCCGCCGTAATCCGCCACCATGTTCAGGGGCGGCACCGGGGGCGCGTCGGCGTGGCCCATGGCATGAAGTGCCCCTGTTAGAGCCAGATAATTGATGTCATGCCCCGCCGTCTGCGCCCATGGACCGGTCTGGCCCCAGCCGGTCATGCGGCCATAGATCAGAGCCTCGGGGCAGTCGTCGGGGCCAAGGCCCAAACGCTCCATCACGCCGGGGCGAAACCCTTCGATCAGCACATCGGCAGAGGCGATCAGCGCCTTCGCCGCGGCGATCCCTTCGGCGGTTTTCAGGTTCAACACCACCGACCGCTTGCCGCGCCGGTTGATGTCCGACGGGTCCGCCGGGGCGGCTTTGCGGTCAACCGTGATGACATCCGCGCCTAGATCGGCCAGCAGTTGCCCCGCCAGCGGCGCGGGGCCAAGGCCGGAAAACTCCACCACCCTGAGCGAGGACAGCGGCCCTTTGCGCGCCGCCCCGCTCATGCCGCCCCCGGCACCAAGACCTGCCGCGCCCCTTCGGTGAAATCCGTCAGCGACAGCGCCCATGTCGTGCCGGGCCAGCGCAACTCCATCTCGCGTTTGCGCGGACGGTAGACGGCGGTGTAGAGCGTGCCGAAACCGGCGTTGAAGGCCGTGGAATAAAGCGGCGGCTTGAGGAAGGCGCCGATGAACTTCTCCTCCGGGTCGCGGTGCAGACGCAGACGTTGCAACAGGTAGCGCTCCCGCTCGACCGTGGCGGTAAAACGGGCGTGGCTGATCCATTCCACATTTTCTTGGTGGTTGGTGGCCACCGCGGCGCGGGTGATGACAGCCGGGCGGTCAGGGGCCATCATCGCGGTCAGGTAGCTCCGCTTCCGGTCGAGCACGGTGACGTTATAGCTCATATGCGTCGGCACCCGTGCCAGTACCTCGCCCGCCTCTTGCGCGGTTTCGCAGGTCTGCAGCACATAGCGCAGGATCAGCGGCACGCCGAACCCCTCACCCACCACGCGCCGCCCGCCAAAGGTCAGCGAGATCGACAGCCCCGCATCATTCACCCCATCGACCAGCCCCCATAGCCCGTCTGAGGTGCCCATGACCTGCCGCCCCTGCCAGCCCGAGCGCAGCACCATCGCGTCAAAGGCGTTGGGGTTATAGTCATAGTTGCGCACCATGACCGGCTCTTTCCCCGCCCAGATCGCCTGCGAACAGGCCGAGAGATAGGGCGGTGGGCAATAGAAACTAAGGAAGCGCGCCGCGTGATCGCCGCCGCCCGCAAGACTGCAAAGCTGGTCATAAAGCGGCAGCATCTCGGGCATATGCTGGGCCAGCGCACGGCGGCATTGGGCATAGGTCGGGCGCGCGGCCTCCCCCTCCTTCAACCACCATGCGTGATAATCAGGCCAATAGGCCGCGAAGAGACCGGCCCATTTCGGGCCGGGCTGGTCTTCGGACAATGCGCGCCAATACATCGCGGCCTTTCGTCTTGCTACAGGATCTTGAACGCCGGATCAGAAAGCTCTGGACCGGCCGAGGCGGTGGGCAAGGGTTTACCGTGCACACCACGTTTGATCCCGTGAATCCACTTTTTCGCGCGTTCATTCAACTGGAAAGACTTGGTCATCGACCGGCCCCGCGTCACGAGGATGCCGATATCCGCGCCTTCATAGCGATAGTCACCCGGTTGCAGGATGCGCAGAAAGAAGGCCTCGTTCTCGCTCTCGACCGCGCGGCGGTGATAGTCGAAACGGTCAAAGACCACGCTGCCGTCTTCCTTCATCTTGTAAATGCCGGTCTCGGGCGCTTCGGTGCAGATGTCGACACTGTCTTCGGTGTGTTTAATGACCATCTGGCTCCAGCCGTCGATATTGTCCGGATCGGCCCAGCGGGCGTTCAGCTCATCCACGTCGAGGGTGAATTTCTTGCGGCTGAACTCCAGCAAGTGGAACAGGAAAAGCGGCGCGTCGGCATGGGCGAAGGCCGCGTGGTTGGTCATGGAACTTGCGCCGGTGATCCGCGGGTTCAACTCCCCCAACCAAAGGTCGCCGGTCTTCTTGTCGATCAGGAAGTCGAGCTCGAAATAGCCGCGATAGCCCTCTTTCCGCAGCTGCTCGCCGAACTTGAAGGTCAGATCGCGCGCCTTCTCGCGGACCTTGGGCGGGAAGGCGGTGGCGAGGATCTCGTTCCCGCACCAGCCGCCGCGATAGGGGGTCAATTCCTTGAAGCCGACCAGTTCGGTCATCAGCGGGCCGACGATGGTGCCTTCCTTGGTGGCGCAGGCCTCGATCGCGGCACCGCGACAGTCGATCCGCTTCATGATCTTGATCTCGCCCTCGCCCACGATCTCACTTTCGTGGCGGCGGAAATCGGCCTCGGACTTGATGAAGAATGTGGTATGCCCGCTGTCGCCATAGGCCGATTGCAGCACGAGGTCATGGCCCAGATCGGCCTTCTCGCAGATCTCGCGCAGGTGGTCGTAGCTTTTCACCTCGCTCAGCGTGTTGGGCACGGAAGGCACGCCGGCCTTGTTGCCGATGCGCACAGTCTCAATCTTGTTGTCCATCGATTGGCGCAGCTTGGCTTTTGGGAACCAGACCTCGGCCCCAAGTTCCTTGGAAAGCCGCTCGGTCTCCTCGTCGAACATTAGGAAGACGAACTTGGGCTTGCCGCCGCGGCGCTTGATGAAGTCGATGACCTCCTTGTGCTGCAGCAGGTAGTTGTTGATGTCCTCGATGCTCTGGAACTCCGCATGGGGCTGTTCCGAGGGGCAGAAGACGTTGGGATGCTTGCCGCCGTAGCAGTCGATGTAGCAGATGTACTTGAAATTCTTCACCCATTCATCGAGGCCCAGCAGATTGAAGTTGGTCGCCGAGATGAAATAGACCGGGTCCTCGTTTCGGTGAAAGAACCGGCGGATTTCGGAGATATTCTTGAGAATTTTTGCCATGTCGTAGGTCCTTTTGGTCAAACGGGTGAAGAAGAAAGGTCTTTGCGGCGCACGCGTTTCAATGCCTCCGCGGTAAAGACGCGCAGGCCCAGATCGGGCCGGTATCCGTGGATCTCGCTCACATCGAGCGCGCGCATGAAGTCGAGAATTTCCTGACTGACGACCTGTCCGGGGACGAGGATCGGAAAGCCGGGCGGATAGGGGATGATGAAGCTGGCCGAGACCACCGTGTCGCCCGCGTCCATGACCTCTTGCAAGGATCCGTTCAGATCGAGGTAGTCACAGTTCTTCTCATCATAGGCGAGGAAGAAGGGCGTGCGAATGTCGCCCTCGGGCGTGTCGGCCGCGCGGAAGGCTTCGTGGAAGCAACTGAAATCCGGCAGCGGCGGGTAGTTTTCCATCAGATTGGTGACGCGCCGGTCGAATGACAGCCGCTCCATCCGGCTGGCATCGTCCAAAAGATCGTCGAGCGATTTGGCGATCTCCACCAGCACTTCGATCAAATAGGCGACCGAAGAGCGCGTGGTGCCGATGTTAGTCATGAACAACACGGTATTGCGCGAGGTCTTGTTGATCTGGATGCCGTATTTATCCATCAAGATCTGTGTCTTGAAGGTATCGCCATCCCAGCCCGTGCCGCCCACTGCGAGGGTCACGCGGGTCGCGTCGAGCACGAATTCATCCTGCTCCCAACAATCCCACATGTCGGTCCAACCCTGCTCAACGTCATAGTAGCTGGTGACGCCGCTTTCGCGGTGCTGTTCGGGGATCATGTCCCCGGCGGAGAGCACTTTGAAATACTTGCGTAAGAGCGGGTGTTCGCTGATCGCACGGCGCATCGACATTGCCGCTTCGACCTGTCGTTGCACAAATTCGAACCCTTCGAGTTCGACCTGACGCCGCCCCACGTCGAGCGAGGCGATGATCTGGTAGTTCGGCGAGGTCGAAGTGTGGGTCATATAGGCTTCGTGGAAGCTCTGCTCGACCTCACCTTTGAAGTCCTGATCGTTGACGTGGATCATCGAGCCCTGCCGCAGTGAGGTCAGCGTCTTGTGGGTCGATTGCGTGGCATAGGCCCGCACCCGCGCCTGCGGCGGGGGGATCAGCCGGGTGTTGAGCAGGGTCTCATCATTCGCGTCTTTCAGGGTCTTTTGCTGGGCCTCATAGGCGGCGGCATGGGCCTCGGACTTGAACTTCGCCCGCAGGGTATTGGCCGCGTTCATCGCGGTGCGTTGCCGATATGTGGGACTAAACCGGGCGAAAGCGAACCATGCCTCGTCCCAGAGGAAGATGAGGTCGGGCTTGATTGCCAGACATTCCTCCATCACCCGCTCGACGTTATAGACCAGCCCGTCGAAGGTGCAGTTGGTCAGCAAAAGCATCCGCACCCGGTCGAGTTTCCCCGCCGCCTTCAGCTCCAACAACCGTTCCTTGATCTCGCGCAGCGGCACCGCGCCGTACATCGAGTATTCGTTAAGCGGATAGCTGTCGAGGTAGCTGACCTGCGCGCCTGCCAGCACCATGCCGTAGTGGTGGCTCTTGTGGCAGTCGCGGTCGACCAACACGATGTCGCCGGGCCGCACCAGCGCCTGCACCACGATCTTGTTGCAGGTCGACGTGCCATTGGTGGCGAAAAACGTCTGTTTAGAGCCAAAGGCGCGGCTTGCGAGTTCCTGCGCCTCTTTGATCGGTCCATGCGGCTCTAGCAAGCTGTCGAGGCCGCCCGAGGTCGCCGAGGTCTCTGCAAGGAAAATATTCGGCCCATAGAACGCCCCCATGTCCTGAATCCAGTGACTGCGGGTGATCGACTTGCCACGGCTGATCGGCATGGCGTGGAAGACGCCGGTGGGCTGTTTGGAGTATTCTACCAGCGCAGTGAAGAAGGGCGACTTGTTGCGCGCCTGCACCCCGCGCAGGATGTTAAGGTGCAGCTCCATGAAGTCTTCTTGATTGTAGAAGACCCGCCGGCAAATCCCCAGATCGAGCCCGGCGATATCTTCGACCGAGCGTTCGGTGACCAGATAGGCATCAAGCTCGGGCCGGACCTTGGCGATCATGCGGCAAAGCTCGGGGCCATAGCTCTCAGGCTGGAGCGCGTCGATCTCATCCTGCCCGCCCGCGCGGGCGAGGTAGCGGGTCAGGATCTGTTGATCGACTTTCGATTTCAATGTGAGCCCGGGGCGGACCACGATGGCTTGAATGTTGTGGTTGAACATCACCGCGATCAGCGCGTCTTCGAGGCTGGGCACCACGACGGCTTCGTAGATGAACGGGTCTTCGGTCCGGCGCATGCGGGTGACATTGCTGCGCAGCCAGCGTTCCTGCTGTTCGTTCACATTGTCGACGATCAGCACTTCGAAATAGGGTTTCGCCAGCGCCCGCGCCTCGGGCGGCAACATCGCCTCGTCGTCATGCTCGTCCTGATCCAGACTGTCGCGTTCCAACGGGATGGTGCGGCGGCGGTAAGCGCCGGTGGTCAGCGCCCGAGTTACCCGGTTCACGGCAAAGGCCAGATCCTCGAAATTGCCATGGGCGAACTGGCGGCGCATGTGGTCAAAAGCGGACATGCCCGGAAAGGCCCAATAGGGCTCGATCAGGGCCAGTGACTCAAACAGCGCCTCGATTTCCTTGCGCCCCTGCGCCGCGTTCTTGCCTTTCGGATCGCGCGACATGGCGGCGGCGGCGGCGCGCAGGGCGCTCCACCGATCCGACCGCAGTTGAATGGCCGAGGAATAGTCGTTCATAGAATGCATCAGTCGTCCTCTGCTGGAGGGCCGACCGATGCGTCAGGTAGCGCTTTGCGCGAACCTAACCCCGGCCTAGCCGCTGGTATTGTCGTTCTGCCCGGGTGTGTCAGGCGTTGTTTGTGGGTCCGGCGTGGCCGCAGCCGGGGCCACGGGCGCCGGTGTCTGGGCCACCTCGGGCGCCGTCCCGGCGGTGGGGCTGGCAAGCGGCTCAGGCGGGAAACCGTTCTTGCCCTTATAGGTCGGGATTTCGGCAGGCACCTGCTGGGCGGGCACATCGACATGCAGCCCCGCGCGGCTGCCCTGTTGCGGGATTTCAAGCGGGCCAAGCGTGTGCAGGAAGGCATCCGCGCCGCTGTCACGGTCATAGACCGGGAAGTCGGTCGGGCGGTCGCGGAAGGATTTAAGCAGTTGGCCCAGCCCCTTCATCCCCGTCTCACGCTGACGGCGCACCATGTTGAGGTCGATCTCGATCGGGAACATATCCTCTTGCCCCGCCGATTGGTGCAGCACCATCGAAGTCGGATCGACCACGCAGGACCGGCCCACACCCCCGGCGCCGAGGCCGTTCACGTCGAAGATATAGCACTGGAACTGCGCCGCCGTGGCGCGCGCGATGGCAAGTTCCGCATCGCGGTCGGTGGTCCCGGTCAGCACCGGGTGCAGCAACACCTCGACCCCTTGCGAGGTCAACTGCCGCGTCGTTTCGGGGAACCACATGTCATAGCAGATCGACAGGCCAAAGCGGCCCACATCTGGCACATCGAAAATACAGAATTCATTGCCCGCCGCGATCCCGGCCTCATAGGGCCGGAAGGGGAACATCTTGGCATAGCGGCGCACCACTTCGCCTTCGGGGTTGATGACGACCGAGGTGTTATACACGCGGCCATCCTCGGGATGCTTGAGGAACATCGAACCGGGGATCAGCCAGACCCGGTGCCGCCGCGCGGCGGCCTGAAACTGCTCAATCGTCTCATTCTCGGGCGGCAGGGCAAACCGGTCAAGCGGGCCGAAAGGCGCCAGTTCGGAGAACAGCACCATCTGCGTCCAAGGGAAACGCGCCATCAGAATGTCGAGCCGCTGGATCATGCCCTCGACATTGGGCTGCAAGGCATTGACGTACATCTGCACGCCGGCAATCGCGAAAGGGGTCATGCGTGAATACTCCGAACTACGCGGCGCAATGGACCATTTCCTTGCCTATCTCCGCGACGCACGTGTCTTACGCCCTCACGACCAGAACGGAAACAGGAGAACGACGCACAATGCGGTCGGCGTTGGAGCCGACGAGGAATTCCCGCAAGCTGTCGGGGTGCTCCGACCCCATGACCACCAGATCGGCGTTTGATTTCTTTATCGTTTTCAGCGCCTCGCGGTGGATCTTGCCGAATTTCAGGTGCTGCTTCACCTTTACGTCATCAGGCACCTCACGCTCGACCAGCTGTTCAAGCGCCTTGGCCGCGCGGCCCGTGGCCTGTTTCTCGTAATCTGCGGGAAAGAACCCTTCGACCAGCGGCGTACCCATGTCCGGCACGACCGAGAGGATATGCAGCGTGCCTTTGGAGAGGCGGATCATATCAATCGCCTGCGGCAGCGCCTTTTCCCATGATTTCGGGTCGCTCAGATCAACGGTCAGCAGAATGTTATCGAACATGATGCGCCCTCCTCAGGCTGTCGCGGGCTTACGGGGGGCCTGCGCGGCACGGCCCCGTTGCAAGAAGACCACTAGCGCCAGAAGTAGCAGGGCGGGGATGAACATCCAGTACTTGCTGGGTTGTGGCATCGGTTTCAGCACCCGCAGCACCTCTTGATCCCAATCAAGGCCCGCGCCCTGCGCCGGGCTGTCATAGAGGACATCGTCGATGATCATCTTGTCGCCATCCTCGCGGAACATGAGACCCGCGGCCTCCAGCTTCTCGGCCCCGGTCTCACCTTCGCCGATGGGCAGCAGCGCCACGAACTCCAGCGGATCGCCCAGATCGTTCACGCCTGAGATGCGCAGCCGCAGCCGTTCGCCCGCGGGGGTCTCTTCAGCGGCCTGAACAATCTCGGTCGGGGCTTTCTCGCTATAGGGGGGATAGACCATGTCCATCCAAAAGCCCGGGCGGAACAGGGTAAAGGCGATGAGCAGCAGCGCGATGGTTTCATAGAAACGGTTGCGGGCCAGAAAGAAACCTTGGGTCGCCGCTGCGAAAAGCAGCATGGCCACGGTCGCCACCACAAAGATGAACAGCCCCTGCCCCCATGTGACCCCGATCAGCAGCAGTTCCGTGTTGAAGATAAACAGGAACGGCAGCGCCGCGGTGCGCAGGGAGTAGAAGAAGGCGACAAGCCCAGTGCGGATCGGATCACCGCCCGAAACGGCGGCGGCGGCAAAACTCGCCAGACCCACCGGCGGGGTCACATCGGCCATGATGCCGAAGTAGAAGACGAAGAGATGCACCGCGATCAGCGGCACGATCAGCCCGTTCTGCTGGCCCAGCGTCACGATCACCGGCGCCAGCAGCGCCGAGACGACGATATAGTTCGCCGTGGTGGGCAGGCCCATTCCAAGGATCAGCGACAGCACCGCAGTCAGGAACAGGATGGCAAGGATATTGCCGCCCGAGAGCACTTCGACCACATCTGCCAGCGCCGAGCCGACACCGGTCTGGCTGACCGCGCCGACGATGATGCCCGCCGTGGCGGTGGCGATGCCGATGCCGATCATGTTGCGCGCGCCGGTGACCAGACCGTCGATCAGGTCTAGGAACCCGGCTTTGACATCGTTGACGAACTGGCTCTCCCCCCGGAACATCGCCATAAGCGGGCGCTGCGTCAGCAGGATGAAGATCATATAGGCCGCCGCCCAAAAGGCCGAGAGGCCGGGCGACAGGCGGTCGACCATCAGCGCCCAGACCAGCACCACGACAGGCAGGATGAAATGCAGACCGGACCGCGCAGTCGGCCCCGGCATCGGCAGGGTCGTCACCTCGGCGTTGGGGTCTTCCATCTCAAGCGGTTCTTCCTTGCTCGCCACATAAAGCAGGCCGACATAGACCGCCGTGAGGAAGACAAAGATGATATAGCCCGCCGTTTCGGGGAAGGCCGGGCGGATCCAGCCCATCAGGTAATAAACGGCGAAGGATAGCGCGCAGATCGCGATGATCGCAAAGGCGATGCCGATAAGCTGCTGCACCAGCGGCTTGGGCGTATAGGCACGCGGCAGGCCCTGCATCCCGGCCTTCATCGCCTCAAGATGCACGATGTAGACCAGCGCGATGTAAGAGATCACCGCAGGCAGGAAGGCGTGTTTGACCACGTCGAAATAGGGAATGCCGACATATTCGACCATCAGGAAGGCCGCAGCCCCCATGACGGGCGGCATGATCTGGCCGTTGACCGACGAAGCCACCTCGACCGCGCCGGCCTTCTCGGAGTTGAAGCCCACCTTCTTCATCAGCGGGATGGTGAAGGTGCCCGTGGTCACGACGTTGGCGATCGAGGAGCCCGAAATCAGGCCGGTCATGGCCGAGGCCACAACGGCAGCTTTGGCCGGACCGCCGCGCATGTGACCCATGAGGCTGAAGGCGACTTGAATAAAATAGTTACCCGCCCCCGCGCGGTCCAACAGCGAGCCGAAAAGCACGAAGAGGAAGACGAAGGAGGTCGACACGCCAAGCGCGATGCCAAAGACGCCTTCGGTCGTGATCCACTGGTGGTTCACGATCTCCGAAAGGCTGTTGCCCTTATGCGCGATGATGCTGGGCATATAGGGGCCAAGCACGGTGTAGAAAAGAAAGACGCTCGCCACGATCATCAGCGCAGGCCCAAGGGCGCGGCGGGTGGCTTCGAGCAGGATTAACAGGCCGGTCACCCCCGCGATATAATCCGGCAGGATCGGCGCGCCGACGCGGTTGGCGATGTCACGGTAAAAGATAAAGAGGTAGAGCGCGCAGAAGGTGCCGACGATGGCCAAGGCCCATTCCCAGATCGGAATGCGGTTCTTGGGCGAGCCGAGCAGCACTGTCGCGACCACAAAGGCCGCCGGGATCGGGATCCACCAGACCGCGGTGGAATCCTTCGTACTGACCATAAAGAGCGCGGCAAGAACAATGGGAACGATGACGCCAAGCGCCACCTGAAAACTGGTGCGCGTGGCCGGAAACACCATGATGCCAAGGAATACGGCAAAGCCAAGGTGAATGGAGCGGGCCAGCGTATCGTTGAAAAGGCCGATGGGCGAGGCGATGTAGAGCTGGAACAGGGACCAAGCCAAGGCCACCAGCAGCAGCAAAGTGCCCATCAACCCGCTGACAGAACGCCCACCCGTGTCAGAAGAAGCGACAAGTTCGTCCAGTTCCGCCTGGCTCAATCCGCCCCGGTCACCGGTCGCGGCGGTTTCGACAGCCGCCGCCTTTTGCTGGTCCTTCTCAGACATATCGTCCCCCTGTCGGCTCCACCTTGGGGCGGATGCGCATATTGTTTTTTTCGGGTCTCTGACGGCAGCGTACCGCCGCCAGAGCTATCATGTCACGGATAGATTACTCGAGCCAACCTTGCTCTTTGTAATACTTCTCGGCGCCGGGGTGCAGCGGCGCGGAAAGACCGCCCGAGATCATTTCCTCTTGGGTCAGGTTCTCAAAGGCAGGGTGCAGACGCTTGAAACGGTCGAAATTGTCGAAAACCGCTTTGACCACCTGATAAACGACTTCGTCGTCAACATCGGCGGAGGTCACGAAGGTGGCTTTCACACCAAAGGTTTTCACGTCTTCGTCGGTGCCCTTATACATACCGCCCGGCACGGTGGCCTCGGCATAATAGGGGTTGTCGTCGATCAGACCTTGGATCGCGTCACCATCCACGGGGATCAGCTTGGCGTCGACGGTCGACACGGCTTCTTGGATCGAACCGTTGGGGTGACCCACGGTGTAGATGATCGCATCCACCTTGTTGTCGCCCAGAGCGGCGGCTTGCTCAGCCGGCTTCAGCTCGGAGGCCAGTGCGAAATCGTCCAGCGTCCAGCCTTTGGCGTCCATCACGACTTCCATGGTGGCGCGCTGACCGGAACCGGGGTTGCCGATGTTCACGCGCTTGCCTTTGAGGTCGTCGAAGGACTCGATGCCGCTGTCGGCACGGGCGATGACGTTGAAGGGCTCACCATGCACGGAGAAGACCGCGCGCAGGTTGTCGAACTTGTCACCCTCGAACTGGGAGGAGCCGTTGTAGGCGTGGAACTGCCAGTCGGACTGGGCCACGCCCATGTCCATGTCGCCCGCTTTGATCGCGTTGATGTTGGCGATCGACCCGCCGGTGGAAGGCGCGGTGCATTTCAGGTTGTGATCCGCGGTGCCGCGGTTCACCAGACGGCAGATCGACTGACCGACGACAAAGTAAACGCCCGTCTGACCACCGGTGCCGATGGTGATGAATTTTTCCTGCGCCATGGCCGCAGTGCCGGCCACCATGGCACCGGTCATCGCGAGCATTTTGAACATTTTCATAAGATGTCTCCCATTGTTATATTTGGCGGACCACCCTTTAAGTGGACCCCATTGCATGCACAAGTAGAGCGCCGCAGCCTTCAGGCAATTGACTGGGCAGGGAAATTTCAAACGCGCCGTTCGGGCCGCGAGCAGACATGCCCCTGTGGCGGGAATCCCCGATTTCACGTTAGGTCGGTTTTTCATCGCAATCAATGCGGCTGACACGAAGGGCCGCAAAGCCTACCCGACGGGCTGAGGCAGGTCAGGCAGAACCGGCGCGGCGGCGATCAGCGATTTGGTATAGGCGTGCTGCGGCGCGTCAAAGACCTGCGCGGTCTCTCCGGCCTCGACGATCTTGCCAGACTGCATCACCAGCACCCGGTCCGTCACCGTGCGCACCACCGAAAGGTCATGCGAGATGAAGAGATAGGTCAGGTCATAATGGCTGCAAAGATCGGCCAGCAGATCGAGGATCTGCGCCCGGACCGAGACATCAAGCGCGCTGACGGCCTCATCGAACAGAATCAACTCGGGCCGGATGATCAGCGCCCGGGCAATGGCGATCCGCTGGCGCTGACCGCCGGAGAATTCGTGGATGTATTTCCGCGCATCCGAGGCGCGCAGCCCCACGGCGGTCAGCGCTTCGTCAATCGCGCGAGTGCGCTCGGCCCCCTGCGGCGGGGTGTCGAGCAGGTGAAACGGCTCGGTCACCAAACGGTCGACCCGGTGGCGCGGGTTGAAACTGCCGAAAGGGTCTTGGAACACCACCTGCATCTTGCGGCGCACGGCAAGGTTCGGCTGCGTCCCGGTAAAGACCGGCTGGCCATCGACCGTGATACTGCCCTCTTGCACCGGTTCCAGCCCCAAAATCGCCCGGGTCAGGGTCGATTTCCCGCAACCGGATTCCCCGACCAGCCCCAAACGCTCCCCCCGGTTCAGGGTAAAGCTGAGGTTGTCCACCGCGCGGAACGTGCCGAGCGCGCCGAAGAGTGTCTTGCGCGGCAGATGGTAGTCGCGACAGACGCCTTTGACCTCCAACAGAGGCTGCGGCGTGGGCGGCGCGGGCAGGTTCACCTCATGGCGTGAGGCGTCGAAAAGCATTTTGGTATAGGGGTGCTGCATGTTGTGCAGCAGGGCCTGCGTCTCCCCCTGTTCGACGATCTGCCCCTTGCGCATGACGATGATCCGGTCGGCCATATCCGCCACGACGGCAAGGTCGTGGGTGATCATCAACAGCCCCATGCCGTCCTCGCGCGCCAAACGGGTCAGCAGGGCGAGGATCTGCGCCTGCGTGGTGACATCCAGCGCGGTGGTCGGCTCATCGGCGATCAGCAGACGGGGGCGCAGGGCGATGGCGATGGCGATCACCACCCGCTGGCGCTGCCCGCCGCTCAGCTCATGCGGATAGCGCGACAGGGGGAAGCGGTCTTGAGGCAGGCCGACGCGGGTCAGCGTATCGGCGGCGCGGGCCTCAGCCTCGGCCCGGGAGACGCTGGGTTCATGCACCCGGATGGTCTCAGCCACTTGGCGCCCGATGCTTTGCACCGGGTTGAGCGCGGTCATCGGCTCTTGGAACACCATGCCGATGTCATTGCCGCGCATATCGCAGAGCGCTGCCTCGTCCATCTGGGTCAGATCGTCCTCGCCCAGCATGATATGCCCGGTCGTCGTCGCGCCTTTGGGCAAGAGTTGCATCGCCGCCAGCGCGGTCATCGACTTGCCCGAGCCGCTTTCCCCGGTCACGGCCACGATCTCTCCCGGTGCGACGGAAAAGGTCACCCCGCCGAGGATGCGCAGCCCGTGGATTGAGAGCGAAAGGTTGGAGACAGAAAGAAGCGTCATGTGCGTGCTACCCTCAGGCGGGGATCAAGCAGATCGCGCAGCCCGTCACCCATCAGGTTCAGCCCCAGCACCGTCAGGATGATCGCGAAACCCGGCATCAAGGCCATATGCGGCGCGATGCTGACCATGGTCTGCGCATCGGCCAGCATCCGGCCCCAAGACGGCACCGGCGGCTGCGCGCCGAGGCCGACATAGCTCAGCCCCGCCTCGGCAAGGATGCCGAGAGAGAATTGGATGGTCCCCTGCACGATCAGCAGATTGGCGACATTGGGCAGGATATGCTCGAACGAGATCCGCGCCGCGGCTTTGCCTGCCACCCGTGCCGCCATGATGAACTCCCGCTGCCACAGCGACAGCGCCGCACCGCGGGTGATCCGCGCGAAAACGGGAATGTTGAAGATGCCGATGGCGATGATCGCATTGATCGCCCCGGCGCCAAAGACCGCCGTAATCAGAATGGCGATGACAATGGCCGGGAAGGCAAAGACCAGATCATTGCCGCGCATGATGACCTCATCCACAAGGCTGCCGCGCCGTGCCGCAGCCCAAAGCCCCAACGGCACACCCACGCCCATGCCAATGCCCACCGCTACCAGCGCCACGGCGATAGAGGTGCGCGCGCCGACCATGATCATGCTCAGAATGTCGCGGCCAAAATGATCCGTCCCCATGGGATGCGCCAACGACGGGCTGCGCAGCTTGTTCGCAATATCAAGCCCGGCATAGTCATAGGGCGTCCAGACAAAGGAGATCAGCGCGGCCAGCAGAAAGACCGAGGTCAGCACGGCCCCAAGAAACAGGTTGCGGTTCATGTGCGGGCCCTCAACCGGGGATCGACGGCAGCATAGGCCAGATCGACAAGGAAGTTCACCAAGATCACCGAAAAGACCAAGAGCATCACGACCGACTCGACCACGATCAAATCCCGCGCCGAGATCGACTGAAACACCAGTCGCCCGAGCCCCGGCAGGTAAAAGACCTGCTCAATAATGATCGACCCGGCCAGCAGGAAGGAGAACTGCAAGCCGATGATGGTCAGCACCGGGATCAGCGCATTGCGCAACCCGTGCCGCCAAAGCGCCTGCCGCGCCGTCAGCCCCTTGGCCCGCGCGGTGCGCATAAAATCTTCGCCCAGCACATCCAGCAGGGCCGAGCGCATGACCCGCGCAAGAATCGCCGCCTGCGGCAAGGCCAGCGCGATGGCAGGTAGGGTCAGCGCGTGCAGCCCGGCGAAAAGCCCCTTGTCCCAACCGACGAAACCGCCTGCCGAAAACCAGCGCAGATTGATCGAAAAGATCAGCACGAGGATCATGGCGAACCAGAAGTTCGGCACCGCCACGCCCAATTGCGTCGCCCCCATCACGCCCACATCCCCCGCCCGACCGCGGCGCGAGGCGGCATAGATGCCCGCCGGAAAGGCCACGATGACAGAGAGGAAAAGCGCATAAAGCGCCAAGGGCACAGAGACCCAAAGCCGGTCGCCGATCATCTCGGTCACCGGAGTGCGATAGGTGTAGGAAGTGCCGAAATCCCCCTGCAACATGCCACCGACCCATTCCAGATAACGCTCTGGCCGGGACTGATCGAGCCCCAGTTCACTGCGCAGCGCGGCCAGTGTTTCGGGCTGGGCATTCAAGCCCAGCATAAAGGAGGCCGGATCGCCGGGGGCGACCTCGATCACCATGAAAATCACCAGCGACGCGACCGCGAGACTGATGAGCAAGGAGAGAAATCTTTTCAACGCATAGCGCAACATAGCGCGGAGGTTAGGCGGCACGCTCGGGAGGGTCCAGAGCCCGCGTGCAGTTTCCCGCGCGAGAAAGAAAAAAATGATTATTTTTTGGATGCTCGGCCAGCTGCGCCCCGAATGATCGCCGAAAGAATCCAGTCAAGGCATGCCCTTAGCCGCTTTGGGCGCGGTTTTCGCGGGGCTTATTGCTATGCGCTGGAACCATATCGGTTATGCGGTGTTGTTTTCGGGAGAACAGACAAAACTGGAGAATGAAAATGAAAACGACTTTGAAAACACTTGCGATCGCTGGCCTTCTGGGCACCGTTTCCGCACCCGCTTTTGCCGCCGCTCACATGGACATGGCCACCATGACCTGCGCCCAGTACCAAGAACTGAGCGATGACGACAAAATGAAAGTCGCTTCCATGGCAATCGCCGAGCTGGAAGATGGCGGCCACGGTGGCTCCCTGATCACCGAAACCAAGAGCGACGGTTCCGAGCCGAGCGACATCTCAGCTGAAGAAGCGACAGATTCCGAAGAGACCGAAGATTCCCTGATCGACAACACCAAAGCCGTTGAAGATTCCGAAGACGCCGACGTGATGGCCGACACGGACATGCAGCAGGAAATGGAAGACTTCATGGTCGTCTGCAACCAGAACCCCGACGCGCTGGTAAGCGAAGCCGCTGCTGGCATGCGTGGCAAAGACTAATAGGTCTTCGCCTCTAATTACGAAGGGCGCGCCTCACGGCGCGCCCTTTTTTAGTTTCTCGACATGATCCTTTCAGATCACTCCGCCCAGCTAACACCGGTTAGATCGGTCGCCTGTGTCGGTGCGTTCACCCAAAGCCCTTCGACACCGGCCTTGGCAATCGTCGGGAAGGCGAGCTGGAACAGGTAACCGTTCACATAGTCTTCGGCGATGATGCGCTGCGCCTTGGCCAGCATCTCGCTCCGCGCGGCGGGGTCGGCGGTCTTGTTGAACTCGGTCATCAGAGACTGGAACTCGGCATTGTCATACTGGAAGTAATAGTCCGGGTTGGCATAGATGTTGATGTCCATTGGCTCGGTATGGCTGACGATCGACAGGCCGAAATCCTTGCCTTTGAACACGGTTTCCAACCACTGCGCCCATTCGACATTGGTGATCTGGGCCTTGATGCCAACCTCGGCCAGCTGCGCGGCGATGATCTCCCCCCCGCGGCGGGCGTAGGAGGGGGGCGGCAGGTGCAATGTCGTCTCGAACCCATCGGGGAAACCGGCCTCGGCCAGCAGCGCCTTGGACTTTTCGGGATCGTAGCCGCTCATCTCTGTCAGGTCGACGTAGTCCGGGTTATGCGGTGCGAAATGGGTGCCGATGGGCGTGCCATAGCCGAACATCGCCCCGTCGATGATCGCCTGCCGGTCGATGGCATGGGCCACGGCCTCGCGCACTTTGACGTTATCGAAAGGCTCGCGCTGGTTGTTAATCGACAGGATCGTTTCGCCTTCGGTCGAGCCGATCAGAACCTGAAACCGCGGGTCGGCTTCGAACTGTGGGATATTCTCAGGCGCGGGGAAGCCGGTGAAAACATCGACATCTTCAGCCATGACGGAGGCGAAAGCCGCTGTCGGGTCCGAGATGAATTTGAAGGTCGCGCTGGCCAGCGCGGGCGCTTCGCCCCAATAGTCTTCATTCCGGGTCAGGGTGATCTTGTCGCCTTGGTTCCAGTTTTCGAACTTGAAAGCGCCGGTGCCGATTGGGGTCTGTTTGATTGTCTCGACCGATTCCGGCGCCACGATCACCGCATCGCCCCAAGCGAGGTTGAACAGCATGTTGCCGTTCGGCTCGCTCAGTTTGACCTCAACGGTCTGCGGATCGATGACATTCACCTCGGAGATTGCGGAGTAAAGTGCCTTTTGCGCGTTGGCGCTGTCTTCGGCATTGATCCGGTCGAGGGTGAATTTCACGTCCTCGGCATCCATCGTGGTGCCATCGTGAAAGGTGACCCCCTCGCGCAGCTTGAAGGTATAGGTCAGCCCGTCTTCGGAAATCTCCCAAGATTCCGCCAGCCCCGGCACGACAGAGCCGTCGCCCGTGAAGCGGGTCAGCCCTTCGAAAACATTGGTATATAGCACCGAGTCGATGGCGCCCGCAGCGGCGGAGGTCGGATCGAGGTGCGGCGGCTCAAGCTGCATGGCGACGGTGATGTCGTCCTTGGCAAGGGCCGTTGTGGCGGCAGCGACCAATGCGGCGCTGGCCACACCGGTCATCAAGCGGTTCAAACGGTTCATGAAAGTCTCCCATATTGGCGTATTTTTTTGCGAGGCTAGCCAAAAGCCACGCGGCACGCCAGCCTTCGTTGCCAAGCGCGCGCGAGAAGGGTATCGCGGGTGCTTTGCACGGGCGCGCCGCACGTCGGGGCGACCGTGAAAAGGCATCAGGAGAACATCATGGCCACGCTGGGGATTGATTTCGGAACCTCCAATACCGCGGCGGGCATCGCCGTTGACGGCACGCCGCGTCTGATCCCACTGGAGGTCGAGGCGCAGACCCTTCCGACGGCGGTCTTCTTTGATTTCGAAGCGCGGGAAATGCGGATCGGTGCCGCGGCCTCCGACGCGCTGCTGGCCGGGGCCGAGGGCCGCTATATGCGCGGGTTGAAAAGCCTGCTTGGCACCCGGCTGATGCGCGAACGAAGGGTGCTCTTGGGCGAACGGTTGGATTTTATCGATATCGTGGCGCGTTTTCTGGCGCGGGTGAAGACACAGGCCGAAGCCGCGACGGGAATGCATTTCGACAGGGCGCTCTCGGGGCGCCCCGTGCGCTTTCATTCCGCTGATGACGCCCGCGATGCCCAAGCCCTGACAGACCTGCGCGAGGCCTATGCTCGGGCGGGCTTCGATCATGTGGACTTCATGAACGAACCCGAAGCCGCCGCGATTGCCAATCGAGCGGCCTTGCGTCCGGGGGATCTGGGGCTGGTCATCGATATCGGCGGCGGCACCTCGGATTTCACGCTGTTCCGGCAGCGCGGGAACGATGAGATCGACATTTTGGAAAGCCACGGCATTCGGCTGGGCGGGACCGATTTCGACCGGTCCCTGTCGATCGGGCGGGTGATGCCGCAGCTTGGCATGGGCAGCGAAATTCGCCACGCTTTCGGGGGTGACACCCATATCGCGCCCAATGCGATCTTTAACGATCTGGCCACTTGGGCGAAAATCCCGTTTCTCTATGGGCCGGAGACCCGCAAGGCGGCGGCGGAACTGCATAAGTTCGCCGAACATCCCAAACGTCTGGCGCGCTTGGTTAAAGTGCTTGATGAAGAGCTTGGCCATGACCTCGCCTTTGCTGTCGAAGCGGGGAAAATCCGCGCCAATGGTGCGGGGGGCTCGGGGGATGCTGATCCGGTGATCGATGTCTCGATGCTCAAACCCCGCGCTACCTTGCCCCTGCCCCGCGACTGGATGCGCAAGCGGCTGTCGAAACTCGCCGTGCAGATGGGGGATGCGGCAGAGGCGACGGCGCAGAAGGCAGGCCTCGCGCCCGAGGCAGTGGACCGGCTGATCTTTGTCGGCGGGTCGAGCCTGATGGCGGTGGTCGAAGAGGAGATGCGGGCGCGGTTTCCACGGGCGGAACTGCATCGGGGGGCGGCGCTGACTGCGATTGTTGAGGGGTTGGCCTTGCGGGCCGGTGGGGATGAACGCGGCTGATCCGGCCGGTTGAGAGTGCGGGATCGGTATTTGAGAAAGGATGAAGGTGAAGGGGGGAGGCTCGACAGGGCCGCTGATGGTGCGGCGTGAGGCTGCGGTCTTTTTACTGTGCAGAAGGCTGCGGCGGGCTATGTTCATTATGTCCATAGTTTTTAGGAAGAACGCGCATGGCCCCACTGATCCAGAAGAAACCCCCGACCTCTGCTGTGCAGGAGGAGGCGGAAGAACGCTCTGTCAGTGATGCGGCGGCGCTGTCGCCCAAGCTGATTTACGAGGTGATCCGCCGCGAGGGGCGCGACGAGTTGAATCGAACCAACCGTTCGCTGATCTGGTCGGGGATTTCCGCGGGGATGCTGATCAGTCTTTCGGTCTTGGGCGAGGCGATTTTCCGGACCTATCTGCCGGATGCGGAGTGGCGGTTCCTGCTGGAGAACCTTGGCTATTCCTTGGGTTTCATCGCGGTCATCATGGGCCGGATGCAGTTGTTTACCGAAAACACCATCACCACCGTCTTGCCGCTGATGCAGGAGCGCAGCTTGGGGGTCTTGTGCAGTCTGTTGCGGCTTTGGGGTGTTGTATTGGGGGCGAATGTCGTCGGGGCCTTTGCGGCGGCGGCGCTGTTTATTTATACGCCTGCTATTCCAGAAAACATTCTGCCCGCCATTATCAGCCTTTCGGAACATGCCACAGGGATGGGGGTGTCGGAGGCATTCTGGCGCGGCATTCCGGCGGGCGTGATCGTGGCGCTGATCGTTTGGATGCTTCCGCAGGCGGATGAGACAGCGTTTTTCCTGATCCTGACCTTTACATGGCTGATCGCGGCGGGGGATTTCACCCATATTGTCGCCGGGTCGGTTGAGATGGCGGCGCTGCTTTTGCATGGCGGCTTGGGGGTCGGTCAGGCGATCTTTGGCTTCTTCCTGCCGGTGCTTGTGGGCAACATCATTGGCGGCACGGTGGTCTTCACCCTTGTTGCCTGGGGCCAGGTCCGCGACGATGTGGAGGACAGTTGAGGCAAAGCGGTCCCGATTAAGGTTGGGGCCGAATTGAGAGGAATGACATTGGTGTTGCGCAGCCCCCCGACCCGACCGGCGATCTATTGGGACGCTTTCAAAGCGAGTCTGAAGCAGGCGGCGGAGGACAACCTTGCGCTGATCTCGGCCGGGGTGGCGTTTTTCGCCATGTTGTCGCTGTTTCCGGCGCTGGCGGCATTGATCGCGCTTTTGGGACTGATCTCGGACCCTGTCGTCGTCGTTGCCCAATTGGAGGAAGTGCGCGGGCTGCTGCCGGATGATGTCTATGACATCATTAATACGCAGGTGACCGGCTTGGTCACCGCGCGGGCCGATACGTTGGGTTGGGCCGGTATCGTGTCACTGCTGGTGGCGCTTTGGTCCGCCCGGGCTGGGGTGGGGGCGATGGTGATCGGATTGAACGCCGTTTACAATGAGCGCAACCGCAATGCCGCGAAACACTACCTTCATGCCCTGCTTCTGACGGTGAGCCTTGTGGCGGTCGGCATCGTGGCGCTGCTGGCGGTAGTGATCGCGCCGATCATTCTGGCCTTCATCCCGCTTGGCCCCTTTGGCAATGCGGTGGCCGACCTTTTGCGTTGGACCGTGGCAACGGTGGTTTTGTTTGCCGGGGTTGGGGTGCTTTACCGCTTTGGCCCGAACCGGCGGGCGGCGCGGCTGCCGTGGCTCAGCAGCGGGGCGATTTTGGCGGTGCTGTCTTGGGCGGTGCTCTCCATCGGTTTTTCCTATTATGTGGCCAATTTCGGCAACTACAATCAGGTCTATGGCTCGATCGGGGCGGTGATCGCGATGTTGATCTGGCTTTGGATCAGCAGCTTTCTGATCTTGTTTGGGGCCGCGTTGAACGCCCAGGTGGAGCGGCGGACGCGGCCTGACAGCACCGTTGGCCCGGCCAAGCCGCGCGGGCAACGTGGGGCGGAGGCGGCGGATACCTATATCGATGTGGCGCAGGACTGACGGTTAGAGCAGCGGGCGTTTTTGGCGGCTTTCCGGATCGGTCATCCCCTCTTTCGCCAAGGCGGCGAGATTGTTGATTTGCAGCACCCTGTCGGACCATGACAGCAATTGACGCTCCTTCAGGGCGCCGAGGGTCTTGTTGGTGTGCACCACCGAGAGGCCAAGCGCATCGGCCAGATCGCGTTGCGAATAGGGCAGCAGCATCTGGTTGTGGGTGACCATCCCGAGCGACTGGCCGCGTTCGAAAATCTTGACCATCGCCCAAGCGATGGCCTGCATCGCGCTGCGTTGGCCGATGGTAGCGAGGACTTCGCCCATGAAATGCTCTTCGATGGCGGCCAGCCAAGTGATGTCAAAGGCGCGTTCGGGGTGGGATTTGAAGAAATTCCAGAACTCACTGCGGTTGAAAACGCAGAGCCGCATATGGGTGCGGGCTTCGACGGAATGGCCCATTTCGCCCATGATGCCTGCCTGTAGCCCGATGAAATCGCCGGGAAAGACAAAGCTGATGACCTGCCGGCTGCCGTTCTCTAGCGTCTTGTCGCGGATGCCCATTCCGGTGAGCGCCGTGTAAAGCTGGGGCGAGTTCGACCCTTCCATCAGGATCGGCGTGCCCGGTTCGACGGTCAACTCACCTGACTTGAACTTCTCCATGAAGCTCACTTCTTCTTTCGACATCGGCAGGAAGGCATCCCTGCGCCGAAGGGGGCAATAGCGGCATTGTGTCGTCATTAGATAAAATTTGCCTTCATATGTCTTAGTTTAATGCGCGCGTTTTGCGCACCCCCTACACCGGCGACTTTGCTTACCCGGGGGAAGACCATGTCGATCTTGATCTACGAACCGGACCCATTGGTCTGTTCAGACATAAATGAAACGCTTTCTGCCGCGTTTCCGCAATCTCAAATTGAAGTATTGGAAAGCTTTGATCTCAGCGCCTTGGTGGACAACGTCAACGACACGGAATTCGCGGTCCTGTCGCTGCGGCGCGAACAGTTGCAGCAGCATCTGTCGGAACTGTCGAATTTGCAGGAGTGGTTTCCGATCATCTGCATCATGTACGATACACCACGGATGGCAAAGGTGGGCGAGCGGCTGAAATTCATCACCCGCCCGTTTTCCAGCAGCAACCTGCTGGCCGCTGTTAACGGCGCGCTTTCTGACCCGCGGTTATGCCAGCCAGAAATGCCATGACCAGGTTCTTCAGGCCATCATGATCGGAAGCGGCGGGGTCTTCTTGCCGGGACGGCTGCGCCGCGGCCTCACCATCTGACCCGGCGATGGCGAGCAAGAGAAAGCCCATTCCGAAATAGACCGCGCCGAGGATCAGCGCGGCGGTGAGCGCAGTGGTGACGGTGATGAGGTAAAGCCACGCCGCCAGCGTCAGAAACAGCAGGCCGATCAGCAAAAAAAGCGCGGCCCCGGCGCTGAGCATGGCGGTACGCAGTGCCCGTCGCAGGGAGCCGCGCAGATGTTGCATCACCGAAGACAGCATTTAGCGGCGGGCCGTCACAAGACCGACGAGGAAACCAATGCCTGCGGCAATCCCCAAAGCGGTTCCGGGCTGGGTCTTGAGGAATTCCTCGGCCTGTTGCTGAACTTCCATCGCCTTGAGACGCCCCGTATCGGCGAAATCATTCGCCGCATTGCGGGCATTGTCGCGCATCTCTTCCGACTTGGCCTTGCCATAGTCGCCCAGGGTTTCGGTCAGCGATGCGATGTCTTTTTTGAGAAGTGCGATCTGATCCGAAAGATCGTCAATCGTCACTTCTTTTGCGGCAGCGGTTGTGGTCTTGGCCATGCGGACCTCCTGAATGTTTGAGTGATGTTAGGCGGCACATGTTTTTAATGCAAAGGGTTCCCTACGCGACGTTGCGCGCGGGGAACCCTGTTTTCGTGGCTCAGCTTCAGGCGTTGAGCGTTTCCGTGGAGGAAAAGAACATCGCTTGCGACACGGCCGAGACGACCTGATCCACCGAATAGGGCTTGGAAATCAGGAAGGCAGGCTCGGGCTTGTCGCCGGTCAGCAGACGCTCAGGGAAGGCCGTGATGAAGATCACCGGACGCATGCCCAGCTCGTTCAGCAGGTCGTTCACCGCGTCGATGCCCGAAGAGTTGTCGGCCAGTTGAATGTCGGCGAGGATCAGGTCCGGCACATCGGCCTTGCCCAGTTTCACCGCCTCTTCACGGGTGCGCGCGATGCCGGTCACCCGGTGGCCCATCTCGGCCACGATGGATTCAATGTCCATCGCGATGATGGCTTCGTCTTCGATGATCATCACCGAACCCGAGGTGCTGTCGGCCATTTCACGATGGGCGATCTGGATCAACTCGCCCGCTTCGGCCTCATCCACACCGATGATCTTGGCGATTTCCCCGTGAGAGAAGCCTTCGATGGTGTGCAGCAAAAGCGCTTCACGGCTGTTGTTCGTAAGGCTGGAAAGATGGCGCTGTGCCTTGGCCCGCGGGCCGCTTTCGCCCTCTTCCACCGGGGCACCTGCGCTGGCCCAAATGCCGTACAAAACCTTGAAAAGACCCGTCTTTGTATCTACTCCATCGAGCACCGAGCGATCAACCAAGATGGCTTCGAGGGCTGCCGCGGCAAAGGTGTCGCCACTGGTCTGGCTGCCTGTCATCGCCCGCGCGAACCGGCGAAGGTAGGGGATGTTTGCTCCCAGTTCATCGCTGATGCTGGTCTTTTGTGTCGCATCGTTCATCTAGTCGAATCCTTTTTAACTTTTCTTGGAACCAAACACCCCGACATTGTGTTTGGTTCCAGTATGCGTACATAATTATTTAAACGAGACGACGATGCCAGAGGTGATGTTAGTGAATTCAGGAAACAAGGACGAGCGCGAGCGCGTCATCGACGACAACCTCAAACGGGTCTTTGATGAGACGCTCGAAGAAGGCATCCCTGATCGTTTCAAGGATCTGCTTCAGAAGTTGAAGGAACAGGATTCAGAAAAAGGAACGTCATAATGACCCGTCCCGATCCGCGCGACGAGCTGGTAGAACATCTGCCGGCCATGCGGGCCTTTGCCATCAGCCTGACACGCAATGGTGCCACGGCAGACGACATGGTGCAGGACACCCTGGTCAAGGCGTGGACCAACATCGAAAAGTTCCAAGAAGGCACGAATATGCGTGCTTGGCTCTTCACGATCCTGCGTAACACCTATTATTCCTCGCGCCGCAAGGCGAAGCGCGAAGTCTCGGACGTGGATGGCATGCTGACCGATGGGCTGGCCGAAAAGCCCGCGCACGATGGCCACATGCAGATGACCGACTTCCGCAAAGCGCTAGCCCTCTTGAAGGACGAACAACGCGAAGCGCTGCTTCTTGTCGGGGCCTCCGGTTTCTCTTACGAAGAGGCTGCGGAGATGTGTGGGGTCGCTGTTGGCACCATCAAGAGCCGCACCAACCGGGCGCGTGCCCGCCTTGCCGAACTGCTGGGTCACCATGACGACGAGTCGCTTGAAATGACCGATGACGCAACAATGTCTGTCCTATCCGCATCTAAAGTTTCCTCTTTCTAAATATGACATCTGGCTTCTTCAGCGGTGATCTGATGCGTGGGCTGACGATCCGTATCCTGCTGTTTCTGTCTCTCGCGCTTTTGCCCATCGGGCTGATCGCGGTTGTACAGACACGGCAGATCGCGGATCAAAGTCGCCAAAGCGCGGAGCTATCGCTGATCGCCGTGACGGAACAAGCCTCCGCGGCGGAACGCCGGGTGATCCAAGAGGCCTTTGGCGCCGCCGAAGCGCTCACCTCGATCGTGCGGCTCAGGCGGGACGATCCCGAGGAATGCACGGCTTTCCTTAGGGAATACAAACAGGCGTCAGACATCTATTCGCTTGTGGGTTTCATCGGACTAGACGGACAAATGACCTGCTCCTCCACGGGGCAGGATCATGACTTTTCGCAGGATGAGAATTTCCAGACCCTGCTGGAAAACCCGGTCCGCCGCGCGATGCCAGTGTTGCAGGGGGCGGTCAGCAATCAAGTGGTTACGCTGATCAACGCGCCGGTCTACGAAGAGCGCGAGTTGATCGGCTTCATGGCGCTTAGCATCCCCGAGGATGCCATCAACGCGATCCGCGAGCCCAAGACCAAACACAGCAGCGTTGCGATGATGACCCTCAATAAGATGGGTCATATCCTTACCACCGAAAACGGGCTTGAGGTGGCCAAGACGGAATACCCCAGCGATGTCGCCCTTTCGTTGCTGACCACCAAAGACCCCAATGTCTTTCTTTCACAGAATTCCGACGGCCAAGAACGCGCCTATGTGATCGTGCCGATCGTGCCCGACACGGTCTTCGCGCTTAGCGTCTGGCCCAGCAACACCCCGTTTCTGGACACCGGCGTTTCGACCCGTCTCAGCGCGCTTTTGCCCATCGTCATGTGGTTGGCGAGCCTTATCGTGGCCTTCTGGGCGCTGAACCGTCTGGCAATCAACCATATCCGCAAGCTCGGGCGGCAGATGCGGCGCTTCGCGCTGAACCGTACCCTGCCGCGTGGGACACTCGGCCCCTCGGTTCCCACCGAATTGGTCGAGATGGAGGCTGCTTTTGTCGGCATGGCGGAATCCATCTTGCGGGACGAGGCGACGTTGGAAGACAGCCTTCGGCAGAAGAACATCCTGCTGAAAGAGGTGCACCACCGGGTCAAAAACAACCTGCAACTGATCTCTTCGATCATGAACATGCAGATCCGGCAGGCCAAAAGCGAAGATGCGCGTTTCGTGCTGCGCCGGTTGCAAGACCGTATCCTCAGCCTCGCCACGGTGCATAAAAACCTCTATCAGAATGACGATCTGGTCCGCGTCAATGCCAGCGAGCTACTGCGTGAGATTGTGGGCCAGATGCTCTCAGTCGGCTTGCCTTCCGGCACTGGCGTGAAGGTCGAACAGTCCTTCGAGCCGATCAAGATCGACGCCGACGATGCCGCGCCGCTGACCCTGCTGGTCTCTGAGGCGCTGACCAATGCGCTTAAATACGTCTCGACAGTCGAACATGGCAAAGGCTTCATTTCGCTCAAACTGATCCAAACCGGGCCAGAGCAGGCGATGCTCGAAGTGCGCAACACCATCGGCAACCCCGAAGAGGTGAAGTCCGGCACCGGGCTTGGCTCGCGCCTGATCCTCGCCTTTACCCGCCAGTTGAACGGCCAGGTCGAGGTCGAAACCAACGACGACATCTATCAGATCAGGGTGAACTTCCACGTCCCGACCGACAGCAAAATGATCTACGATTACTGAGACCCCGAAGCCCCAAAGGAATCTGGCCCAAAACGCGGCAGACCGATCACAGACTCGTCATAGGCGAAAAATTTGTCGGAACCCTTTGGCCTGCGCGCGGTTGAGCACCTGAAACGCAGTGCTGAAAAGGAACACGGAGATGACCACGGAGCTTTTTCTCGGCGGTCTGACCATCCTGACCTTAGCGGCGGTCATCATCCTTGCCCTCACCACGGGCCGAAGGGAACTTCACCCGGATGAGGACCGCACCGGGCGCGAAAAACAGCAACCGGAGGCCCAAAGGTCGAACTACCGGTCAGACTACTAAGACCTGACACCCCCTATCGACCGCCCCGAGCAGAATGCTCGGGGCGGTCGATATTTATGAGGCCCCTTTTTCAGAAGCTGGGCGGGGTACAGGCGCTGACGATCTCACAACTCTCGGACCCGGTGTTGCGGAACCGATGCGGCAGGCGGCTGTCGAACAGATATCCGTCCCCGGCATGAAGCAGGCTGACCGCGCCATCCACCGTCACTTCGATGCTCCCGCGCACCACGACCCCCGCCTCTTCGCCCTCATGGCTCAGAAACTCAGGTCCGGTATCCGCGCCGGGCTCATAGGTCTCGTGCAGCACCTGAATTGCGTGATGTGCGGCACTGCCCAACTGGCGCAGGGATACGCCGCCCTGATGGCTCGGTGAAATCTCGGTCAACTCCTCCGCACGGTAGAAGACCTTGGCGCTGTCGTCCTCTTCCAAAATCGCGAAAAACTCGGCCATGCTGATGGGAATCGCGTCCAACAGGCTTTTGAGTGAGGCTACCGAGGGGCTGGTTCGGTTCTTTTCGATCAGCGATATCGTGCCATTGGTGAGCCCGGCCTTGGCCGCAAGCTCCCGTTGGGAGAGCCCATGTTTCTTGCGGATCGCTCTGAGTTTATCGCCGACGTTCAATGGCTTGTCCTTTGTAGGCCCCCGCGCCGCCGCCACGGGGCACGGCCCTGGGTCAACCGGGGGTCACGGGAATTGTTAGATAGAGGCTACGATCGCGATTGACAATTATATTAAACGGAATATGGATTTTTTAAACGACACGTCTCTGCCCCTCTCTTTCGCAATAAGGTATCTGTTCCATGTCCAGCACCGTCAAGAAATCACCCCGGAAATCCGCGGCCAAGGCCAAAGCCGCGCCACAGATCTCCGTGGTCGAAACCAACCCCGCGACCCAGCCCGACGGTCAAACCAACGCCGATCTCATCGCGCGCCGCGATGCCGCCGTGCCGCGCGGTGTCGCCTCCGCCGCACCGATCTACGCGAAATATGCCGAAAACGCCGAGCTGTGGGACGTGGAAGGCAACCGCTACATCGACTTCGTCGGCGGCATCGGCGTGCTGAACACCGGGCACCGTCACCCCAAGGTGGTCGAGGCCGCCAAGGCGCAGGAAGATCATTATACCCACACCAGCTTTCAGGTCGTGCCCTACGGGCCCTATGTCGACCTGACCGAAAAGCTGAACGCGCTCGCCCCCGGTGACGCGCCCAAGAAGACGCTGCTGGTCACCACCGGCGCCGAAGCCGTTGAGAACGCGGTGAAAATCGCCCGCGCCGCCACCGGCCGCCCCGGCGTCATCGCCTTCACCGGCGGCTACCACGGCCGCACCCTGCTGACGCTTGGCATGACCGGCAAGGTTACGCCCTATAAGAAAGACGTCGGCCCCTTCCCCGCGGATGTCTTCCGCGCGCCTTTCCCCTCTGTGCGCGACGGGATCACCGTGCAGGATGCACTGACCGGGCTGAAGAACCTCTTCCTCACCGATGCCCAGCCCGAACGTGTCGCCGCGATCATCATCGAACCGGTGCTTGGCGAAGGCGGCTACACCCCCGTACCTTTCGAGATGATGCAAGAGCTGCGCGCGATCTGTGACCAGCACGGCATCCTCTTGATCGCTGACGAGGTGCAGGCGGGCTTTGGCCGCACCGGCACATGGTTCGCGATCGAGCATTCCGGCGTGGTGCCAGACCTGATCACCGTGGCGAAATCCATGGCAGGTGGCTATCCGCTGGCCGGCGTCATCGGCCGCGCTGACGTGATGGACGCGATGGACCCCGGCGGCTTGGGCGGCACCTATGGCGGCAACCCGGTGGCCTGTGCCGCAGCACTGGCAGCCATCGAGGCGATCGAAGACGAAGGTCTGCTGGCCCGCTCGACCGCGATGGGCGAAACGCTCAAAGCCCGCTTTGCCGAGATTGGCGAGCGTTCCGCGCCCTTCCGGTTCTGGGACATCCGCGGCCTTGGGGCCATGGTCGCCGTTGAATTCGTGACCGACTTCGACAGTGCCAAGCCCGACGCCGATTTCACCAAACGCGTCATTGCCCATGCGCTGAAGCGCGGGCTGCTGCTGCTGAGCTGTGGCATGTATGGCAACGCCGTGCGCGTGATGGTCCCGCTGACAGCCTCCGACGCCATCGTCGAAGAGGGGCTCGCCATCTTTGAAGAGGCCGTCGCCGCCGCTGTCGCCGAAGAGCAGAAGTAAACCAAACGGTCACACCGGATGGATCGGGCGCGCGGGGCAACCTGCGCGCCCATTTTTATGGCGTCCCTCCGGCGGGGGCATCCTGTCCCACCTCGGCCCTTGGCATCCGCCGGGGAAGCGCGCAAACTCCGCCCGAAATCAACGCCGGAGTGACGATGCCCTTGTTAGCCCCCTGCCCCATGCGCACCCTTGCGGGGATGTTTCACGTGAAGAGCCTGCCATGAGCGCGCCGATGCGTCCCGGCCCGCGCAACCTGATCACCGATGTGACCGGGCTGAAGGTGGGCAATGCGCAGGATGCGCGGCTGAAATCCGGCAGCACCGTGCTGATCGGCGATGCGCCCTTCACCGCCTCTGTCCACGTCATGGGCGGCGCGCCCGGCACGCGCGAGACAGACCTGCTGGCCCCTGACAAGACCGTCGCGGCGGTCGATGCACTGGTGCTCTCGGGCGGCTCTGCCTATGGGCTGGATGCCTGTTCGGGCGTGGTCGATGCCCTGCGCGCGAAGGGCCGCGGCTTTCGCGTGGGGGACGCGCTGATCCCGCTGGTGCCCGGCGCGATCCTCTTCGATCTGCTGAACGGCGGCGATAAGGATTGGGCGCAGAACCCCTATGCCGATCTTGGCCGCCAAGCCTTGGAAGCGGCGGGCGAAGATTTTCAAATCGGCTCGGTCGGCGCGGGCACCGGGGCGCTGAGCGCGATGGTCAAAGGGGGCCTCGGCTCCGCCAGTTTGCAATTGCCAGATGGCAGCACGGTCGGCGCGCTTGTCGGGGCCAATCCGGTGGGCGCCGTTACCACCCCCGGCGACCGCTATTTCCACGCCGCCCCCTTTGAGATCGACGGAGAGTTCGGCGGGCTGGGGCCGGACCCTTCCGCCGGGCTGGGGCTGAGCTTCGAGAGCCGCAAGATGGCGGCCATGTCGGCCCGCGCCAATACCACCATCGCCATCGTCGCCACCGACGCCACGCTGACCAAGGCCGAATGCCAGCGCGTCGCCGTGGCGGCCCATGACGGCATCGCCCGCGCCGTGGTGCCTGCGCATATGCCCAATGACGGCGATCTGGTCTTCTCTCTCTCGACCGCGGCGCGGCCTGCGGGGGATGTGGCGATGATCGGCCATGCCGCCGCGCTCTGCCTGTCGCGCGCCATCGCCCGCGCCATCTATGCGGCCACCCCCGCCGATGGGGATCTTTTGCCTTGTTGGAGCACGTTGAATGCCTGATCTGCCCCTCTCCGATATTTCACTTCATTATGAGGTCGACGGGCGCGGCCCGCCGCTTTTGATGCTGGCCGGGATGCTGAGCGACAGCGCGAGTTGGGGCGCTCTGGCGCCCTTGCTTTCCGATCACTTCACCCTGATCCGGCCCGACAACCGCAGCACCGGGCGCACGACCCCTTGGGATGCCGAAACCTCCGTCGCGCAGATGGCACGGGATGCGCTGGCGCTGATGGATCATCTGGGGCATGACACCTTTCACGTCGTCGGCCATTCGATGGGTGGGCTGATGGCGATGGAGCTTTTTGGCCTCGCGCCGGATCGCATCGAAGCGCTCAGTATCCTCGCCTCTGCCCCGGTTCGCGCACCCCGGACCATGGCAGTCTTCGATGCGCTGCTCGCCGTCCGCCGCGCGCCGGAAGGGGAGCAGCTTTGGCTGCGCGCGCTCTACCCTTGGATTTTCGCCCCCGGTTTCTTCACTGATCCTGACAATACCGAGGCCGCCCTCGCCGCAGCGCTAGCCTATCCCCATGCGCAGAGCGCAGATGCCATGGCCCATCAACTAGAAGCGTTGCGCGGTTTCCGCCCCACGGTACGGCCCGCTGATCTGACCTGCCCGACCCAAGTGCTCCACGGCGCCGAAGACCTGCTGATCCCCCGCGCCACCGCCGAGGAGGCTTTTGCAGAAATTCCCGATGTGACCCAGATCACCCTGCCAGATGCAGGGCATTCGATCCATTGGGACGCCGTCGAGGCCGTCGCCCAACATCTGCGCCAATTCCACGACACCGCCGGAGACCCGAGATGACACAAGACCTTTACGGATTGGAAACCTCTACCGACCGCCCGGAAACCTTGCAGGCGATCAATGACTTCATCCACGGCTTCCTGTCCTACCAACCCAAGGCCGCGGGCGTGATCGCCGCCGCCGATGCTGACCCCGATGGCCCGCTGGTCAATGCCTATGCCGCGCTCTTGTGGATGTTCCTCGAACACCCCATCGCCCCCGAGAAGGCCCGCCCCTATCTGGACCGCGCCAAAGCAGCCCCCGGCGCCAATGCTCGCGAACAAGAAGTGATCCGCGCCGTTGGGCATTGGATCGACGGCGATGTGCCCGCCCTCGTCGCCGCCTGTGATGCCATCACCGATAAATGGCCCCGCGATCTGGCGATGCTGAAACTGGCGCAATACCACCTGTTCAACACCGGCGATGCCGCAGGCATGTTGCGCATGGCGTTGAAATCCCTGCCCGAGGCCGAAGACATCGCCTATACCCACGGCATGATCGCCTTTGGTTATGAGCAATGCCATCTGCTCGACCGGGCCGAGGCTGCTGCCCGCCGGGCGATGGAATTGCGCCATGATGAGCCTTGGGCGCATCATGCGCTGGCCCATGTGATGCTAACGCAAGGCCGCGTCGCCGAAGGCGCGCGTTTCATGGAAAGCGTGGCCGATACATGGAGCGATCTGAACTCCTTCATGCGGAGCCACAATTGGTGGCATCTCGCGCTGTTCTACCTGTCGCAGGGCCGTCACGACGATGTGCGCGCCGCCTATGATCAGCATATCTGGGGGCTGGAGAAGGACTATTCCCAAGACCAAGTCGGCGCCGTGTCCCTGCTGGCGCGGATGGAATTCGCAGGCGTCGATGTGGGCGACCGTTGGGGCGATGTGGCCGACCATGTGGCGGCCCGGGGGGCGGATACGGTGAGCCCCTTCCTGACGTTGCAATATCTCTATGCCCTTTGCCGCACCGGGCGTCCCGAGGCGGCAGAGATGCTCACCGCGATTGAAGGTCGTGCGAGCGAGACTGCCGCCCATGACCACGCCGCATGGGCCGAAGTCGCACTGCCCGCCGCCCGGGGCATCGCCGCCCATGCCAAGGGGGAGTGGGCCACGGCGATCCGCGAGCTTGGCATGGCCCTGCCCCGCATGGCCGAATGCGGCGGCAGCCATGCGCAGCGTGACCTATTCGAGCAAATCCACCTCGACGCGCTGGTGCGCGATGGCCGGGCCTCTGCCGCGCAGCAGGTGCTTGAGATGCGCCGGACCTATGACCCCGATGGCGTGCCGCTGAACCTGATGCTGGGCGAGGTCTATGAAAAGACCGGCCTGCCCGATCTGGCGGCCCAAGCCCGCGCGCGGGCCGAACGCACGCTGGCCGGGGCCTAGACCGAGCCGCGCGCTTTAGGCGCGCGGGCCGACGGTGACTTCGAACTCGGAGATGCCGTCGACCCCCCCGGTGATCACATCGCCGGGCTGCACCGCCGCGACACCGGCAGGCGTGCCGGTCATGATGATGTCACCCGGTGCCAAGGTCACGGCCTGCGACAGGGTGGCGGTATGCTCCCGCACCGACCAGATCATCTGCGACAGATCGGCCTCCTGCTTCATCTCGCCGTTCACGGCAAGCCAAAGGCGGCCCTTCTCGACCGAGGGGACATCGGCCATGGGCAGGATCGGCGCGATGGGCGCGGAGTTGTCAAAGGCCTTGGACCAGTCCCACGGGCGGCCCATCTTCTTGGCCTGCGCCTGAAGATCGCGGCGGGTGAAATCAATGCCCACCGAGGCGCCCCAAATGTGATCCATCACATCCGCTTCCGCGATATTCGCGCCGCCCTTTCCGATGGCGATGACAAGCTCTGCCTCGAAATGGAAATCCTCCGTCAGCGGCGGATAGGGCACGGTGCAGGGCGTATCCAGCGTGGCATCGGCGGGTTTGGTGAAAAAGAACGGCGGGTCGCGCATGTCATTGCCCATCTCAAGCACATGCGCCTCATAGTTGCGGCCCACGCAAAAGACACGGCGCACCGGGAAACGGTCGCTGGTGCCTTGAACGGCAAGGCTGCTTTGCTTGGGGGGATCAATCACATACATCACGGGTGTTCCTTTTGGCATAATGCCGCCAAGGAACACCCGCGCTTTGTAACAGTCAATGACCCCTTGCGCTTATAAGCCTTTGAGCGGCCACTCTTTCACAGTTCGGCGCCTTTGCGGATGGCCTCTTGCACCTCGGCGATCTCCTCGGCACTCAGCCCATAGTCCGCCGCCGCCACCTCGGCGCTGATGTAGCCGCGCAGAAGGTCGCGTTTGACCTGCGCCTTGGGGCGTTCCTCGGCAGGGCCGTAGCCGGCGCCACCCGGGAAGGCCATCATCACCTTCGCCCCATGTGGCACGAACTGTTTGCCCTTGCCGCGCATCGGCGTGCCGTCATCGCGGGCGATGGTGGTGGGCGCCCCAGGCTTGCCGCCCTGCCGCCCGCGTGCGGGGTGATCGACACGGTCGAACATCGCCTGCATGTCGAACTCATGCCCCTCGCGCGCACCGACCTCCATGTATTGCCCCAGCCCGCCGCGCTGGCGGCCCGCGCCGCCGCTGTCGGGGCGCAATTCCTTGCGCCAGATGACGACGGGACCGGCGTGTTCCGTGGCCTCCACCGGCATGGTCATCACGCCCGAGGGGAAGGCCGTGGCATTGAGCCCGTCATGTTCGGGCCGGGCGCCAGAACCACCGGAGTTGAAGGTCAGCACCTCAGCCCGGCGCGCGCCTGCGGGCGCTTTCGCATCGGTGCGGGGGCGCAGGCTGACCTGGAAGTTGCACAGACACCCCGCCCCCTCGGCCGGCACTAGGTTCGGCAGGATCTGATCCAGCGCTGCATAGACCGTGTCGGGCACGAAGTGGCCCACGATATGCCGCAGCGCCACCGGCGCGGGGTGGACGGCGTTGACGATGGTATCCTCGGGCGCGGTGATCCGAAACGGCTCAAGCGAAGCGGCGTTGTTCGGGATCTCCGGCGCGATGGCGCATTTCAGGGCGTAGCAGGCATAGGCCTTGGTATAGACCAGCGGGCAGTTGATGCCCTTCTTATCGATCCCGCTGGTGCCTGCGAAATCCGACAGGATGTGGTCTTCCGCGATGCTCACGGTGACCTTCAGCGTGATCGGCGTGTCGAACCCGTCGATCGTCATCTCCCCCGTCGCCTGCTGGCGCGGCAGGGCGGCGATGCGTTCCAAGGTGGCGCGGCGGGAATTGTCGAGGATGAAGCTCGCGATGCCGGTGAGATCGTCGAGGTCGAATTCCTCCATCATGTCGATGAGGCGGCGGTGGCCGATTTCGTTGCAGGTGGTCAGCGCATAGATGTCGCCGATCAGCTGATCCGGCTCGCGCACGTTGCCGCGGATGATCCGCACCAGCGTCTCGTCGACCTTGCCCGCATCGGCGAATTTCATGATCGGCAGATAGAGCCCTTCCTCGTAGACGCTCGCCGCATCCGCGCCGAACCCGCGCCCGCCGATGTCGACGATATGCGCGGTACAAGCGAAGAAACCCACGAGCTTGCCGCGGTGGAAGGAGGGCGTGACCATGGTGATGTCATGCAGATGGCCGGTGCCCTCCCACGGATCGTTGGTGATATAGACGTCGCCTTCGCGAATGTTCTGCCGCCCGATCCGGCGGATGAAATGCGCCACCGCGTCGGCCATGGCGTTGACATGGCCGGGCGTGCCGGTGACCGCCTGCGCCAGCATTTGCCCATCGGTGTCATAAACGCCCGCGGAAAGGTCCCCGGCCTCGCGTACCGAGGTCGAGAAGGCGGTGCGCACCAGTGCCTGCGCCTGTTCCTCGACCACCGAGATGAGGCGGTTCCACATGACCTGATAGGCGACGTTGGAATGTGTCTGTGCCATGGGCTTACCCTTTCACGGTGATGTCGATGCAGCCGTCGGGCTGGCAGATCGCCCGGCGCGAGGCGGGCAGGATGATCGTCGTCTCATCCTCGGTGATGGCGGCGGGGCCTTCGGCGGTCTGGCCCGGGGCCATCTGCCCGCGCAGCACGACGTCGGCCTCGCAGTACTCGGAAAGCGCCGGGTCGAAAATGCGCCGTGTTAGAGCCACATCCGCCGTATTCCCCGGCGTCTCTTCCGCGACCCGCGCAACCTCTTCGGGCGGGGTGGTGGCATTGACCGACCAAACCGTGATCTCGATGTCCAAGCCCTCGACGGTACGGCCGAAAAGCTTGGCGTAATCGGCCTCGAACAAGGCTTCGAAACGCGCGGCATCGGGGTTTAGCGCGTCCGCCTCGTCCAGCACGATGGGGATTTCCCAGCCCTGCCCGCTGTAGCGCATGTAGACCTTGTATTCCGACAGGATCTCGGCCCCGGCATCGCAATTGCGGACAAAGCCGGTGGCCTCGTCCCGCAGTTCCGCCAGCAGCGCCTTGATGCGGGTCGCGTCGAAGTCCGACAGCTTCATGTAGACCGAGCGGTTGGCCTCGAAGCTGAAGGGCGCTCGCAGGAAACCGATGGCCGAGCCGACCCCGGCACCGGGCGGCACCAGCAGGCGCTCAACCCCCAGCTTCTCACACAGCCGCCCGGCATGCAGCGGGGCCGCGCCGCCGAAGGCGATCATCGTGTAATCGCTGAGGTCTTCGCCGTTCTCCACCGCATGGACCCGCGCGGCATTGGCCATGTTCTCGTCCACGACCTCGGCCAGACCGAAGGCAGCAGTGGCGGCGTCCATGTCGAGCTCCTGACCGATGACCTGATGCAGCGCAGTCTCGGAATTGCCGGTCTCGAGCCGGATCGAACCGCCCGCGAAATTGTCGGGGTCCAGCTTGCCCAGCACCAGATCGGCATCGGTCACCGCGGGCTTCTCCCCACCGCGCCCGTAACAGGCCGGCCCCGGCTCGGAGCCCGCACTTTCCGGCCCCACCCGGATCTGCCGCATGGCGTCCACATGCGCGAGGCTGCCGCCGCCCGCGCCAATCTCGACCATGTCGATCACCGGTATCGAGATCGGCATGCCGGAGCCTTTCTTGAAGCGATAGGTCCGCGCCACCTCGAAGACCCGGCTGGTCTTGGGTGTCTGGTTCTTGATCAGGGAGATCTTGGCCGTGGTGCCGCCCATGTCGAAGCTCAGCACTTTGTCGAGCCCATAGCGCGCGGCGATGTTGGCGGCGAAGACCGCCCCGCCCGCGGGGCCCGACTCCACCAGCCGCACCGGGAATTCGGCGGCGCTTTCGATCGAGATGATGCCGCCGCCCGAATGCATGAGGAAGATGTTGCAGGAGACGCCCTCCTCCTGCAGGCGCCCTTCCAGCCGTCCGAGGTAGCTCTTCATCAGCGGCTTGATATAGGCATTGGCAACCACGGTGTTGAAGCGCTCGTACTCGCGCATCTGCGGAGAGACCTCGGAGGAGATCGAGACCATGACCCCCGGCAGCTTCTCTTCCAGCACCTCGCGGACCATGCGCTCATGTGCGTCGTTCAGATAGCTATGGATCAGCCCGACCGCGACGCTTTCATAACCCGCCTCGGCAATGCGGTCCGCCAGCGCCTCGACCTCGGCCCGGTCGAGCGGGTGCAGAACCGCCCCCGTGGCATCGACACGCTCTTCCACCGTGTATCGCATCTGGCGCGGCAGCAGCGGTTCGGGGAGGTTGAGGTTCAGATCATACTGCTCGAACCGGCTTTCGGTGCGCATTTCGATCACGTCGCGGAAGCCCTGGGTGGTGATCAGCGCGGTTTTGGCCCCGCGCCGCTCGATCAGCGCGTTGGTCGCCAGCGTGGTGCCGTGGATGATCTGCGTGAGGTCGGCGGGCGTGATCCCGGCCTTGGCGCAGACCTGATGCATCCCGTCGATGATCGCGTTCTCGGGCGCGGCATAGGTGGTCAGCACCTTGGTCGAGAAACTCTCGCCGCCCTTTTCCAGCACCACGTCGGTGAATGTGCCGCCGATATCTACGCCCAGTCGGATGGTTGATGCCATGTCTCACTCCTGTTTGGATGCAGGATAGGGGTGGGCGCAGCATCGGTGCAAATTATTATATTCTATGGGTGTGAAAGGTTTTTTCGATCCTCGACATCGAAGCTTCGGGCGCAGTCGCGGGCCAGTTCAGCGGCGCGGGCGACATAGGCGGGCGTGCGATCCGCGTGATAACGCGCGGCGACTTGCAGCGGGCGCGGGTGCCACGCGGCGGGCAGAATCCGCAGCGCCCCATCGGCCAGCGCGGCTGCCACCATCACACGCGGCATCACCGCCACACCCATCCCGTCGAGCACCATGTTCATCGCCGCCGACAGGCTGCTGGAGGGCACCAAACGGGCCTTCGGCGCAGTCGTGCCGTCGAAATGGCCGATCAGATCGGAATGAGCCTGCGTATGCCGCGCATGGCCTAGCACCGGATGGCGCAGCATGGCGGCGAAGTCGGGCGCGGGGCCGATCTGCGCGGCCAATTCCGGCGCGGCGACCCAGATGTAGTCATAGGTCGCAAGGTCCAGCTGCCCGCTTGCCGGGGTCGAGAAGGGGGCGGTTTGCAGGGTCAGGTCGAGCGCATGGGCGGCAAGCTCTTGATCCAGATCGCGCGACAGATCGACGGTAAGCTCGACTGTGAGATTGGGATAGGCATCGGCCAGCGCGCGCAGAAAGGGGCGCAGCCATGTGCTGGCAACCACTTCGGTCACGCCAAGGCGGAGGCTGTCGTCGATCAGGTCGGGCCGCGCGGCGGTCTCGACCAGTGCTTCGGCTTCGCGCAACACGCAGCGGGCTTGGGTCAGCAGGGCGCTGCCCTTTTCGGTGAGCCGGATGGACCCGGCATCGCGCTGCATCAGGGTGACGCCCAAGGTTGCCTCCAGCCCGGAAATCCGGGCCGAGATATTGGGCTGTGTCGTGTTCAGATGCGCGGCGGCGCGGCGAAAACTGCCAAGGTCTGCGACCCAGATCAGCGCTTCAAGCTGTTTCAGCGTGAAGAGATTGCCGATCATTCGCGCCAGTCAAAGAAACCCGGTCCGGCCTCGGCCAGAAGCTTGCGGGCCATCGCCTCGCCTGCCGCGGCGCCGTCGGAAATGGCGCAGGTCACGTCATCGCCGATGGCATCGGACCCGTCGGGGCGCAGCACCTGACCGCGCAGGCGCATCTCGCTGCCGTTGAGTTCGGCCAGACCGGCGATGGGCGTCTCGCAAGACCCATCGAGGGTGGCGAGGAACGCGCGTTCGGCGGCAAGCTGTTCGCCAGTCTTGCGGTCATGGATCGCCGAGAGCATCTCGGCGGCGCGGCTATCGCCCTCACGGCGCTCAACCCCAATGGCGCCCTGCGCGATGGCAGGCAGCATGTCGTCGGGGTGCACAGCGGCGTGGGGCACGTCGTCCATTTGCAAGCGGTTCAGCCCGGCCATGGCGAGGAAGGTCGCCTCGGCCACACCGTCATCAAGTTTTTTCAAACGAGTCTGCAAGTTGCCACGAAACTCGACCACTTCCAGATCAGGCCGCCGCAGTTTCACTTGCGCGCGGCGGCGCAGACTGGAAGTGCCCACCACCGCGCCTTCGGGCAACTCGGCGATGGAGTTCAGATGCGGCGAGATGAAAGCGTCGCGGCAATCCTCGCGCGGCAGATAGGTGTCGATCAACAGCCCCTCGGGTTGCAGCGTCGGCATGTCCTTCATCGAATGCACCGCGATGTCGATGGAGCCGTCGAGCAGCGCCGCCTCGATCTCGCGGGTGAACAGCCCCTTCCCGCCAATCTCTTTCAGCGGGCGGTCGATGATCTTGTCGCCCGTGGTCTTGATCACGACGATGGTGAAAGCCTCGAACGGCAGATCGAAGGCGGCGGCGAGCCGGTCGCGCACCTCATTCGCCTGCGCGAGCGCCAGAAGCGATCCGCGTGTGCCGATGTTGAGAGGCCGGGCCGGGGTGGGGAGCTGATACGTCATGACGCATCCCTACCCCCGTCGACATGAACTGACAACTGCTGTACCTGCGCTACCTACGGGTTTGCCACAAATAGGAACGCCACAATGACTGCGAATAAGACCATCCTGCGCGCCCTTGCGGGCGAAACCCTGCCGACGCCGCCGATCTGGATGATGCGGCAAGCCGGGCGCTACCTGCCCGAGTATCGCGCGACCCGGGCCGAGGCAGGCGATTTCCTGTCGCTGTGCTACAACCCGGAACTGGCCGCCGAGGTGACGTTGCAACCGATCCGCCGCTATGGTTTCGACGCTTCGATCCTTTTCGCCGACATCCTGCTGGTGCCGCAGGCGCTTGGTGCCGATCTGTGGTTCGTCACCGGTGAGGGGCCGCGTCTGTCGACGATCACCACCAAGGCCGAGATGGAAGCGCTGAAACCGGCGGACGCCATTCACGACCACCTCTCCCCGATTTACGAGACCGTGCGCATCCTGTCGCGCGAACTGCCCGAAGAGACGACGCTCATCGGTTTTGCGGGCGCCCCTTGGACGGTGGCGACCTATATGATCGCGGGCAAGGGCACGCCGGATCAGGGGCCAGCCCATGCGCTAAAGGACGAGAACCCCGAGGTGTTCGATGCACTTATGGAGCGGATCACGCTGGCGACGATCGAATACCTCGACATGCAGATCAAGGCGGGGGCCGAGGTGGTAAAGCTCTTCGACAGCTGGGCCGGATCGCTGGAAGGCACGGATTTCGACCGCTATTCGACAGAGCCGTTGCGCCAGATTATCAGCGCGCTGAAGGCGCGTCATCCGGGCGTGCCGGTGATCGCCTTCCCGCGTGGAGCCGGGGCGCGTTTCGCCAATCTACATGCCGCCACGGGGGCCGATTGCATCGCCGTCGATGACGGGGTGAGCGCAGAGTGGGTGGCCGAACATGTGCAGCCGCATGGCTGTGTGCAGGGCAACCTGAAATCCTCGCATATGGTGACGGGTGGGGATGCGCTGGTGCAGGAGACACGGGCGATTTGCGATGCGCTGTCGAAGGGGCCGCATATCTTTAATCTGGGGCATGGGATCACGCCGGATGCGGATCCGGAGAATGTGCAGTTGATGATTGATACCGTTCGCGGGATGCGGGGGTAAGACCTAGCCACATGTGATGAGGGCCATCGCCTGCCCGCGGGTGGGCGATGCGACGCTGGTTCATACCACTTTATGGTTCAACCATGATGTCTGTCCGACACGGGGCCCCAGCATCACCAAATCGCCTACCCGTCCGGGCGGGCAGGCGATGGCCCGGCGCCTGCGGCTTGATTCCGGGCCGGCGTGGTTAGCTCAAACCCACTTCGCCATCGGCGGCAGGCTCATCAGCACCGCATCCGGATCATGCCCCGTCTCCAGACCAAACTTCGTCCCCCGGTCGTAGACAAGGTTATACTCGGCATAGATCCCCCGGTGCCGCAGCTGCACGTCCTTGTCGTCCATGTCCCACGGCATCTCGCGCCGTTTGTCGACCACGGGCACATAGGCGGGCAGGAACGCGCGACCCACATCCTGTGTCAGCGCGAAATCCGCCTCCCAGTCGCCGCTATTGCGGTCATCGTAAAAGATGCCCCCCACACCCCGCGCGCGTTTGCGATGGGGGATGTAGAAATACTCATCCGCCCAAGCCTTCAACTCATCATAGAGCGTGGCCCCATGCGGGTCGCAGGCGGCCTTCATCTCGGCATGGAAATGGTCGGTGTCCTCGTCATACTCGATACAAGGGTTCAGATCCGCGCCGCCGCCGAACCACCATGCATGGGGGGTCCAGAACATGCGGGTATTCATATGCACCGCAGGCACATGTGGGTTTTGCATATGCGCAACCAGACTGATGCCCGAGGCCCAAAAGCGCGGATCTTCGGCCATGCCGGGCAGACCCTTGCGCGCGGCCATGGCGGCCTGCGCCCGCTCGCCCAACTCGCCGTAGACGGTGGAGATATTCACGCCCACCTTCTCGAACACACGGCCCCCGCGCATCACCGACATCTCACCGCCGCCAGCGTCCGATCCATCGGGGGCAGTGCGGGTGGTGTTGCTGACCACGAAACGCCCGGCCTCTTCCTCGCCCACATGACGCGCTTCGATGTCGTGAAACGCCTGAACGATGTCATCGCGAAGCTTGCGGAACCAATCCGCCGCGCGTGTCTTTTGGTCTTGCATGTCGTCGGTCATCTCTGGCCCGCCTTTCTGTTATTCCATCGCCCCGCCGCCAAGGATCAGACCTTCGTGTTCGGCCATGTAAATCCGCAGCCAAGGCGTATATGCATCGGGGCGCTGCGCGAGGTCGGCATGTAGATCGCCAAGGGTGATCCAGCGCGTCGCCATCACTTCGTCAGGGTTTTCCATGATCGTCAGATCCGGCGCGGCATGGGCGAGATAGACCTCGACCACCTCATGTTCGATCAGCCCGCCGCCGACATCGGCGCGGTATTCGACCCGGCCCCGGTGTTGCAGTGCCAGCCCCGTGATCCCCAACTCTTCCTCCAGACGACGCGCGGCGCAAACCTCGGGCGGCTCATCCCAATGCGGATGCGTGCAGCAGGTGTTCGCCCAAAGACCGGGTGTGTGATATTTGCCAAGCGCGCGCTGCTGCATCAGCAGCTTGCCGTTGGAGATGACGAAAACGGAAACCGCCATATGCCGCAAACCGCGTTCATGCGCGGCGAGCTTTTCGACCGGTTGCAGGGTGCCGTCGACCCAGGCGGGGACCATGATCTCCATCAGATGCGGCTTACCGTTGTGTTCATCTCACCCTCGGCGCAGAAGAAATTCACCGGCAGTTATCGGGGGATTTCCCCCTAGTCTCAACCGCTAACCGGCCCGCCCTGCGCCCGTGCTACCTTTTGGCGCAGCCGAGAACCTTTACCCCTTCGCCCCAAACGCTAGTTTCAAGTCAGACTGACAAAGGAACTCACAATGAACATGCGTATCGCGTCGATCTTCGCCATCTGCCTCGGGGCCACGCCCCTTTGGGCGGAAAGCCATGCCTCCGGTGACGCCGAAGCCGGGGAAAAGGTCTTTCGTAAATGCAAAAGCTGCCACATGATCTCGGATGATGAGGGCAACGATATCCAAAAAGGGGGCCGTACGGGGCCGAACCTTTATGGGATCTACAACCGTGTGGCGGGTTCCGTCGAAGACTACCGCTATGGCGATTCCATCGTGGCTGCGGGCGAGGCCGGGCTGACATGGGACGAAGAGAGTTTCACAGGCTACGTCGCCGACCCCAAGGGGTTTCTGGCCGAGTATCTTGATACGAAACGGGCCAAATCGAAAATGTCTTACCGTCTGAGAGACAAAGAAGACGCGAAAGACGTTTGGGCCTATCTGGTCTCCGTCGGGCCGGAAGTGACCGAGACTGAAGAGGCGGCAGAGGCGACCGAGTAATTCGCGCATTCAGCGCAATGCGAGAGGGGGGCCATCTGGCCCCCCTTTTTGTTTCAGATCAGAAGCAGTCGCGCAGCAGCTGCGTGACGTTCTCTTTGTTAAGCTCAATGGGGTTGCCGCCGCAGCTGGGGTCTTGCAGGGCCGAGGCCACCAGCCCGTCGATGTCGGGGTCGGTCACCCCAAGGGCAGTCAGCGAGCTGGGGATGTTCAACTCTTCATTCAGCTTGCCGACGAAATCGTAGAACCCGTCAAAGCCGCCCACGATATCGAGATAGGCCGCCGCCTTGGCCAGACGCTCCTCGATTGCGGGGCGGTTCATGCGCAGAACCGGCTGCATGACCACGGCGTTGGTGGTGCCGTGATGCGTGTGATGCACCGCGCCGATCGGGTGGCTGATGGCATGGATCGCGCCCAGACCCTTTTGGAACGCTGTGGCGCCCATGGCAGCGGCGGACATCATATGGCCGCGCGCCTCAAGATCACTGCCATCGGCATAGGCGCGGGGCAGGTATTCCTTGACCAGACGCATCCCTTCCAGTCCCATGCCTTGGCTCATCGGGTGATAATGCGGCGAGCAGAAGGCTTCGAGACAATGGGCGAACGCGTCCATCCCCGTGCCTGCGGTGATCATCGGCGGCATGCCGACGGTCAGTTCTGGGTCGCAGATCACGACAGCGGGGAGCATCTTGGGATGGAAGATGATCTTCTTCTCATGGGTCTGGGAATTGGTGATGACGCTGGCACGCCCCACTTCCGAGCCTGTGCCGGCGGTCGTCGGCACGGCCACGATGGGCGCGATGCCGTCGGCGTCGGCGCGGGTCCACCAATCGCCGATATCCTCGAAATCCCACAGGGGGCGGGTTTGGCCCGCCATGAAGGCGATGACCTTGCCCAGATCGAGACCGGAGCCACCGCCAAAGGCGATCACGCCGTCATGGCCGCCATCGCGGTAGACCTTGATGCCCGCCTCGGCGTTCATCTCGGTCGGGTTCGGGTCCACGTCCGAGAACATCGCGCGGCCCAGACCTTCGGCCTCCATCAAGTCCAGTGTGGACTGGGTGATGGGCAGATAGGCCAGCCCCTTGTCGGTGACCAGCAGCGGCTTCTTGATGCCCGCAGCGGCGCAAGCCTCGGCAATCTCTTTAATCCGGCCCGCGCCGAAGCGGATGGCGGTGGGGTAAGACCAATTGGCAGTCAGGGACATGTCTCAGGCTTTCTTGAGGTGGTAGGATTTGGGGCGTGTCAGCGCGTGATAGCCCAGTTCAGACAGGCCCGCGCCGCGCCCGGTTTGCTTGCAGCCGGTCCAGCACAGCGCCGGGTCCAGATAGTCGGCACGGTTCATGAAGACGGTGCCGGTTTCCAACCGCTGGCCGATGGCCTCGGCGGCCTCGGCATCGGCGGTAAAGATCGCGGCGGTCAGACCGAATTGGCTGTCGTTCATCAGCGCAATGGCCTCTTCATCGTCCTTGACCGGCATGATGCCGACAACGGGGCCAAAACTTTCGTCACGCATGACGCGCATCTCATGGGTCACATCGGTGAGCACCTGCGGGGTCAGATAGGCACCGCCATCGTCGGCGGGCATTCTATCGATATGCGCCTTGGCACCAGCGGCGACGGCCTCATCAATCTGCGCGCGGACCTCATTGGCGAAACGGACATTGGCCATCGGGCCAAGCGTCGTGGCCTGATCCAGCGGATTGCCGAGGTTGAGGTTATTCACCCATGCCACGGCCTTTTCGACAAAGGCGTCATAGAGGCTTTCGTGCACATAGATCCGCTCGATCCCGCAGCAGCACTGGCCCGCGTTGAACATCGCCCCGTCCATCACGCCGTCGACGGCCGCGTCGAGGTTGGCATCGGCCCGGACATAGGCGGGGTCTTTGCCGCCCAACTCGGTGGCGACGCCGGTGAAAGTGCCCGCCGCCGCGCGCTCCATCGCCTGACCGCCGCCGACAGAGCCGGTGAAGTTCACGAAATCGAACGCATTGTCGGCGATCAGCGCCGAGGTGGTGTCATGGCTCAGCACGACGTTTTGGAACACATCCTCGGGCACGCCCGCGGCGCGGTAGGCATCGGCGAGGTGTTCACCCACCAGAATGGTCTGCGAGGCGTGCTTCAGGATCACCGAATTGCCCGCGATCAGCGCAGGCGCGATGGTGTTGTTCGCGGTCATATAGGGGTAGTTCCAAGGTGCCACGACGAAAACCACGCCATGCGGCTCACGCATGATCTTGCGGCTGAAGGCGTCGCTCTCTTCGATCACCTTGGGCGCCAGCGCGTCGGCGGCGATCTTGGCCATGTGGCTGGTGCGTTCTTGCAAGCCGCCGAACTCACCACCGTAGCGCACCGGGCGGCCCATCTGATGGGCCAGTTCCTCGGTCATCCGGTCGGTGGAATTCTCAATCTCTTTCAGCGCGGCCATCACCAGATCGACACGCTCCTGCAAGGGGCGCGCGGCCCATGCCTTTTGCGCGCGGCGCGCGCGGGCGACAGCGTCTTGCGCTGCCTGCGTGCTCAGGGTTTCGCGCTCCGCATAGACCGAACCGTCAATCGGAGAGATACATTTTACCGTCGTCATTCTCAGGCCCTTTCAAAGCCGCGGGCGATTTCCCAATCGGTCACCACCCGGTCATATTCTTCCTGCTCCCATTCCGCCGCGCGGGTGTAATGGGTCACTACATCGTCGCCCAAGACCTCGCGCAGGAACGTCGAGCCGCGCAGGGTCTCGGTTGCTGCCCGCAGGGTCTGGGGGATATCGACAGCGTCGGACTCGCCATAAGCATCGCCGCGTGTGGGCGGGGCAAGCTCCATCTTGTCTTCGATCCCTTTGATTCCGGCAGCCAGCATGACCGTCTGCGCCAGATAAGGGTTTAGGTCCGATCCGCCAATACGGCATTCGACCCGCACGCCCTTTGTCCCTGCCCCGCAGAGGCGGAACCCCGCGGTGCGGTTGTCGACGGACCAGACGGTCTTGGTCGGGGCGAAGGTGCCTTTGGCGAAGCGCTTGTAGCTGTTCACATAGGGGGCGAGGAAATAGGTATATTCCGGCGCATAGGCGATCAGCCCGGCCATATAGTGGCGCATGAGTTCGGACATGCCCAACTCACCCTCGCTGTCAAAGAAAGCCGCTTCGCCGTCTTTCCACAGCGACTGATGGACGTGGCTGGAAGAGCCGACGCGGTCCTTGTGCCACTTGGGCAGGAAGCTTGCCGCGTGGCCCTGCTGCCAAGCGATCTCCTTAACCGCATGTTTGGCAATCGTGTGATAATCGGCGCAATCAAGCGCCTTTGAATAGCGGATGTTGAGCTCTTCTTGACCGGCCTCGGCCTCGCCCTTGGAGTTCTCAATCGGCAGACCGGCGGCAAAGAGATGGTTGCGCAGCGGGCGCATCACGTTCTCTTCCTTGGTGGTCTGGAGGATGTTGTAGTCTTCGTTATAGCCGCTGATCGGCGTGAGGTCGCGGTAGCCGCCCTTGCGGATCGCGTCAAAGCTTTGCTCGAAAAGGAAGAACTCCAGCTCGGTCGCCATCATGGCGTCGAAACCCAGTTCCTTCAGCCGCGCGATCTGCTTCTTCAGCATGGCGCGCGGGGAATGCGGCACCGGCTGATGCGTATCGTGATCCAGCACGTCGCAAAGCACCATCACCGTGCCCTCCAGCCACGGCACCGGGCGAATTGTGTCGAGGTCGGGCTGCATCACATAGTCGCCGTAGCCCGTCTCCCACGAAGTGGAGGCAAAGCCTTCGGGCGTGGCCATCTCAAGGTCGGTGGCCAGCAGGTAGTTGCAGCAATGGGTTTCTTTATAAGAGGTCTCGACGAAGTTGACGGCATGGAAGCGCTTGCCCATCAACCGGCCTTGCATGTCCACAAGGCACGCAAGAACCGTATCGACGGATCCTTCTTTGACCAGTTTTTTCAGCGCGTCGAATGTCAGTGTGCCGGGCATGTTCTGTCCACTTCAGGGGGTAAGGCGGGGGCGCAGGCAGCGCGCCCCCGGTTGTCGGTTCAGCCGTTGGTATAGGGCGGACCGGCTTTGTTGATGACTTCGTTATAGTCACGGAAGATCTGCACGATCTTGGCGTGCACTTCGCCTTCTTCGGCGATCTCTGTCCAGAAGTCCTTGGCCGCGTTTTCAACCTCGGCCCATTCGTCGGCAGGCACGGTGCTGAGCTTAAGCTTGTCGCCCTGCGCCCGCAGACGCGCCTCACCGCCCCAGTACCACTGGTTGCGGTAGGTGTGGCCCGCTTCGATCCCCGCCATGACCAACTGTTTGAGGTGATCCGGCAGATCGGCCCACTGCTGCTGATTGACGAAGAACGACCCGATCCAAGCACCCGAGATGTTGTTGGTCAGGAAGTAGTCGGTCACATCGGCCCAGCCGACGGTGTAGTCTTCGGTGATGCCGGACCACGCCATGCCGTCGAGCTCGCCTGTTTGCACGGCGACCTCGGCGTCCTCGTAGGGAATGTTCACCGGCACCACGCCGAACTTCGACAGGAAGCGGCCCGCGGTGGGGAAGGTGTAGAGCTTCAGACCGTCCAGATCGGCGACCGATTTGATCTCTTTGGTGGTGTTGAAGTTACAGGGGTCTTGGCCCGCAGCCGACAGCCATTCAACACCGACCTTGGCATATTCCTCTTTCCAGATTTCGGCCAAGCCGTACTGGTTGAACAGCACCGGCACGTCGAGAATGTGCTTGGTGGCGAAGGGGAAGTAGCCGCCGAATTGTTGCAGCGGCGTGGGCGAGGCCATGGAGTCGTCATCGGAATGCACCATGTCGATGGTGCCGCGCTGCATGGCTTGGAACAGCTCACCGGTGGGGACGATCTGGTCGGCGTAGAACAGTTCGATCTCCATCTCGCCATTGGCGGCGGCGTTGATGTAATCGACCGCCGGTTTGGTCACCTGCTCACCCAGAGCGGCGCCGGCATAGGTCTGCATACGCCATTTGATCGGCGCTTGAGCATGCACGATGGAGGGCGCGGCGAGGGCCGCAGGGGCGGCGACGGCGGCCCCGGATAGAAACTTTCTGCGAGTGGTCATACGTCTCTCCTTTGTTGAAATGTCAGGCCGTCTTTGCGCGGCTCTCATTGTTATTTGTCGTAGATGTAATCGGGCAGCCATGTCGCGATCTCCGGGAAGACCATGACAAGTATCAGCGCCAAGACCATCACCAGCACGAAGGGCGTAATCGACGCATAGATGTCGCGCAGGGTAATCTCCGGCGGGGCCATGGCGCGCATCAGGAACAGGTTATAGCCGAAGGGCGGCGTCATATAGGCGATCTGCGTGGTGATCGTATAAAGGATACCATACCAGATCAGATCAAAGCCCAGCGCACCGACCAAGGGCACATAGAGCGGCGCCACGATGACCAGCATCGCCGTATCATCAAGGAAGGTGCCCATGATGATGAAGCTAAGCTGCATCATGATCAGGATCATCCAGGGGCTGAGGTTCATCTTCTCGGTGAACAGGCTCTCAATCGCCTTTACCGCCCCCAGCCCGTCAAAGACCGCGCCAAAGGCGAGGGCGGCGAGGATGATCCACATGAACATGCAGGTGATGCCCAAGGTGTTGCGGACGGAGTTTTCGAAAACCTCGCGGGTCATGCGGCCCTTGAGAACGGCAGCAAAAAACGCCGCCGCCGCCCCGATGGCCGAGCTTTCGACCAAGCTGGTCCAACCGTTGACGAAAGGCACCATCATCACCGCAAAGATCACCAGCGGCAGGATGCCCGCGCGCAGCAGGCGCAGTTTCTCGGCACGGGGAATGTCGCGATCCTCGGCTGAGAGGATGGGACCAAGTTCGGGATTCATCCGGCAGCGGATGACGATATAGGCGATGAACATCGCTGCCATCATCAACCCCGGGATGACCCCGGCAAGCCACAACTGCCCCACCGGCTGCCGCGCGATCATCGCGTAAAGCACCAGCACGACCGAGGGCGGCACGAGGATGCCAAGGCTGGACCCCGCTTGGATCACCCCCGTGACCATCCTTTTGTCATAGCCGCGTTTCAGCAGTTCCGGCAGCGCGATGGTCGAGCCGATCGCCATGCCCGCCACGCTGAGCCCATTCATCGCCGAGATCAGCACCATCAGGCCAATCGTGCCAATCGCCAGCCCGCCGCGCACCCCGCCCATCCAGACGTGGAACATGCGGTAAAGGTCATCGGCGATGCGGCTTTCGCTCAGGACATAGCCCATGAAGATGAACATCGGCAGCGTCAGCAGCGGATACCATTTCATCAGCTTCATCGCGGCGGCGAAACCGATGTCATAACCGCCCTTGTCGCCCCAGAGCAGCAGCGCCGAGACCACGGCGATAAAGCCGATGGCGCCAAACACCCGCTGGCCAGTCAGTAGCATCAGCATCATTGACGAGAACATCAATGTCGCAATCATTTCATAGGACATCAGATGGCCTCACCCTTGAGCCGCAGCACGTCTTTCGCGAGCTCGGACAGACATTGCAGCAGCATCAGAAAGATGCCGACGATCATCACGACCTTGATCGGCCAGAGATACGGACGCCATGCGGAACTGGATTGCTCCATATGGCCAACCTCTTCGCTGCCGGTGATCAGGCCACCGAAAAAGCTGAACGGCTCGGTCCCCCAGTAGCCCAGCGAATAGGCGGTAGAGCTTACCGCGCCATAGAGCAGCACGCAGAGATAGAAGATCAAAAAGAAGACGGTGAAGAGGTCAAACCACGCTTTGCGGCGCAGCGACCAATCGCCATAGAGCAGGTCCATCCGCACGTTCGACCCCAGTTGGATCGAATAGGGACCGCCCAAGATGTAATAGCCCACCATGACGAACTGCGCCATTTCCAGCGTCCAAAGCGAGGGGACGAAGAAGGCTTTGCTGACGGTGGACCACAACAGCACCCCCATCAGGACAAAGATGCCATACATCATGATCCGCCCGATCCGCCGGTTCATCGCGTCGATGCCTCGGATATAGCCCCGGATGAACCTCATGGTTTGACCTCCTCCATCTCGGGCCGAGCCATGGCGGCGCGGAGCCAATTGCTGATCATCTCGGCCATCTGCCGCTGTTCGGCTTCGGTCGTGATGAGGTCATTACGGATCTCTAGCATGACATGCGGATGACCATGGGCCAGCCCATGTTCTTTCAGCGTATGGGTCACCCCGTCCTCCGGGCCGTAGGGCTCATTTCGTTCGACATTCAGAGCCGTGAACTCCGACGCCACCGCGAGCATCGCATCGGCAAGGCGCGTGTCGCTGTCATGCAGAATGCCGATCTCAACGCTGCGCGGTTTGCCGTGGTAAATCGGCGTAAAACTATGCACCGTGACAATCGCAGGCGCATCGGCCCGTTTGATCGTTGCCGCCAAAGTCTTGCGGAATGGCTCGTAATAGCGCGCCACCCGCTCGGCCCGGCCAGCCTCATCAAGCGTGGCATTGCCGGGGATCGCGAAGATCTCGCTCTGCGCTGGCATCGCGCCCGGGGCTTCGGGCGGGCGGTTGCAATCGTAGACCAGACGCGAGACGCGCCCCGCCACCAGCACCGCATCCAGATCCTGCGCCATGGCCCGGGCCACGCCCAAGGCACCGGGATCCCAAGCCACATGGCTTTCGCGGGCCGCGGCATCCAGCCCCAGACCGTCGTAGCAGGCCGGTATCTCACGCGCCGCATGTTCGCAGACCAACACCAGCGGGGCCTTGGCCCCGGCATTGATCACCTCGACGGCTTCATTCGAAAGATCTGACTGTTCTGACACCCTGTCCCCCTCAGTTAGATCAAACCTCATTCGGGCGGGGGGCTTCTGTCAACAGAATAATGTCAAATTTATTACAACGCCGTTCAGTTTGTGTTATTACTCGTCAAAAGAGGGGCATCCATGGCTGAACCGACGCTGACCATTTCCGACCGTATCCAGCAAGAGTTGGACCGGCTGACCCGTGCGGAACGGCAACTTGCCCATTCGATTCTGGAAAACTACCCCGCCTCCGGCCTCGGCCCGCTGACGGCGCTGGCGAAGGATGCCAATGTCTCGACCCCCACCGTGGCGCGGATGGTGCAAAAGCTGGGGTTCAAGGGCTATCCCGAGTTTCAGAACGAGCTGCGCGAAGAGCTTAAGGCCAAGGCCAAGAACCCCATCGCCAAACATGACAACTGGACCGAAGGCGCGCCCTCGGGCCATGTGTTGAACCGGTTCACCGACGCAGTGATCGACAACATCCGCCACACGTTGGGGCAGATCGAGCCTGCCACCTTCGACCGCGCCTGCGCCATGATCGCCGATACTGCGCATCCGCTCTATATCGTGGGCGGGCGCATCACCCATGTGATGGCCGAATATCTGTTCCTCCACGCCCAGATCATCCGCCCCCGGGTGACACATATCCAATCTACATCAAACGCTTGGCCGCATTACCTATTGGACGTGGGCGAAGGCGATGTCTTCGTCATTTTCGACGTGCGGCGCTATGAGAACAACACGCTGAAACTGGCGGAGATGGCCCATGCACGGGGGGCCAAGATCATCCTCTTCACCGACCAATGGCGCTCTCCGGTGCATAGCCTTGCCGATATCTGTTTCTCCAGCCGGATCGTCGCGCCCTCAGCTTGGGACAGCGCGGCGGCTACGCTGCTGCTGGTAGAAAGCGTGATCTCGGCCATGCAAGACATCAACTGGGCCGATACCAAAGACCGGGCCGAACGGCTGGAAGACATGTTCGACCAGACCCGTTTGTTCCGCAAATTCACCTAACGCCCCCAGCAAGCAACCCCTTGTCATAAAGGGTATTGGCTTGCCCAAACCCCGCTAGTCGTCTATGGCCAGCACGCCGGGTGTGGTGTCCAGCGCGGTGCCGTGACACGCGCCAAGGCCGGAGGGGGACCGACCATGCGTGATGAAATCTTTTCGCCCAGCGAGCTTGAGCGCCATTATGACCTCGCGCCATCGCCAGCGCTGGCGGCTGAAATGGCCGATCTCTACGCCAAGATGGACCGTGTCGTCTCGCCCCCCGATTGGGCCATCCACGCGCCTTACGTCGCCGCGATCAACAAGCTCAAGAAAGAGCGCAACGCGGTCATCCTCGCGCATAATTACATGACGCCCGACATCTACCATGGCATCGCGGATTTCGTCGGCGACAGCCTGCAACTGGCAGTGAAGGCCACCGAGGTTGAGGCCGATGTCATCGTGCAATGCGGCGTGCATTTCATGGCCGAAACCTCGAAAATCCTGAACCCCGCCAAAACCGTGCTGATCCCCGACATGGAAGCGGGTTGCTCGCTGGCTGAAAGCATCACCGCCGAGGGCGTGGCACAGATGCGCGCGCAATATCCCGGCGCGCCGGTTGTCACTTACGTCAACACCACGGCCGAGGTGAAGGCGGCGTCGGACATCTGCTGCACCTCGTCGAACGCGGCGCAGATCGTGGCGGCGCTTGAGGCCGAGACGATCATCATGACGCCGGACAAATACCTTGCCCAGAACATCGCCAAACAGGTGCCGCAAAAGCGCATCGTCTGGTGGGACGGCGCCTGCATCGTGCACGAACGCTACACCGCGAAAGACATTGCGGATTACCGCGAGTGGAACCCAGATACTCGCATCATCGCGCACCCCGAATGCCCGCCCGACGTGGTGGCGGAGGCGGATTTCTCCGGCTCCACCAGCGGCATCCTTGACTACGTGCATCGTGAGAAACCGGCGAAGGCGATGCTGGTCACCGAATGCTCCATGGCGTCGAACATCGCCGATGAATTGCCCGAGGTCGATTTCGTCGGCCCCTGCAACATGTGCCCCTACATGAAGAAGATCACGCTTGAGAAGGTGCTCTGGTCGCTGCACACGATGTCCGGCGCCGTCGAAGTGGAGGCCGAGGTTGCCAGCAAGGCGCGGGTGGCCGTGCAACGGATGATCGACCTCTCCCGCGAACTCGGCCTCTGAAGGGCGCGCGCGTGGAGCAGATCACAACCGGCAGGATCATCATCGTTGGGGCCGGTCTGGGCGCGCTCTATGCTGCGCTTTGTCTTTCGCCGCGCAAGGTTTTGCTAATCTCGCCCGATCCTTTGGGGTCAGGGGCCAGTTCCGCTTGGGCGCAGGGCGGCGTGGCCGCCGCGATGGCGCAGGCCGACAGCCCCGAGGCCCATGCGCTCGACACCATCAAAGCCGGGGCGGGTACAGTCGAGCCGCGCGTCGCCGCCACCGTAACGGATGAGGCCCGGGCCCATATCCTCGCCCTGACAGATTTCGGCACCGCCTTCGACCGCAGCGCCGATGGTGGCTATGTCATGTCACGCGAGGCGGCGCATAGCTTTGCCCGCGTCGTGCGCGTGCAGGGCGATCAAGCGGGGGCCGAGATCATGCGCGCCCTAATCGAAAAGGTGCGCGAAACACCGTCTATCCAAGTGCTCGAAGGGGTGCTGGCCCGCGGTTTGGAAAGTGACGGCACCAAGGTCACCGGGGTCGAGATCGAACTGGCACGGCCCGAAGGCTCCGCCCCAGCAATGCTGCGCGGCGCGGGGGTCTTGCTGGCGGGCGGCGGGTCTGGCGGGCTTTATGCGCTGACCACCAACCCGGCCCGCATTCGCGGGCAGGTGATCGGCATGGCCGCCCGCGCGGGCGCGCTCATTGCCGATGCGGAATTCGTGCAATTTCACCCCACCGCCATCGACTGCGGCGAAGACCCGGCCCCCTTGGCGACCGAAGCACTGCGCGGGGCCGGGGCGCATCTGATCAACCGCGAAGGCGCGCGTTTTATGGAGGTGGTTCACCCCCTTGCCGAGCTTGCCCCGCGTGATGTCGTGGCCCGCGCCATCTTTGCCCAGACCCAAGAGGGGCTGCGCCCCATGCTGGACACCCGCGCGGCCTTGGGCGCGGCGGTGCTGACCGACTACCCCGCCGTCGCAGCCGCCTGCGCGCGCAATGGCATCGACCCGGTGACCCAGCCCATCCCCGTCGCCGCCGCGGCGCATTACCATATGGGCGGCGTCGCCACGGATGCGCATGGCCGCTCAAGCCTCGCCGGGCTCTGGGTCTGCGGAGAGGCGTCTTCGACCGGGCTGCACGGCGCGAACCGTCTGGCATCTAACGGGCTGCTCGAAGCGCTGGTCTTTGCCCGCCGCGCGGCGCAGGACATGCTTGAGGAATGCGAAGCGGGCGAAGATGACGCCGTACAGCTGCCGGATTTGCCTGCTGGCGAGACGCCGAACGAGACGCTCGTCACCCGCCTGCGCCAAACCATGACCGCAGAGGTCGGCGTGCTGCGGGATGCGGCGGGCTTGCACCGTGCCTTGACGGCCATCGCCGAGATCGAAGCCGCGCAACCCGATTGCGCCCAGTTGCAAAACATGACCGCCACCGCAACGTTGATCGCCGCCGCCGCCCACGCCCGGCGCGAAAGCCGGGGCGCGCATTGCCGCACGGACTATCCCAAAACGCTCCCCGAAGCCGCCCGCAGCTTCATGACATTGGCCGAGGCCACCGCCCGCCGCTCCAACCCCGAGGACGCCTGAAGATGACCACCGCCCTGCCCGACCTGATCCTTGAGCCGTTGGTCCGTGCCGCTTTGATGGAAGACCTCGGCACCTATGGTGACGTCACGACCCGCAGCGTGATCCCCGAGGGCACGACCTATACCGCCCGGCTGCGCGCCCGCGCCGAGGGGGTCGTCTCTGGCATGCAAATCGCGCGGCTGGCCTTCCACCTTGTCGACCCCACGCTTGAGGTGCGCACGCTGAAGGAAGACGGCAGCAGGATCGCCAAAGGCGACACGCTGATGGAGATCGAAGGCTCCGCCGCCGCGATCCTCTCGGCGGAACGTGTGGCGCTGAACTTTGCCGGGCGGCTCTCGGGCATCGCCACCCTGACAGCGGCCTGCGTGGCCGAGACGAAGGGGACCGAGACCCGGATCACCTGCACCCGCAAGACCACGCCGGGGCTGCGCATGGTCGAGAAACAGGCGGTGCTGCATGGCGGCGGGTTCAACCACCGCTTCTCCCTCTCCGACGCGATCCTGATCAAGGACAACCACATTGCCGCCGCCGGGGGCATCCGGCCCGTGTTGCAGGCGGTCAAGGCCAATGCATCGCATATGATCCGGGTCGAAATCGAGGTCGACACGCTGGCGCAGCTTGAAAAGGTCTTGAATGAAGGCGGCGCGGATGTGGTGCTGTTGGATAATATGGACACGCCGACGCTCGCGCAGGCGGTCGACATGGCGCAAGGGCGCATCGTGCTGGAGGCTTCGGGCAACATGACCCTGCCGCGCTTGGCCGAGGTCGCGGCAACGGGGGTGCACTATATCTCTATGGGCGCGCTGACACATTCTGCGACAACACTGGACCTTGGGCTGGATTTCTGAACCAACTGGGGCAAAGATCGCGCAGCCAGCGAAGGGAGCCCGCCATGTCCGACCTTACCATCCGAACCGTGAGAGACCATGACCGCGCCGATTGGGAGCGGCTTTATCAAGGCTATGCCGAATTCTATAGAGTCGAGCAGACCCCGGAGATGCGTGCGCGGGTCTGGTCTTGGCTGCATGATCCGCTGACCGAGGTCGAAGGGCTGGTTTGCGAAGATGCCGAAGGGCGGGTAATCGGCCTGACCCATTTTCGGCATTTCGCCCGCCCGCTTGCCGCGGCGACAGGCTGTTTCCTCGACGATCTTTTCGTGGCCCCCGAAGCCCGCGGCAGCGGCGCTGCCGATGCGCTGATCGGAGAGGTGAAGAAGATCGCCCAAAAGCGCGGCTGGAGCCTCGTCCGCTGGATCACGGCCGAGGGTAACTACCGCGGCCGTGGTGTTTATGACAGGCTGGCCACCCGGACCAACTGGGTCACCTACGACATCAAGCTGTAGGGTCTGGCGCTTTCTTGGGCGTCTCGGGATCGGTCGGCTTTTCCGGTTCGGTCACCAGTTCCGCATCTTCGATATCCTCCGTCCGCGTGGTCAACGCCCCCTCTGTCGGGGTCGTTTCCGGCGCGCCGACGATCAGCGGCAGCATCTGAACACCGCTCGGCATGGCCACTTCCGACAGCGGCGGCGTCTTCCATTCCAGCGTGTCGAAGCTCTTGCAGTTTTCGCAGATCGGCACCCATTCGGCATGGATGTGGTGGCAGTTCTCGCAAATCCACTGCGGCCCGCGTGAGACGTTAAGCGCGCGTGTCAGCCAGCCTTTGACGACGGTGTCCGGCGCGCCCTCGCCCCGCTCGATCGCCGCCATCAGGGTGACGGACCGGGCCGAGGGATCGGTCTCGACCAGATTGCCAAGCGCCCGGCGCGCTTCGGGGAAGTCTTCGTTGGCGATGTGCAATTCGGCCAGCAGCATCTTGGTCTCGGGATGGTCGGGCTGAGATTTGGTCAGCGCGCGGAACCGTTTGATCCGCTGGGGCGGTGTCTCATCCGGCTGAATCTCGGCGAAGGCGGCGGCAAGATCGGGGTGCGGCTGCACGCTCCACGCTTTTTGCAACACTTTGGAAGCATTGCGGGGCTTGTCCTGCGCGATATAGCTGCGCGCGGCCATCACGGCGGCGGGCACCAGATCGGGCGACAGGCGGTTCGCTTCAATCGCGGCCTCGCGGGCTTCGACACTGTTGCCCTCGTCGATGACCTCGCGCGCCTCTGAGAGTGCCAGAACCGCGTCGCGGCGTTTGTGCACATCGCGCGGCAGATGGCCGTTCTTATACTTGGCCTGCAGAGTGCCACGCGCACCGGTCCAATCATGTTTCTCGGCCTGCAACTTCAGCAGGGTGTCGCCGGTTTCCTCATGTTTCGGCTTCAGCGCAAAGGCCTTCTCGGCCAGTTTCAGCGCCGTTTCGGTATCTCCGTCGGCCAGCTTCTGCTTCATGATACCGCGCACGCCGACGAAACGGGTCTTTTCGTCTTCGACCAGCTTGCGATAGGTCCGTTCGGCCTTGCGACGGTCCCCCGCCAGCTCCGCCGCCTGTGCAGTCAGCAGATTGGTCAGCGCCGGGCGTTTGAGATAGCGGTCGGCCTTGGCCGCCTTGGCCATCGCGACCTGACCCTCGCCGCTGGCCAGCGCCATCAACCCGTCCGACAGTGCTTCATAGCCCTTGCGCTCCCGATTGCGGTCAAAGTAGCGCGACAGCGCCGTCTCATCGCCATTCAGGAAATGCCAGACTGCCGAGAGCAACGACACGATCTTGAGCAGCACCCAGACCGCAAGCATCAGCAGCAAAACGGCGATCACCGATTGCAACGGTCCAAGGGTATATTCCGTGCCCGCCACGGTCAGTTGAATGCCGCCTTCACTTTCCAACAGGAAACCCGCGCCCCAAGCCAGAGCGGCGACCAGCACGACGAAAAGAACGATTTTAATAAGGGACCAGAGCATTTTTCGTTCCTCAGTTGGCCGTCAGGCGTTGGGAGAGTTCATTGGCGGCGGTTTCAGCCGCCTGACGCGCGCGGGCATCGGCAAGCCATGCCGCCATCGCATCCTGCGCGGGGGCTGGCAGCGTGTCGATCTCGGCCAGCGCATCGGTCAAACGGCCATCGCGCACCGCTGCTTCGGCGCGAGACAGGACAGCATCGGCATCCGTCCCTTCGCGCGGCGCAACCGAGCGGGCCCCGAGTTGACGTTTCAGGAAGTTGCCAAAGCCGCCTTCGCCCTCTTCCGGCACGGCAGCACGGGCGGTGGCCAGCGCCTGCCGCGCGGCATCGGGATAGCGCGCTTGGAGATTGGCGAGGGTGACGACACCGCCGGCGGCGCTTTCACGCAGGGTTTCGGGTATGTCCTCGACCCCGGCCTGCTGCAACTCGGCCAGCGGCGCTTCGAAGGGGCGACCGGCGCTGATCGCGGCATTCATCTGGGTCATCGCAGTCTGGGCACGGGCCGCTTCAGCTGCGGCGGCGGTTGCCTCTTCGGCGGTCTGGGCGTTTTCCAGCAGGCTCTCGATCTCGCTGCGCTGTTCGGCGACGGAGGCGCGCAGGGCTTCCATCTCACGCTCAAAAGCCGCGACCGCGACTTGGTTGTCACCGCCGGTTGCGGGTTGCTTTTCAACCGTGGTGAGGCGGCTGTCGATCTCGCCCAATTGGCTTTGCAGCGCCGAGAGGGCCTCGCGGCTGCCGGTCAGTTCCTCGCGCAGCGCGTCGACCTGCGGCAGGCTTTCCGGCAGGGTGGCAGGCTCTTCGACGCGGGCTTCCAGTTCCGCGATGCGGGCCTGCTGCGCTTCCATCGCGCTTTGCAATTCCGCCGCGCTTTGTGCGCGGGTGCCCAAGACGTCATATTCCGATGCGGCAAAGCCGAGGCCCGCAGCGATGGCACCGCCGAGCAGCATGGGGAAGAACACGCTGCGCTTACGCTCTTTCGGGGCAGGCTCAGGGACCGAGGTCGATGCAGGTGGGGACATCGGTTTGGACGTGGCAGCGCTTGGCTTTTCGGCCTTTTCCGGCGCGGGTTTGGATGAGCTACCGCTCGGCTTAGACGCGGCCGCCGAGGCGCGGGATGGCGCGGGATCAGCGGCCGGTTTCTCTTTGGGTGCCGGTTTGTCCTTGGGTGCAGCGCTGGTGGCGCTTGTCTTGGGATCGTCCTTGGGCGAAGCCGTCTGGGGCTTCGTCTCTTTAGGCGGTGTGGCGCTCTCGGGCTTGTCCGTGGCTTTGTCGTCCGACTTGGCCGCAGCGGCGGGCGTTGCCGTTGCTTTATCCGTTGTGGGCGTGGTGCTGGATGTCTTCGACGGGTCGGCCTTGCCCGTTTCGGTTTTCGGCGCGTCGGGCTTCACATCCTCGGTTTTCGGCGCGTCGGGTTTTGCCGTCTCCGCCCCCTTACCATCGGTCTGGCTGGGTTTCGCGGCCTCGGCCTTCTCCGCCGTGGTTGCCTTGTCCGCCGCGGGAGGCGTCTGATCGGCTGTGGTCTTGTCCGCTTCGCTTTTGCTGACCGTCTTCTTGGGTTTTGCCACGCCTCACGCCTTTCGATTCTGAACCTGTCATTCACTCGCAATGGCGAGCTTACCCGGCATACCTATGCCCCTCAAGGCAAGGTGGTGCAGCGGAATAGTTTTTCAACGGCCTCTGCCATAGCCTCGCCGGTGGGTTCTGCAGCGACATCATGCGCATAGAGCGGCAGAGCTTCAAGCGCCAGAGCGGCGGCGCGGCTGATCGACAGGGCGATGACCCGTTCCGTCGAAGCTGCCTCCCGGGCGAAATGCTGCGCGCTACGCGGGGAAAACAGCGGCACGATGACAGGGTTAGGGCCTGTTAGAAGGGTCTGCGCGGCGGTTGAGAGTGGCAGAAGTGTCTGGTCATAGACCGTGGCGGTTTCCACTTTCAGACCCGCGGCGCTTAAAATTCCGGCAATATCTGCCCGCCGGTGCCGCCCGGCAAGGTGCAAAAGCGGGCCGATCCGGGGGCGTTCCGACAGGGTCGCGATCAGCGCCTCGGCATCCAGCCCGACCATCTGCGCCTGCCAGCCCGCTTTGCCCGCCGCCGCCGTGGTCTGCGGGCCGACGCAATAGGCAGGCCGCCCCTCCCCCAAAGGCGCATGGGCCACGGCATTGGCCGAGGTAAAGATCACCCCGGCATAGGGCGAAAGATCGACAGGCTGACCCGTCGCGGTAATCTCGATCAGCGGAGAGATCACGGCCCCGTCGCGCAGCGCAGGCGAGAGCCGATCCAGAAACTGCGCGGCACCGGGCTGGGGACGTGTCAGAAGCAATCTTGGCTGCGGCATCGCAAGGCTCCGGCATTGTTTGCGCGTGAGAGCGGTGTTACCTGCGGTACAGGTGCCTTGCAACGGAAAGCCCCCATGCCCTCTACCCAGTCTCAGACCCGCTTGATCCTTGGTTTGGAAAGCAGTTGCGACGATACCGCCGCCGCCGTGGTGCGTATGGAGGAGGACGGGCGCGGCAAGGTGCTGGCCTCGGTCGTGGCGGGCCAGACCGAGCTGCACGCCGACTTTGGCGGCGTCGTCCCCGAAATCGCCGCCCGCGCCCATGCCGAGAAATTGGACCACTGTGTCGAGGATGCCTTGGCCGAAGCCGGGATCGGCCTGCCGCAGATTGACGCCATCGCGGTGACCGCCGGGCCGGGGCTGATCGGCGGCGTGGTGTCGGGCGTGATGTGCGCCAAGGGGCTCTCGGCGGCGACGGGCAAACCGCTTTACGGGGTGAACCACCTCGCGGGTCACGCGCTGACCCCGCGGCTGACCGATGATGTGCCCTATCCCTATCTAATGTTGCTGGTCTCGGGCGGGCATTGCCAGTTTCTGCTGGTGCGCGGGCCGGAAAGCTTCGACCGTCTCGGCGGTACGATCGACGATGCCCCGGGGGAGGCATTTGACAAGGTCGCGCGGCTGTTGGGCCTGCCCCAGCCGGGCGGGCCGTCGATCGAAAAATGCGCCCAAGAGGGCGATGCGAAACGCTTTGCCCTGCCGCGCCCCCTACTGGATCGCGAAGGCTGCGACATGTCCTTCTCGGGGTTGAAAACCGCCGTGCTGCGCGCGCGTGACAAATGCGTGGCAGAGCGTGGCGGGCTGACGCGACAGGATCAGGCGGACCTCGCGGCAGGGTTTCAGGCTGCCGTGGTCGATGTGCTCGCGCATAAAACGCGCCGTGCTTTTGCGGAGTACCCGGCGGAGGGCGCACGTAGCCTCTGCGTGGCGGGGGGCGTGGCGGCAAATCGGTCCATTCGCGCCGCGTTAGAGACTGTTGCGGCAGAGCAAAAGGCCGCCTTCGTGGCGCCGCCGCTGGCGCTTTGCACCGATAATGCCGCGATGATCGCCTTCGCCGCAGGAGAGCAAGCCGCCCTGCGGGATGCCGATGACCTGACCCTCGCCGCGCGGCCCCGCTGGCCGCTGGATACCGCGCGCCCGTCGATGTTGGGCAGTGGCAAGAAGGGGGCCAAGGCATGAGCGTTTCCGTCCTCGGCGCAGGGGCATTCGGCACGGCACTGGCCATTTCGCTTGCGGGCAAAGGGCCGGTAACACTCTGGGCGCGTGACGCGGGGGATATGGCCGCGCGGCGCGAGAACGCCAAACGCCTGCCCGACCGCCCTTTCCCCGAGACGCTCAGCGTGACCGAAAGCCTTGCCCAAGCGGCTGAGGCCGAGACCCTTCTGCTGGCCGTGCCGATGCAAAAGCTGCGCAGCGTGTTAAAGGAACATCGCGCGGCGCTTCACGGGAAACATTTGGTTGCCTGCTGCAAAGGCATCGAACTCAGCAGCGGCGTGGGGCCGGTCAGCGTGATCGAAGAGACCATTCCCCAAGCCACCGCCGCGATCCTGACGGGGCCCAGCTTTGCCGCCGATATCGCACGGGGCCTGCCCACCGCGCTCACCTTGGCCTGTGCAGACCCTGCGGCGGGCGAACAGCTACAAGCGGAACTCACCACGGCGAACCTGCGGCTTTACCGCACCACGGATACCACCGGCGCGGAATTGGGCGGGGCGCTGAAGAACGTCGTCGCCATCGCCAGCGGGGCCGCGATAGGGGCCGGATTGGGCGAAAGCGCCCGCGCCGCGCTGATGACCCGCGGCTATGCTGAAATGCAGCGCCTCGCCGCCCACCTGAAGGCTGAGCCGACAACGCTGGCCGGGCTTTCGGGCTTTGGTGATCTCACGCTGACCTGCACCTCCGAGCAATCGCGCAACTACCGTTTGGGGCAATCGCTGGGTCAAGGCACCCCCTTTGACCCATCGACCACAGTCGAAGGGGCCGCGACCGCCCGCGCCGTCGATGCGCTGGCCCGCGAAGCGGCACTTGATATGCCGATCACCCGCGCGGTTGCCGGATTGCTCGACAACCAGTTAGATGTGGCTGGTGCCATGAAATCTTTGCTGACCCGCCCCCTAAAGGAAGAATGATATGTTTGTTGCCCTGATCGCCCATGACAAAGCCGATGGCCTGCCGATCCGTCAGGAAAACCGGCCCGACCATCTGGCCTATCTAAAATCCAGCGATGCCGTGGCACAGGCTGGGCCGCTTTTGGATGCTGAAGGCGGCATGATCGGTTCGCTTATCATTCTGGACGTGCCCGATATGGCCGCAGCCGAGGATTGGGCCGCGAATGACCCCTATGCCAAGGCCGGCTTGTTCCAAAGCGTGACCCTGACCCATTGGAACCGGGTGATCGGCTGATGGCCTATTGGTTGTTCAAATCCGAACCCGCAACTTGGAGCTGGGCCGACCAAAAGGCCAAGGGCGACGCGGGTGAGGAATGGGACGGCGTGCGCAACTATCAGGCCCGCAACTTCATGTGTGAGATGAAGGTTGGCGACCTCGGGTTCTTTTACCACTCGCAGAAAGACCGTGAGATCGTCGGCATCGTCGAAGTCTGCGCCGAGGCTCACCCCGACAGCAGCACCGATGACCCGCGTTGGGAATGTGTGGACATCAAAGCGGTGCGGTCGTTCAACCAGCCGGTCAGTTTGGATACGATCAAAGCGGACCCAAGGCTGGAGGACATGGTTCTGGTGAAGAATTCGCGCCTATCCGTGCAGCCCGTGACCGATGCGGAATGGCAGCTTATCTGCGCCTTGGGCAAGACCGCGCCCTAATACCGGCGCGGCCATCGGAAAAACGAAAAAGGGTTCCGGCACCCCGCCAGAACCCTTCTCACCCCATGTGCTCCCATAACCACCACACATGTTCGTAACTCTTACCAGCCGCTCTGGCCGATATAAGAGAGATAGCAGAAACCGGTGATTTACTCAACTTTCGACTGTTTCAAAGCCCGCGCAAAAACGAAACGCGCGCTTAACCAAGCGCGCGTCTGAGGTAAGGTTTTGGTAGGGTTTCCCACCGCCCTTCAGGCGTAGACGGACTCTTTGCCGAAGTGTTTGACCAGCATGTAATAGACCACCGCGCGGTACTTGTTCCGCTCGGACCGGCCATAGGTCTCGATCACTTTTTGAATGCCGCCCATAAGATGCTCATCATCTGGCAGGCCGAGTTTCTTGATCAGGAAGTTGTCCTTCACGGTGTTCAACTCAGCCGTATCGCTGGAAGACACCGTCTGTGCGTCGGCGTTATAGATCGACGGTCCGCAGCCGATGGTGACCTTGGTCAAAAGGTCCATATCCGGCTCCATGCCGCATTTGTTCTTCAGGTCTTCGGCGTATTTGGCGATCCATTCGTCACGCTTGCCCATAAAATCTCTCCCAATAGTGTCTTCGGCCCGTCAGGGGTTCCTGAAACCGGAGCCTAAGGCCATATCCCTGTATTGCAAAAGATTTATTTCGGGCGCGGCGGGCTGACCCCGGAGCCGCCAGAAAAAGAGGCGCCCGAATTGGGCGCCTCTCAGTCAGGATATCGGCTGTCGCTTAGGAGGCGTCGTCAAGGCGGACGTCGTCTTCCAGCCCTTCGATGTTGCCTTCATCGACTTCCGGCTGGGCTTCCAGCTCGGCTTTGGTCCAGGAGCTCAGCTTCAGATCGTTCTCGGCTGCCATGGAAATTTCCTCAAGCGGTACGGCGACGGTGTGTTCGCCAAGGCCGAGGAAGCCGCCCACGCCAACAACGGCGGCATAGCCATCGTCGGTCTTGATGACATAATCGACGTCACCAATGCTGTCGCCATCGGCTTCGACCACGGTCAGGCCGACCAGATCACCCACGACCATGCCGGAGAATGCGTTGCTCATGCCGGTGTCGGTGCGTGTCACGTCTGTTTCCATGTCCGCTTCGGTGTTGGAAGCGACATTCTCATCCAGATCGGTTTCGGCTTCGCCTTCGATCTCGGCAGTGGTTTCATTATCGAAATCGGCATCTTCGTCGGCTGCCAGATCGGTGTCAGTCTCGGTGGTGACGGTGCCGCTGGTGTCGGTGCTCAGGGTCGAATTCGACTCTGAATCGGCGTTTCCGGCCAGATCCGCTTCGGCATCGGTTGTCGGCGTCACGCCATCGGTCTCGGCGGTCAGTTCCGCTTCGTTGTCGACTTCGGTATCACCTTCGAATTCTGCGCCCTGTGTCGGCGCGGTCAGGATTTCGTCGGTTGTATTGGGGTCGTTGGTCCCCTCGTAGTCGTCGGAATTTTCGCCCGACATCTCAGCCGTGCGCTCGGCCTGCTGCTCAACAGTGGCGGTCAGATCGTTGGCCGTGTTGGTGACGCTCTCGCCCGAGATGGTGGTCTCGGCTTCCGCGGCGGCACCGGCTTCGGTGTCGGCGGTCTGAGCGAATGCGGTACCCGCGGTCAGAGCGAGGGCGGCGACGGTGGACTTCAGGAATGTACGTTTCATCTTCGATACTCCTTTTGAATGGTCTGGGGATGAAACACCGCCCGAATGACTATGTTCCGCCCGCCCTCCGCCGCTGGCAGATATGTGCTTGAATCCGCCGATTGATCTGATTTTCCTATATATCGCAGTCGCTTGACAGAAAAACGCCGTCCCGGAGATCTCCGGGACGGCGCTGAAACATGCTAGAAAGAGGGAACTCTTTGCAGGTTAGTAGCGGTAATGCTCAGGCTTGAACGGACCTTCGGGCGTCACGCCGATATAGGCGGCTTGCTCGGGGTTCAGCTTGGACAGTTTCACGCCGATCCGGTCGAGGTGCAGGCGGGCGACCTTCTCATCCAGATGCTTGGGCAGGATGTAGACATCATTCTCGTATTTGTCGGTGTTTTCCCACAGTTCGATCTGCGCCAGCACTTGGTTGGTAAAGGAAGCAGACATGACGAAAGACGGGTGCCCGGTGGCGTTGCCGAGGTTCAGCAGACGGCCTTCGGAAAGCAGGATCAGACGATTGCCATTCGGCATCTCGATCATGTCCACCTGCTCTTTGATGTTGGTCCACTTGTGGTTCTTCAGCGCGGCGACTTGGATTTCATTGTCGAAGTGGCCGATGTTGCCGACGATCGCCATGTCCTTCATCTCGCGCATGTGTTCGATGCGGATCACGTCCTTATTGCCGGTGGTCGTGATAAAGATATCGGCGGTCGCGACCACGTCTTCCAGCAGCACGACCTCGAAACCGTCCATCGCGGCTTGCAGCGCGCAGATCGGGTCGACTTCGGTGACCTTAACGCGGGCACCCGCACCGCGCAGAGACGCGGCAGAGCCTTTGCCCACGTCGCCATAGCCCATGACAACGGCGACCTTGCCCGCCATCATCGTGTCTGTGGCGCGGCGGATACCGTCGACGAGGCTCTCTTTACAGCCGTATTTGTTGTCGAACTTCGACTTTGTGACAGAGTCGTTCACATTGATCGCGGGGAAGGGCAGTTGGCCCTGTTTCACGAGATCATAGAGACGGTGCACGCCGGTGGTGGTCTCCTCAGACACGCCCTTGATCTGGTCGCGCATCTTGGTGAACCAGCCGGGGCTTTCCGCCATACGCTTCTTGATCTGCGCGAAAATCGCCTCTTCCTCTTCGGATTTCGGCACGGCGATCAGCTCGTCTTCACCATTTTCCACGCGCGCGCCGAGAAGGATGTAGAGCGTCGCATCGCCGCCATCGTCGAGGATCAGGTTCGGGCCTTCGGGGAACATGAAGGATTTATCGAGGTAATCCCAATGCTCGACCAACGACTGGCCTTTGATGGCGAAGACCGGCACGCCCGCTTCGGCGATGGCCGCCGCCGCGTGGTCTTGGGTCGAGAAGATGTTGCAGGATGCCCAACGCACATCTGCGCCAAGGGCGACCAGTGTTTCGATCAGAACGGCGGTCTGGATGGTCATGTGCAAAGAGCCGACGATCCGGGCGCCTTTCAGCGGCTTGCTGTCACCGTATTCATCGCGCAGCGCCATCAGGCCCGGCATTTCGGTCTCGGCGATGTCCAGCTCTTTACGCCCGTAGGCCGCCAGATTGATATCCTTAACAATATAGTCGTGGGCCATGCGGCGCTCCTGTTTAAAGTGTTGCAGGGCGGTTAGCACCTTCGCCGCGAATTCTCAACGTGAATGGGAAAGGCCGCGCCGGATCAGTCCAGAAGAGCGGCCAGTTGCTTATCACCCGACAGGCCCGCCATCCAATCATCGCCTTGAGCCAGCACGCAGGCATTGCCATCGGCCAAAGTCTTGACCAAGGTCCATGTGCCCGACTGATCCGATGCCCAAAGCTGGCTGTTGTCTTCACGCTGACCGGGCACCGGCTCTTCACCGTACCAATCGATCAGGGCAGACTTCATTTCCTTGGCGGGCATGCAGACTTCTTCTGCCTGTGCAGCACCGGCGAGGGTGGCCAAGGTAACTGCAACTATCGTACCGGAAAAAACGGGTTTCATGATCATCTCCTTCGTGGGATGAACAGGTTTGACAGGGATTTGTTCCCAAGGCTCACGAGGTAAGGACCCCCGCGAATGGCGCAGAAACCACGCGCATGGCAAAGGATGCTGTCAGGTCGGCGGCTTGACCTGCTCGACCCCACGCCGGTCGATGTCGAGATCGAAGACATCGCCCATGGTCTGGCCTTTGTCGCACGCTGGAACGGGCAGACACGGGGCGACTATGCCTATTCGGTGGCCGAACATTCGCTGCTGGTGGAAACGATTTTCGCCCGCATCGCCCCCCGTGCGCCTGCGAAATGGCGCCTCGCCGCGTTGCTGCATGATGCGCCGGAATATGTGATCGGCGACATGATCTCACCCGTAAAGGCCGCCGTCGGGCCGGATTATCGCGCTTTGGATGAGCGGTTGACCACTGCCGTGCATGTCCGCTTCGGCCTTCCTGCCAGCTTACCGGTGCGGGTCAAGCAGCAGATCAAGAAAGCCGACCGCGTCAGCGCTTGGATGGAGGCCAGCCAGATCGCAGGCTTTTCCGAGGCCGAGGCGACCCGTTTCTTTGGCCGCCCCGATGCGGCGCTGATGGAGGGGCTGACCATCCTGCTCCGCCCGCCGGTCGAGGTACGAGCCGAGTTCACCGAACGGCACGCGGCGCTGCTGCGCGAAATGGCGTGATCCACATCCGCCGCGCCGGAGCGCTCGATACCCGCGCCTTGGCCGAATTGCTGAACGCGATCATCGCCAAGGGCGGCACCACCGCCATGGTCAGCCCCGTCACCCCGCGCGAGTTGCAAGGTTGGATGGCCGCGCCCGACAGCGCGTGGCATCTGGCAGAAGATGGGCGGGGAGAGATCAAAGGCTTTCAGTACATCGAACCCCATCCCGACCTGCCCGAAGGCGGTGTGGATGTCGCAACTTTCGTACGGTTGGGAGAGACGGGGTTCGGCATCGGCTCGGCCCTGTTCGAACAGACCAAACAGGCCGCGCGTGATCTAGGCTATGCCCATATCCACGCCATCATCCGCGCCGACAATCAGGGCGGGCTGGCCTATTACCAAAGCCGCGGGTTCGAGGATTTCAGACGGCTGCCAAACTGCACACTAGCCGATGGCACCCGCGTCGATAAAATCTGGAAACGGTTCGAGCTTTAGCGCGGCGAGCGTTTTGCCAAGATGCGTTGCAAGGTCCGCCGGTGCATGTTCAGCCGCCGCGCGGTTTCCGAAACGTTTCGGTCACACAGCTCATAGACCCGCTGGATATGCTCCCACCGCACGCGATCCGCGCTCATCGGGTTTTCCGGCGGTTCGGGCAGGTCCCCTCCGGTGGCCAAAAGCGCATTCACAATGTCATTGGCGTCAGCGGGTTTCGACAGGTAATCCGTGGCCCCGGATTTCACCGCCGCCACTGCCGTGGCAATTGCACCATAGCCCGTCAGCACGACGACCCGCGCATCGGCGCGTTTGTCGCGCAGCACTTCAACCACGTCGAGCCCATTGCCATCCTGAAGCCGCAGATCCACCACGGCAAAGGCCGGGGGGCGCGCGGTGGCGATGGCTTTGCCCGCCGCGACGGACCCTGCGGTTTCCACCTCAAAGCCGCGTTTCTCCATCGCCTTGGCCAAACGGCGCAGAAACGGCTCATCGTCATCGACCAAAAGCAAGCTGCGGTCCGCGCCTAAGTCAGAAATATCCTGCATCAACATCCCCTCTCAAAGGCTAATATGGGGCGGCCAAGGCGGCGGGTCAATTTCAGCTTTGATCCAGAAAACAACCGATGCTGTCGGCCATCTCTTCGGGCCGTACTTCACGGCGGAAAAAGTCGACGACGCCTTCTTCGGGCATGACCAGATAGCTGAAGGTCGAGTGATCGACGAGGTATTCACCATTCTCATCTTCGGGGTGCACCTTGTAATAGGTGCGATACGCTTGGCTGGCGGCTTTGACCTGCTCGGGCGAGCCGGTCAGCCCGACCATGCGCGGGTGCATCACCTCGGCAAAATCACCGACCACTTCGGGCGTGTCGCGCGCAGGGTCAACGGTGATGAAGACCGGCGTGATGCTCTGGCCGCGCTCATCCAGAATTTCGGTCGCCGCCGCGTTGCGGTCCACGTCCAGCGGGCAGACATCGGGGCAGGAGGTATAGCCGAAATAGAGCAAGGCCGGCTCTTTGATGACATCGGCATCGGTCACGGTTTCGCCCGCGCTGTTGACCAGTTCGAACGGCCCGCCAATATCGCCGCCCGCCACTTGGCTTGACCGGCAGGTGGCATAGGGATCGTCCTCGCCCCGCAGCACCATGAAAGCCGTCCCGGCCAGAAATACCGCCGCAACCCCAGCTGCGCCAAATGCAATCATTCGTTTCATGTCAGTCCTCCGCCGTGCTGGCCGGTCTTGATCGTGTTTCGCCGCAGACCTACGCTAGATGGCAGGTGATGCAAGACGCAATAAAGTGATGGGGTTAAGATGACGCAGGCAAATATCCGGCCCCTCGATGGGCGCACCCGCGCCAGTTGGATCCGCCTGCGCACGATGATCCTGCTGCGCTGGTTCGCCATCGCCGGACAGTTGACCGCCGTCACCGTGGCGCAATGGGCGCTTGGGCTGCAACTGGCCTTTGGCCTGTGTTACCTGACGATCGGGGCCTCAGTGGTGGGCAACCTTGTCGCGGCCTTCGTTTTTCCGCAGAACAAACGCCTGTCGGAGCGCGAGAACCTTGCCATGGTGCTCTTCGACCTGCTGCAACTGACCGCGCTTTTGGCGCTGACCGGCGGGTTACACAATCCCTTTGCTCTGCTGCTGCTGGCCCCGGTGACGATCTCGGCCACCGCGCTCAGCCTGCGCTCGACACTGGTTCTGGGCGGCACCGCGATTATCGCGGCCTCGGTGCTGGCGCTGTGGCATCTGCCATTGGTGACGCAATCAGGCGATGTGCTGCGCCAGCCCGGCATCTTCGTCTTTGGCCATTGGGCGGCGCTGCTCATCGCTATCGTCTTTACCAGTGCCTATTCCCGGCGCGTTACGACCGAGGTCCACTCCATGGCCGACGCACTATCGGCCACGCAGATGGTGCTGGCACGAGAGCAGAAACTCTCGGACCTCAGCGGCGTCGTTGCCGCCGCCGCGCATGAATTGGGAACGCCGCTTGCCACGATCAAACTGGCCAGCACCGAACTGCTGGGCGATCTAGAAGACCGTCCCGATCTGGCCGAAGACGCGGCGCTGATCCGCGATCAGGCCGACCGCTGCCGGGATATCCTGCGCGACATGGGCCGCATCGGGAAAGACGATCTGCACATGCAGCGCGCGCAGCTGACCGCCGTGGTGAAAGAGGCCGCCGAGCCGCATCTGGAGCGCGGCAAGACGGTGATGTTTTCCGACAACCCGATGGCCCGAGACCCGGCCCGCGCCCCGACGATCCCGCGCAAGCCCGAGATCATCCACGGGCTGCGCAATCTGGTGCAGAACGCCGTGGATTTTGCCGAAACCACGGTTTGGATCGAAACCGAATGGTCCGCCGAGGATATCTCGGTGCGGATTATCGACAACGGGCCGGGCTTTCCGCCACAGCATCTGGGCCGGATCGGCGATCCGTTTTTGCGCCGCCGAGGAGGTGCGTCGAACGAGACGGCGCGGCCCGAATATGAGGGCATGGGGCTTGGGCTGTTCATCGCCAAAACCTTCCTCGAACGCTCGGGCGCGCGGCTGCGCTTTGCCAATGGGTCCGACAGCGGTTGGCTGCGCGGGCTGCCCCCCGCTGGCAGCGGCGCTGTGGTCGAAGTCGTCTGGCCACGCCGCCTGCTGGACCTTGGCCCCGATGACAGCGTGATGGGCGAGAACCAGCGTCTGACGGCCTGACGGCGGGATTGGCGCGTTTGTTAACCCACCGTTAACCATTGGGGCTCAAAATAGGGCGTCGCATTTGCCGAAAGGGGTCTCCGTCATGGCATTGCCGGATGTCATCATCGTGCTTGCCGCCGCCTCCGTCACCGCTCTGGCCGCTCTTTGGTGGCTCGGCTCGGCTGCGGGGCGACCGGCGGCGGCACCCCCCGGCATCGACGACATGAGCCTGCTGTTCGAAGAGGGGCAGTTGGTCCATGGCTCCGACAATGCGCTGACCCGCTTTGCCCTCGCCCCCGGCTACCACCAGTGGGAGGATATTCGCGATGCGCTGCTATCGCGATTTCCCGAATTCCCCCGCACGCCCCGGCATGGGGCCACCGGCAAGTTGACCCTCAGGGCAGAGGATGGCGACAGCCCGTCGGAGCTGCGCATCACATGGCGCGACGCGCTCTGCTGGCTGCACCTGCCCCAGACCCGCGCGACCGAAGAGATCACGGAAGAGACGTTTCAGAAACTCGCCGCCCTGCGCCGGGCCAGCGAAACCAGCCCGAACCCGGCGTGGCAGACCCATGCGAGCGGACGTATCATCTGGCACAACCGGGCCTATGGGGCCTTGAAACGCAAAGCCCAACCAGATCCGGACTGCGGCGGCGCCGCCCTGTTCAGCACCCCCTCGCCCGACCACCCAAACCGCGTCTGCCTGCGCCGTAGCGATGGAGAAAAGCCGGATTGGTACGCGCTCACCACCACGACCGAAGACAATGTGCAAGTCTACCACGCCACCTGCATCAACGCCGTGGTCGCCGCCGAAGAGGCGCAGCGCAACTTTGTCCAAACCCTCGCCAAAACCTTTGCGCATCTGTCCATCGGGCTCGCGATCTTTGACCGAAACGGGCAATTGGCCCTGTTCAACCCCGCGCTGGTGGATCTGACCGATCTGCCTGCCCCATTTCTCAGCGCCCGGCCTACGATGGTCTCTTTCTTTGACCAATTGCGCGAAAGCCGCCGCATGCCGGAGCCGAAGAATTATAAGAATTGGCGTCACGAAATTGCCGAGGTTATCGCCGCCGCAACCGATGGCCGCTATCAAGAGACTTGGTCGCTGGAGAACGGCCAGACCTACAGCATCCGGGGCCGGCCCCACCCCGATGGCGCCACCGCTTTCCTGATCGAAGACATCACCGCCGAGGTGACCCTAACCCGCAATTTCCGGGCCGAACTTGAACAGAGCCAAAGCCTGCTCGACACGCTCGAAGATGGTTTCGCCGTCTTCTCCGCCTCCGGCGTGCTGACCTTTTGCAACGCCGCCTATCGCGCCCGGTGGAAACAGGACCCGGACAAAAGCTTTGCCGAGATCACCATCGACGATGCGATCCGGGTCTGGCAGGAAATGTCGGCGGCCAATCCGCTCTGGCCCGATGTTGTGGAATTCGTCATGGGCAGGGGCGACCGCGCGGGCTGGAACATGCCCATCTACCCGCATCAGGGCGCGCCGCTTTCTTGCGCGGTCTCGGCCATCGCATCGGGTGCCACGCTCATACGCTTTCGCCCGATCCCCGTCGGCGCGGACCGGTCGGAGCCTTCCAACGTCCCTTCGGCGGGCGACCGGCGGCAACCCTCCAACTAGGACACTCCCAGCCGCTTTAATCTTGCGGCTGCGCGTCGGGACGCTAAGCATGGGGCATGTCCGACGATACCCTTTCCCTCCTGCTCAGCGGCCCCGATGACACCGCTGGGCGCGCCCGGCAACTGGCCGGCCGCCTGTCTCCCAGCGATGTCATCCTGCTCAGCGGCGATGTCGGCGCGGGCAAGACCCATTTCGCCCGCGCGCTGATCACCGAATTGCTCGACCACCCCGAGGATATCCCCTCGCCCACCTTCACCTTGGTGCAGACCTATGACACGGCAAGCAGCGCGATCTGGCACGCCGATCTCTACCGGCTGACCTCCACCCATGAGATCGAGGAGCTCGGGCTGATCGACGCCTTTCACGATGCGATCTGTTTGGTGGAATGGCCGGATCGGCTGGGCCCGCTCGCCCCAGCCAACGCCTTAGAGATCAGCCTGTCCCCCGGCACCGAAGAAGACAGCCGCAGGCTGACCGCAGAATGGTCCGGCGGCGAATGGGCCGAGAAGCTGGCGGCGTGGCGCGAATGACCGAACGCGCCGCACTGATCGAAGGTTTTTTGCAAACCGCGGGCTGGGCCGAAGCCTCCCGTAAGCTGCTGGCAGGCGATGCCTCCAACCGGCGCTATGACCGGTTGCGCAAAGCGAATGGAGCGCGGGCCATTCTGATGGACGCCCCACCGGAACGCGGTGAAGACGTCCGACCCTTTCGTCATGTCGCGGCGCAGCTGACAAGCTGTGGCCTCAGCGCGCCCGAGATTTACCATGCGGACAATGACAACGGTCTGCTGCTGATCGAAGACCTTGGCGATGACCTCTTTGCGCGGCTCATGGCCGCGGATCCGGCTCGGGAACTCCCCCTCTACCGCGCGGCTGCCGACGTTTTGGTCAAACTGCACGCTGCCCCCCTGCCAGATCTGCCAATGTGCGATGCCGATTGGCTGACCGATATGGCCTCCCCCGCCTTCGACTTTTACGCGCCCATAGGCGGGCAGAGCGCAAACGCCGCTTTTGCGCAGGCTTTCCGCCCCCTCGCCGCAGCGCTGGATGACAGCCCGAAGGTCGTGATCCTGCGCGATTATCACGCCGAGAACTTGCTTTGGCTGCCAGAGCGCGAAGGGGCAGCGCGGGTCGGTTTGCTGGATTTTCAAGACGCGCTGCTCGGCCACCCGGCCTATGATCTCGTCTCGATCCTGCAAGACGCCCGCCGCGATGTGCCCCGGGCGGTGGAGGCGCAGATCATCGACGATTACCTTGCCCAAACCGGACAGGCGGAAACCCCCTTCCGCCGCGCCTATGCACTGCTTGGCGCCCAGCGCAATCTGCGCATCTTGGGGATCTTTGCGCGCCTCTGTCTGCGCGACGGCAAACCGCATTACGTCGATCTGATCCCCCGCGTCTGGCAGCATCTGCAACATAACCTGCGCCATCCCGCGCTTGCCGATGTGGCGGAGGCAATCGCAGACGTGCTGCCCCCGCCGACCCCCGAATTTCTGGAGCAACTGAAAAGCCAATGCGCGACAATCCCGACGCCATCATGATGTTCGCGGCCGGGTTCGGCACGCGTATGAAACATCTCACCCAGAACCAACCCAAGCCCATGGTGCCAGTCGCGGGCCGCCCCTTGATTGACCATGCGCTCGACCTTGCCCGCGGGATATCCCCTGCGCGGATCGTGGCGAACCTGCACTACCTGCCCGACCAGTTGGATGCTCATCTGAAAGCGCAGGATGTGCAAACGGTGATCGAAACGCCCCAGATCCTCGACACCGGCGGCGGGCTGCGCAACGCGTTGCCGCTGTTGGGGACGGGCCCCGTTTTCACCATGAACAGTGACGCGATTTGGGCCGGGGCGAACCCGCTCGAAATGCTCCGCAATGCATGGGATTCGGCACGGATGGACGCGCTTTTGATGACCGTGCCGTTGGAAAACACCCTTGGCCATGGCGGCACGGGCGACTTTACCCGCGCCGCGGATGGCCGCCTGCAACGGGGGCCGGGCGAGGTCTATGGCGGGGTGCAGATCATCAAGACCGATCTGCTGGCCGATATCGAAGCCGAGGCATTCTCGCTCAACCTGTTGTGGGACATGATGCTGGCACGCGGGACGCTGTTTGGCCTGCCCTATAGCGGGCGCTGGTGCGATGTGGGGCACCCCGGCGGCATTCCCCTTGCCGAAAGCCTCTTGGCAGGTGCCGATGTTTGAGCCGCAGGACAGCCCCCGCGTCTTTGGCCTTGCCCCCGGCGTAGATTTCCCGCGCGGATTGGTGCGCGGGCTGTGCGACCGGTTAGAGAATGGCCCGCCCGAGGCGATGGCCCGTGTCGAGTTGCTGGTGAACACCAACCGCATGGCACGTCGGCTGCGCCATGATTTCGACGCGGGTCCGGCAGGATTTCTGCCGCGCATCCGGCTGATCACCGACCTTGATGCATTGGCCCCCGGCATCGCGCTGCCCGCCCCGACACCGCCGCTGCAAAGGCGGCTGGAACTCATTCAACTCGTGTCGCGCCTGCTGGATGCCGCACCCGATCTCGCGCCGCGCGCCTCGCTCTATGCGCTGTCGGACAGTCTTGCGGGGCTGATCGACGAAATGCAGGGCGAAGGCGTCTCGCCCGAGACGGTGGCCGGGCTGGACGTTGGCAACCTCTCTGCCCATTGGGAGCGGGCGCAGCGGTTCCTCGCCATCGCGCATGACTATCTGGGCCAAACCACCACCCGCCCGGATGCCGAGGCACGTCGGCGGCAGCTGGTCGCCCGGATCATCACCCGCTGGCAGGACGCGCCACCGCAGCACCCGGTGATCCTTGCCGGGTCCACCGGGTCGCGCGGGACAACCGCGCTGTTGATGGAGGCCGTGGCCCGCCTGCCGCAAGGCGCGATCATCCTGCCGGGGTTCGATTTTGAAATGCCGACCGCCGTTTGGAACGAGTTGGATCAGGCGCTTCTGGCCGAGGATCACCCGCAATACCGCTTCCGCAAACTGATGAATATGCTCGGCGTGGCGCGTGGCGCGGTCGCGCCGTGGTGCGAGATGCCCCCGGTATCGACCGCCCGCAACAAGCTGGTGTCGCTATCGCTTCGGCCTGCGCCCGTCACCCATGCTTGGCTGAACGAAGGGCCTAAGCTGGAAGACCTGCAAGGTGCCACCGCCGACATTACCCTGATCGAAGCGCCCACCCCGCGGGTTGAGGCATTGGCCATCGCGCTGCGCCTGCGCCAAGCTGCCGAGGATGGCGTGAAGGCCGCCTTGATCACCCCCGACCGGATGCTCACCCGGCAGGTCACCGCAGCGCTCGACCGGTGGGGCATTCTGCCCGACGACAGCGCCGGGATGCCGCTGCAACTCTCCCCGCCGGGGCGGTTCTTGCGCCATGTGGCGGCGCTGTTTGTCCGAAAACTGGATGCCGAAGCGCTGCTGACCTTGCTGAAACACCCGCTAACCCACAGCGGCGCGGGGCGGAATTTCCACCAGCTCTATACCCAGCGCTTGGAGGCTGAGATCCGCCGCCACGGGCTGCCCTACCCCGACGCCGAAGGCTTGGCCGAGATTGCAGAGCGCGCCGCGAAGCGGATGGAAGACCCCAGCGGGTTCCGCGATTGGGTCGCTTGGCTGGGCGAGGTTTTCCCCGGCCACGACACCCCCGGAGAGCGGCCCCTGCCCGAATGCGTCGCCGCGCATTTGGCGCTGGCTGAAAGGATCGCCGCCGGGCAACCCGCCGATCCCGACCACCTGCTTTGGCAGCAGGGCGCGGGCATCGCGGCCGAGGCGGTGATGGCGAACCTCACGGAACATGCAGCCCATGGCGGGTCGATGAACGCCGCCGATTATGCCGATCTCTTGGGCGCACTCTTGGCCCAAGAAGAGGTGCGCGAGGCCGATACCCCGCATCCCGACATCATGATCTGGGGCACGATGGAGGCGCGGGTGCAGGGGGCCGAGCTGGTCATCCTTGGCGGTTTGAACGAAGGTACATGGCCCGAAGCGCCGCCGCCCGATCCATGGCTCAACCGTCAAATGCGCGAGAAGGCCGGGCTGCTGCTCCCCGAACGGCGCATCGGCCTGTCGGCGCATGACTATCAACAGGCCATCGCCAGCCCCGAGGTTTGGATCACCCGCGCGATCCGCTCGGACGAGGCCGAGATGGTGCCGTCCCGCTGGCTGAACCGCTTGGGCAACCTGCTGGGCGGCTTGGGCGACACCGGCGGGCCGGAGGCATGGAAGGCCATGCAGCAGCGCGGCAACCACTGGCTGGATCAGGTGCGCGCCTTGGAAGCGGTGGAGCGCACCGCCCCGGCCACGCGCCCCTCGCCCCGCCCGCCGCGCGCGGCGCGCCCCCGCAAGCTGTCAGTGACCGAGATCAAGACGCTGATCCGCGACCCTTACGCGATCTATGCCAAACACAGCCTGAAACTGCGCCCAATCAACCCGCTGGTGCAATCGCCCGACGCGCCGGTGCGCGGCATCGTCCTGCATCGCATCATGGAAGATTTCGTCAAACTCGTGGCCCGCGATCCGGCACGCCTGACCCGCGACACGCTGATGCAAGTGGCCGCCGAGGTGCTGGAGGAAGAAGCCCCCTGGCCCGCTGCCCGCGCCATGTGGCTGGCCCGCATCGACCGGATCGCCGATTGGTTCATCGCCCGCGAAAGCCAACGCGCCGCATTCTCCAGCCCGGTCGCATTCGAACAGGGCGCGCGCGGCAGCTACACCTTTGCCGACCTCGGCTTTACCCTCAGCGGCTTTGCCGACCGGATCGACCAGACCGATGACGGCGATGTGCTGATCTACGACTACAAAACCGGCACCCCGCCCGGCAAAAAGGAGCAGCGGCTGTTTGACAAGCAACTCTTGATCGAAGCGGCGATGGTTGAACGGGGCGGTTTTCCCGAGGTGGGCGTGGCCCATGTGGCCCATGCCGCCTTTATCGGTCTAGGGTCGAAACCCGTCGAAGTCCCCGCGCCGCTGGACGAAGAGAACCCGCAAGAGGTGCTGGCCGGTCTCCACGCGCTGCTCTCGCGCTACCTCGATGAGGGGCAGGGCTTTACCGCGCGGCGGATGGTACAAAGCGATGCCTTTGCCGGGAACTTCGACCAATTGGCGCGGTTCGGGGAATGGGACGGCACCAGCCCCGCCCGACCGGAGGATCTGGAATGATGCGTGATTTCAACGATGCCACCCGCGCCCAGATCGAAGCGGCGCGGCCCGATGCCTCCACTTGGCTGACCGCGAATGCGGGCTCTGGCAAGACCCGCGTGCTGACCGACCGCGTGGCGCGGCTGCTGCTCGACGACGTGGAGCCGCAGCACATCCTTTGCCTGACCTATACCAAAGCCGCTGCCTCGGAGATGCAGAACCGCCTGTTTAAACGTTTGGGCGAATGGGCCATGCTGAAAGACGCGGCACTGCGCAGCGCCTTGGCCGATCTTGGCGTTCAGGGCGAATTGACACCCGAGCAACTGCGCAATGCCCGGACCCTTTTTGCCCGCGCGATCGAAACACCCGGCGGGCTGAAAATTCAGACCATCCACTCTTTCTGCGCGGCCCTTCTGCGCCGCTTCCCGTTGGAGGCGCAGGTCAGCCCGCAATTCACAGAGATCGAAGACCGCGCCGCCGATCTGCTGCGGGCAGAGATCGTCGATGAGATGGCCGAAGGCGAAGACGCCCCGCTGGTCGCCAAGATCGCGCGGCACTACACGGGCGAAGATTTCGCCAGCCTCACCCGCAGCATTGTTGGCCAACGCGATGCCTTCAGCACGCCCCGCTCTTGGGCCGAGATCCTCGCGCTTTTCGCCCAGCCGGAAGACCTCACCGAAGACAAGATCGCGGCTTCGGTCTTCCTTGGCAGCGAAGCGGCGATGATGGCCGAGATCATCCCCCATCTGCTGGCCAAAGGCGGCAATGACGGCAAGGCGGGCGCGGCGCTGCAAGAGATCGACCGCTATGATCTTTCCGCCCTGCCCCAGCTTGAAAACATCCTTCTGACCGGCAGCGGCGCCAAGGCGCCCTTTACCGCCAAGATCGGCAGTTTCCCGACCAAGCCCACGCAAAAGGTCATCGCCGAGCAGATGCCGCAGCTTGAGCAATTGATGCAACGCGTCGAAGATGCCCGCGAAGCGCGGTTGGCGCTGAAGGCGGCGCGCAAATCCTATGTGCTCCACCGTTTCGCGGCCCGTTTTCTGGAACGCTACGCAGATGAGAAGCAAAAGCGCGGCTGGCTCGACTTTGACGATCTGATCCTCAAAGCCCGCGCATTGCTGACCGACAAGGCCGTGGCCGCTTGGGTGCTGTTCCGCATCGACGGCGGCATCGACCATATCCTTGTCGACGAGGCGCAGGACACCTCGCCCCGGCAATGGGACGTGATCGAACGGCTGACAGATGAGTTTTACTCCGGCGCCGGGGCGCGTAACGAGGTCGATCGCACCCTCTTCGTCGTGGGCGACAAGAAGCAGTCGATCTACTCTTTTCAAGGCGCGGACCCCGAAGAGCTGGACCGCAAAGGCACGACATTCGAACAGAAGATCGGTGAGGCGGGCCAGTTTTTCCAGCGCCGCAGTCTTGCCTATTCCTTCCGCTCCTCTTCGGCGATTCTGCAAGCGGTCGATGGGGTTTTCGACCCCGCGATCCAGATCGGTTTCGCCAATGACGGCCATATGGCCTTCAAAGATCGCCTGCCCGGCCGCGTCGATCTCTGGCCCTTCATCGAAAAGGCGGGGCCGGACGAGGAAGGCGATTGGACCGACCCCGTCGACCGGCGCAGCGCGCGGCATCACACGGTGCAACTGGCCGAACGAATCGCGCGGCGCATCAAGGAGCTGACGACCGAGGAGCATTACCTCCCCGATGACAGCAAGGGCGGCTTGGCGCGGCGGCGTATCCAACCGGGGGATTTCCTGATCCTCGTGCAGCGCCGCTCGGCTCTGTTTTCCGAGATTATTCGCGCCTGCAAAGCGGCGGAATTGCCTATCGCGGGGGCGGACAGGCTCAAGGTTGGGGCCGAACTGGCGGTGCGCGATCTGGCGGCGATCCTGTCGTTCCTCGCCACGCCGGACGACGATCTATCGCTAGCCACCGCGCTGAAATCGCCACTTTTCGGCTGGTCAGAACAAGAGCTTTTCACCCTCGCCCATTACCGTAAGGAGGATCACCTCTGGCAAGCGCTGCGCAACCAGACCGAGACCCACGCCGCCACCCTCGCCGTGCTGCGCGATCTGCGGGGGCAGGTCGATTACCTGCGCCCCTACGATCTGATCGAACGCATTCTCACCCGCCACGATGGGCGGCGCAAACTGCTCTCGCGGCTGGGGCCAGAGGCCGAGGATGGGATCAACGCGATGCTGAGCCAAGCGCTGTCTTACGAGCGCGGCACGGTGCCCAGCCTGACCGGGTTCTTGCAATGGATGCAGACCGATGATCTGGAAATCAAACGCCAGATCGACAGCGCGTCGAACCAGATCCGGGTGATGACGGTGCATGGTGCCAAGGGTTTGGAAGCGCCAATCGTGATCCTGCCCGACACCGGGCGGCGCGATGTGACGATCAAGGATGAGATCATCACCGTCGATGGCACCCCCGTCTGGAAAGCCCCGGCGGATGACATGCCCCAGCCCATGCGCGCCCGGCTGGACGAGATGAAAGAGGCCGCGCTGCAAGAGCGGCTTCGCCTGTTCTATGTCGCCATGACGCGGGCCGAAAAATGGCTGATCGTGGCCGCGGCGGGGGAATTGTCGAAAGATGAATCCTCTTGGTATCAAATCACCGCTGCCGCTCTGGCCAGGCTCCGCGCCGAGCCTTTGGGCGACGATGGCACGCTGCGCTATCAACAGGGCGATTGGGATGCGCTCGACATCATAGAGACGCCTGAGAAAACCGTCACAACGCCCAGGTTAGACCCTGTTTTCACCCGCTCCGCCCCCTCCCCCAAGGGAGAGGATAAGACCCTGTCGCCCTCGGATCTCGGCGGAGCCAAGGCGCTTGCCGGTGAGGCCGGGCTCGATATGGACACCGCGTTGAGCTATGGCACGCTGGTCCATGAGCTGCTGGAGCATCTGCCACTGATGGGGCCGGATGCACGGGAGATCTTTCTGGAGCGGTTGGCCCACACACACCCCGCCGAGATGATCGCCCGCGCGGAAGATGAGGCGGAAGCGGTGCTGAACACCCCTGCCCTCGCCCCGCTGTTTGCCGAGACAACCCTCGCCGAAGTGCCCGTGACCGGCAGCCTTGGAGACCAGCGCCTGCATGGCACGATCGACCGTTTGGTGATCGCCGAAGATCACATCCTTGCTGTCGATTTCAAGACCAACCGCGTGGTCCCCGGCACGGCTGAGGCCTGCCCCGACGGGCTGCTGCGCCAGATGGGCGCGTATGCTCATATGCTGCGCCAAATCTACCCGGATCGGCGGATCGAGACGGCCATTCTATGGACCGCGACCCCCGCGCTAATGGTGTTACCCAACGATATCGTGACAAATGCCCTGCGCGCCCTGCCATATCTTGACGCCACTGCCGCGCATTCATAGGTTCAGGCCTCAACCCATTCCTGTCAGGAGAGCATCATGGCAACCGTCGCAGTCACCGACGACACTTTCGACGCCGAAGTCAAAAATTCGGACATTCCGGTTCTGGTCGATTTCTGGGCCGAATGGTGCGGCCCGTGCAAACAGATCGGCCCTTCGCTGGAAGAGCTGTCGGATGAAATGAACGGTCGCGTGAAGATCGTCAAAGTCAACGTCGACGAGAACCCGAACTCGCCCGCCCAAGTCGGCGTGCGCGGCATCCCGGCGCTGTTTATCTTCAAGGACGGGCAGGTCGTGTCCAACCTCGCCGGTGCGCGCCCAAAGGCGGCCCTGCAAAGCTGGATCGAAGAATCCATCTAAGGCCAACGCCTTAGGCATTGAGTTACGAAAACGGGCGTCCTTCGGGGCGCCCTTTTCATTGGGGCAAAGCCTCTGGCCACATCACCCCAAGCGTACCCCCGCATCACACCCGGCAGCCCTGCCCCACGCGCAACCGGCGCTGCCCTTGTCCTGCCCTGCCACGGGGGCCATATAGAGCGCCAAGCGACAGGAGGCCCCATGGCACAGAACGACGATTTCCCCGGTTGGCACGGGACCACGATCATTGGCGTCAAAAAAGGCGGCGAAGTGGTGATTGCCGGTGACGGACAGGTCAGCCTTGGCCAGACCGTGATCAAAGGCACCGCGCGCAAGGTGCGCAAGCTCAGCCCCGGCGGCTATGACGTGGTGGCGGGGTTTGCGGGCTCCACCGCGGATGCCTTTACCCTGCTGGAACGGCTGGAGGCCAAATTGGAAGCGACACCGGGTCAATTGGCCCGTGCCAGTGTCGAATTGGCCAAGGACTGGCGCACCGATAAATACCTGCAAAAGCTCGAAGCGATGCTGATCGTGACCGACGGCAAAGACCTGCTGGTCATCACCGGCGCGGGCGATGTGCTGGAGCCGGAGCATGAGGTCGCGGCCATCGGATCGGGCGGGAACTATGCCCTCGCCGCCGCGCGTGGCATGATGGACAGCGACCGGGACGCCGAAACCATTGCCCGTGATGCCATGGCGATCGCCGCCGACATCTGCGTCTACACCAACGGCAAACTCACCGTGGAGAAAATCACCGCATGACCGACCTGACCCCCCGCGAGATCGTATCCGAACTGGACCGCTATATCATCGGTCAGAACGACGCCAAACGCGCCGTGGCCGTGGCCCTGCGCAACCGCTGGCGCCGCAAACAATTGAGCGATGACCTGCGCGACGAAGTCTACCCGAAGAACATCCTGATGATCGGCCCCACCGGTGTCGGCAAGACTGAGATCAGCCGCCGCTTGGCGAAGCTCGCCCGCGCGCCCTTCATCAAGATTGAGGCGACGAAATTCACCGAAGTCGGCTATGTCGGCCGCGACGTGGAACAGATCATCCGCGATCTGGTAGACAGTTCCATCGCCATGACCCGCGAGTTCATGCGCGAAGACGTTAAAGCCAAGGCCGAACAGGCCGCCGAGGATCGTGTCATCGACGCCATCGCCGGCACCGATGCCCGCGACGGCACGCGCGAGATGTTCCGCAAGAAACTCCGCGCAGGCGAACTCGATGACACGATGATCGAGCTTGAGGTCGCCGATACCTCCAGCCCCTTCCCGATGATGGACATTCCCGGCCAGCAAGGCATGGGGATGATGAATCTCGGCGATATTTTCGGCAAAGCCATGGGCGGCCGCACCACCAAGAAACGCATGGCCGTGGCCGATAGCTATGACGTGCTGGTGGGCGAGGAGGCCGACAAGCTGCTCGACGACGAAGCCGTGAACCGCGCCGCCATTGAAGCGGTCGAGCAGAACGGCATCGTTTTCCTTGATGAGATCGACAAGGTCTGCGCCCGCTCCGATGCGCGCGGTGGCGATGTTTCCCGCGAAGGGGTGCAGCGCGACCTGCTGCCGCTGATCGAAGGCACTGTGGTCTCAACGAAATATGGCCCGGTAAAGACCGACCATATCCTCTTCATCGCCTCGGGCGCGTTCCATATCGCCAAGCCTTCGGACCTTTTGCCCGAATTGCAGGGCCGTCTGCCGATCCGCGTCGAACTGCGGGCGCTGACCGAGGATGATTTCGTCCGCATCCTGACCGAAACCGACAATGCGCTGACGCGGCAGTACACCGCCCTGATGGGGACGGAAGAACTGACCGTCACTTTCACCGAAGAGGGCATCGCGGCGCTGGCCAAGATCGCGGCGGAGGTCAACACCTCGGTCGAGAACATCGGCGCGCGGCGGCTTTACACGGTGATGGAACGGGTCTTCGAAGAAGTCTCCTTCGACGCGCCTGATCGCTCGGGGCAAGAGATCACCGTCGATGCCGATTTCGTTGAAAAGAACCTTGGCGAATTGACCCGCTCCACCGATCTCAGCCGCTACGTTCTTTAGGGCTTTCCTTTCTTCCATGCCCCGGCGATGAAAGGGGCATGGAATACCTCTTATTTCTGCGGCGCAACTGGCTGTTTCTGCTGGCCGGTTTCCTGCTGACCTTCACCTCGTCCTATGGGCAAACCTATTTCATCTCGCTCTTTGCGGGGGCGGTGAAGGGCGACTTTGGCCTGAGTGACGGCCAGTGGGGCGGCATCTATACCATCGGCACGACCCTGTCGGCCATCACCATGGTCTGGGCCGGGGTGCTGACGGACCGCTTTCGCGTGCGGGTGCTGGCCCTTGGCGTGATGCTGGCGCTGGCGGGCGCCTGTTTGGCGATGGCGGCGGTGCCGAATTGGATTGCGCTGATCTTTGTCATCTACGCATTGCGGCTGACCGGGCAGGGGATGATGTCTCAGCTAGGGCAGGTCGCCATAGTGCGCTGGTTCGAAGCTTCGCGTGGCAAGGCGCTTTCGCTCTCTTCGATGGGTTTCGCTGCCGGTCAGGCATTTCTGCTGGTGATCTTCGTGGCGCTTTTCGCCAGCTTCCACTGGCGCAGCCTTTGGGTGCTGGCCGCGGTGCTGGTGCTGCTGACGATCCCGGTGATCCTGATGCTGCTGCGGCAAGAGCGCACCCCGCAAAGCATGGCCGATCAGGCGCAGCGCGCAGGCATGCAAGGGCGGCATTGGACCCGGGCCGAGATGTTCCGCTCAGGCCTGTTCTGGATGATCATCCCGCTGGCCATCGGCCCCGCGGCATGGGGCACGGCCCTGTTCTTTCAGCAGGTGCATCTGACCCAAGTGAAGGGATGGGCCTTGGTCGAATTCGTGGCTTTGATGCCAGTCTATACAATCTCGGCGGTGGCCTCGACCTTCCTCTCGGGCTGGGCGATCGACCGTTTCGGCGTCAGCCGCGTGGTGCCGGTGATGATGCTGCCCTTTGCCCTGTCATTCGCGGTGCTCGCCTATGCCGACACGCTCTGGATGGCCGGGATCGGCTTGCTGATTTTCGGCATGGGGCAGGGGATGCAATCCACCGCGCCGGCGGCCTTCTGGGCCGAGTATTTCGGCACCCGCCACGTCGGGTCGATCAAGGCGGTGGCGGCGGCGCTGATGGTCTTTGGTTCGGCCATCGGGCCGGGGGTGACGGGGCTGTTCATCGACCTCGGCGTCGATTTCCCGCAGCAGATGCTGCCCATCGCGCTTTATTATCTGATCGCCGCAGGCTTGGCCGCATGGGCGATTGCGCGCTACAAACCGCTGCTGTGCGGTTAACGGTTGCGCCGTAGGTAGACATAATAGGCCCCGCCGCCGCCGTGGCTGACATGGGCCTGCGCGACCTGTAGCACGAGACCGCTGAGCGGTGGCATCGACAGCCACTGGGGCACCTGATGGCGCAGCACCCCATCGCGCACGGGGATCGGGCCACCGTCATCGCGCCGCTTGCCTTTGCCGGTGATCACCAGCACCAGCCGTTTGCCCCGGGCATGGGCATCCTTAATGAAACCGTTCAACGCCGGATGCGCCCGATCAAGCGTCATGCCATGCAGATCGATCCGGCCTTCGGGGCGCAGTTTGCCGCGTTTGAGCTTGCCGTAAGCCTTGTGGTCCATCTGAACCGGCGCGGCTTTCATCTGCTCGGCCAATGTGGGGCGCAGGTCGTTGCTGCGCTTTTTCATGTTGGGCTGCGGCTTGTTGCCTTGCAGGGCGATCTTGGCGCGCCGAACCTGCGGCGGGGCAGGGGCGGGGGCGTCGATCTCAGGCGTGAACAGCTTGTTCAGCTCCAGCTTTTCGGTCCGCTCGGTCACCCGGCGCCAGAGTTCGAGATCGTCTTCGTTCAAGCGGCGCCGTTTCATATCGCGCTCTCCGGCAGGAAAGCATAAGCGCGTTGAATGGGCATCAAGACCATCATCCGCCCCGGATCACGCAGACGGCCCGCCACGCGGCAGGCTTTGTCACCGGTGCCAAAGAATACATCCGCCCGCTGCGCGCCCTTGATGGCAGAGCCTGTATCCTGCGCGACCATCAGACGGCGTAGGGGCTCCTTCCCGTCCTTCTCGATCCAGACCGGCGCGCCGAGCGGCACATGCGATGGGTCGACCGCGATGCTGCGCATGGCGGTGATGGACCGGTTCATCGCCCCCAGCGGCCCCTTATCGGCGGGCACGCGGCTGACTTCGCGGAAAAAGACGTAAGACGGGTTGTGATAGAGCAATTCGCGGCCATCTTCGGGGTTGCGGCGCACCCAGTTCTTGATGACATCGGCGCTGACCTGATGCGCCTCATAGACCCCACGCCGCACCAGTTCGACCCCGACTGAGCGGTAATCATGGCCATTCGCGCCGCGGTAACCCACCCGCAGATAGCTGCCATCGGGCAGGCGAATACGGCCAGAACCCTGAATTTGCAGAAAGAAAAGCTCAACCGGGTCATCGACCCAAGCGATCTCAAGCCCGCGGTCGCGCATCACGTCGCCATCCAGGATCTCGCGCCTGGTGAGCCAAGGGCGGATCTGCTCGGCCTCGGGGGGCATGGCGTAGATGGGATATTGAAACCGGGCAGAGGGGTAGAGATCACCGTCCAATTCAGGTTCGAAATACCCGGTGAAAAGCGCGTCTTTGCCGTCTTCCATCAGAACGGGGCGAAAGAACAATTCGAAAAACTGCCGCGGGTCGGGGCCATCCTTGGCCAGTTTGCAGAGCGCGCGCCAATCGACGTCTTTCATGTCGCCGCAGGTGCTGGTGAAAACCTCAAAGGCGGCGGCGTGGTCATCTTCGGCCCAGCCCTCAAGCTGGTCGAAATCCATGACGGTATAATGCACCTCTGCTGCGGACGGCGTGTTCATGGACACACCGCCCAACAGCGCAAGAGCGCCAAGCGCACGCGCTACCCGTCTGTGGAAACCAACAGCCAATTCGGATCGTCCGAGCCCATGACACGGGCGAAGACCCATGTATCTTTTTGGCGTTTGATTTCGGTGCTGCTGCCCTCGACAATCTCGCCCTCACGGTTGCGAACCTCCGAGGTCAGCTCGCCGACGAAGCGGATGGTGAGTTCGGCTTCCTTCGTGGTCTCGTCCATCTTGGCGTCGATCAGTTCCATTTCGCGCACGCCGATGAAATTCGCCTCGATCGTCAGACCTTGGTCCTCCCGCGCGGCGACGCCGTCGACAAAGCTTTCATAGACGTCATCGGCCAGAAACGGCTGAATTTCCGCCAAATCGCCCCGCTCATAGCCCATGACGATCATCTCATAAGCGCCGCGCGCGCCTTGCAGGAAACCGCTAACGCCAAAGGACGGCTCGACCCGCTTCATCTCGGCCAAGGCCTTGCCCGAGGGGCTGTCTTCGGGAACGTGGTCAGTGATATCGAGATCCGGGCCACCTTCGATCACTTCAAACGCGGGGCCGCTGCGGGCGCTTGGCGTTTGATCGGTCACCGGGGGCTTTTCAAAACCCTCACGCGTGCCAAGCACGTTTTTCAGCCGCAGGATCAGGAATACGGCGATACCGGCAAGCACCAGAAGCTGTATCAGGGGAGAATTCATCGAAACCTCATTCAGGGGTGGCATGGAAACATGCGAGTTAAGCTCTTATGTAGGTGTTCGACCGGGGCAAGTCCACTCTGCCCCCAGCAAAAGGACTCCGCCGCATGTGGCTATTGATCGCATTTATCGCCGTGCCTCTGATCGAGATCACGCTTTTCATCCAAGTCGGTGGCGCCATCGGCCTTGGCTGGACGCTGGCCGTGGTGGTTTTGACCGCCATTCTGGGCACATGGTTGGTGCGGTCTCAGGGCGCGCTGGCGCTTGGCCAATTGCGCAGTTCCTTCAATGACTTGCGCGACCCGACCGAGCCTTTGGTGCATGGCGCGATGATCCTGTTTTCCGGCGCGCTCTTGCTGACGCCGGGGTTCTTTACCGATGCTGTCGGCTTTGCCTTTCTGGTGCCGCGCTTCCGCGCCGCCGCCTATCGCGCGATCCGCGACCGGGTGAAGGTCCAAAGCTTTGGGACGCCGGGCGGCATTGGCCCACGCCCCGGCCCGCAGGGCAGGCGCGACCCGCGCGGCGATGTGATCGACGGCGATTTCCATGAGATCCCCGAACAGCCGCGCCAGACCAAGGGCCCCTCGGGCTGGACTAAGGATTGAGCGGCCCGTGCCGACCTGTTAAGTCCGGGTAGATTTAAGAAATTCACCACAATAGGACACAGAAAATGGCAGACAACGAAACCGCACAACCCAAGCAGCCGCAGATGCGCGTGCTGGGCCAGTTCATCCGCGACATGTCGTTCGAGAATATCATGGCGCAGAAGGGTGCCCCGGCGGATGTGCAGCCCGACGTGCAGGTTCAGGTCAACCTCGACGCGAAGAAGCGTTCGGGTGAGAACCAGTATGAAACCGCGATCAAGCTGAACATCACCTCCAAAGCGAAAGACGGCGACGCGACGCTCTTCGTGCTGGAGATCGACTATGTCGGTATCTTCCAAGTCGAAAACGTGCCGGAAGAGCAGATGCACCCCTATCTGCTGATCGAATGCCCGCGCATGATCTTCCCCTTCCTGCGCCGCATCGTCAGCGACGTGACCCGTGACGGTGGCTTCCCGCCGCTGAACCTTGAGAACATCGACTTCCTGTCGCTGTACCGCAACGAAGTGGCACGCCGTCAGGCCGAAAACCCGCCAAAAGCCGACGCTTAAGCGTCAGCCAAGCTGTTTCCACAGCGCGTCGTCGCCCAGTTTGCCGACAAATTCGGCATGGGCGGCGGCTTCGGCCTCTGTCAGACGCGAGGGCAGGGGCGTGGGCCGCGGTTTCGGGGTCCAGCGCGTCTCCGGCTCGCCCGTCTTGCGTTCCGGCGCCGAAGACAGCGCGAAATCCGGCTGCCGCCCCCCGATCAGTTCCAGATAGACTTCGGCCAAGATCTCACTGTCGAGCAGAGCGCCGTGCAGCGTCCGCGAGGTGTTATCAATGCCAAAGCGGCGACAGAGCGCATCAAGTGAAGCGGGTGAGCCCGGAAAGCGTTTGCGCGCAATCTCCAGCGTGTCGAGCGCTTGTTCCCACGGGATCTGCGGCAGGCCCATCCAGCGCAGTTCGGCATTCAGGAATTTGATGTCGAAGGCGGCGTTGTGGATGATCAGCTTTGAATCACCAATGAAATCCAGAAACTGCCGCCCGATCTGCGCGAACTTGGGCTTGTCGCGCAAAAAGTCATCGCCCAGCCCGTGCACCTGAAAGGCTTCCTCGGGCATCGAGCGTTCGGGGTTGATATATTGGTGATAGGTCTCGCCCGTGGCCATGTGGTTCATCAGCTCGACCGCGCCGATCTCAACGATGCGGTCGCCGCTTTCGGGGTCAAAGCCGGTGGTTTCGGTATCGAGCACGATTTCACGCATGGCGCAGTCTTTCCCTGATGTCGCGGATCACCGCCCGCACCTGCGCGCGGGCATGGTCGAGCGTGTCGGTCACTATCACATAGTCCGAGCGGGCGCACTTCTCTTCGGCGGGCATCTGCTTGGCGCGGATGGCGTCGAATTGCGCCTCTGTCATCGTGCCACGCGCCAGTACGCGCTCGCGTTGCACCTCTGCCGGGATCGTCACGCAGGCGACCGCGTCCATCTTGGCTGCGCCGCCGGTTTCGAACAGCAGCGGGATGTCCAGAACGGCGATGTCGCTATCCGCTTCTGCCAAAAACGTCGCCCGGTCTTCGGCCACCAGTGGATGCACGATGGCTTCGATCCGGGGCAGGGCGGTCGGATCGGCGGCGATGATCTCTTTCAACGCGGCACGAGAGACGCCACCGCCCTCGATGGCCTCCGGGAAAGCCGCCTGCATCGGCGCCACGGCAGCCCCGCCCGGGGCATAAAGCCGGTGTACCGCCGCGTCGGCGTCCCATACAGCGCAGCCTTCCTCGGCAAACATCCTTGCCGTGGTCGATTTGCCCATGCCGATGGAGCCGGTAAGCCCGAGGTGGAACATCAGCGCAGCACCGCCGTTCGCGTGGCGCGGTCGACCTCGGGCCGCTGGCCGAACCAACGCTCGAACGCTGGGACCGCCTGATGCAACAACATGCCCAGCCCGTCGACCGTGACGCAGCCCAGATCCTCAGCCGTCTCAAGCAGATGGGTCCGCAGCGGAGCATAGACGAGATCCGTCACCACGGTGCCGGGGCGCAGCCCATCCAGTGGCACCCGCAAGGCGCCTTTGCCGATCATGCCAAGCGATGTGGTGTTCACCAACAAACTGGCGTGATCGATCATATTGCCCGCCTGCACCCAATCGACGACTTTGACGCGGCCGCCGAAATCGCGCTGCAACTGCTCTGCCCGGACGCGGGTGCGGTTTGACAGGCAGATCTCAGGCACGCCAGCATCCAAAAGCGACGAGACAACCGCCCGCGCGGCGCCCCCCGCGCCCAAGACCGCCGCCGGTCCGGCCTTCGGATCCCAATCCGGCGCACCGGCCTTGAGGTTTTCGATGAAGCCGTAGCCATCCGTATTGTCTGCGTGAATTTTGCCATCGGCGCGAAAGATCAAGGTATTGGCCGCGCCGATCAGAGTGGCCCGGTCAGTGATGAGATCCGCGATCTCCATCACCGCTTCTTTATGGGGGATCGTCAGGTTCACCCCGACAAAGCCCATCTTGGGCAGCGTTCTCAGCACCTCTTCCAGATCGTCGGGCGCGACATCAAGCGGCACGTAATGACCGGCGATGCCATAGGTTTCGAGCCAATGGCGATGCAACTGCGGGGATTTGGAATGCGCGATGGGCGATCCGATCACACCGGCGAGGGGGATTTTGGGCAGGCTCATATCGTGAGGTCTCCGCGCAGCGTCAGGTAATTCAGCAGTTCAAGAAATGGCATACCAAGGACGTGAAAGTAATCCCCCTCAATCTGGGTGAAGAGCCGCACGCCTTCCTCTTCCAGCTTGTAGCAGCCGACAGCGTGGCGAATGCTTTCCCAGTTTCGCGCAACGTAGTCTTCTATATAAGCGTCGCTGGCCTCACGCATGCGCAGCCGCACCTGACCGACGTGCCGCCAGAGTGGTTCACCGTCTTCATAAAGCACGGCGGCGGAAAGCAGGGAATGCCGATCCCCGCGCAGCCGGTGAAGCTGCGCAATCGCCTCGTCCTGATCATGCGGCTTGTGCAGCATCTCTCCGCGATGCTCCAACACCTGATCGCAGCCCAGAACTAGCGCGCCGGGGTGCCGCTCGCTCACTTTGCAGGCTTTCATCTCGGCCAAGGTATCGGCGATGTCGCGCGGCTTGGCCTCTTCGGCCCGCAGCGCGGCGGTTATCATCTCTTCGTCAATCTTGGCTGGGATCACCTCATGCGGGATCGCGGCCTGTGCCAAAAGCTGCGCCCGGATCTCCGAGCCGGAGGCGAGGATGATTTTCTGCGGCATGTGGATAACCCTGTGATGATCTGGCGCAAACCTTGAGGATTTGTTCTGCGAGATAAAAGTTGACAGCACAAGCCCGCAGATCTCGCCCCGAGTCGCGGTTTTTGTCGCCGATTCCCACCCCGATGAATAGGGATAAACCGCTTGTGCGTATAACCACGAGACTTCACCGGTTATCCCCGCTTTGATACATTTTGTCCCCCGGAAAATACGCCAGCAAGATCCTGAGAAAACTTAACATTCGCGAATCGGGGTCGGCTTATCCACAGGGGGCCGCCAAGTTTGTTCACCTGTTGATAAGCGGCGGTATAAATCATTAATCCACAGGATTCAGGCGCCCTACAATCAACTACATCTTTTCTCTTTTCTTATTTATTAAGAAAGAAGCACGCACACCGGAGCCTTCCCCATGTTCGATCTTCTCAGCCTCGCTTATCCATGGATCAAAGCGCTCCATATCGTGTCGGTCATCAGTTGGATGGCGGCGCTCTTCTACCTGCCGCGCCTCTTCGTGCATCATGTCGAACAGGCGGGCTCCGCCGGGCGGATGCATGAGACTTTCGCGATGATGGAATTTAAGCTCGCTCAGTTCATCATGCGGCCCGCGATGATGGCGACATGGGTTTTCGGCCTCGCCCTCGTTCTGACGCCCGGAATCGTGGATTGGACGATGATCTGGCCATGGACCAAGGGGGCCAGTGTCATCGCCATGACGGTTTTCCACGTTTGGCTGAAAAAACAGGTCAAATCCGTCGAAAGCGGTGACAGTACCGTCACGGGCCGTCAGTTCCGGCTTTTGAACGAAGTGCCGACGCTGCTGATGATCGTGATCGTCTTCTCCGTGGTCGTGAAATTCTGAGGCAATTGACTCAAGCCGCGCTGCCGCCTATATCTGCGCCACTGTCCCGTCCGGGGCGGTTTCTGCTTGCCACATTCAAATGATCGACCAGCCCGCATTCTGCTGCGGCTGAACAGGATGCTCCATGACAACCGAAACGCTGAACCTCGCTGATCTCAAGGCGCAGACGCCGAAAAACCTGCTCGCCATGGCCGAAGAGCTGGAGATCGAAAACGCCTCGACCATGCGTAAAGGCGAGATGATGTTCCAGATTCTCCGCGAACGCGCGGATGACGGTTGGGAGATCTCGGGCGACGGCGTGTTGGAAGTGCTGCAAGACGGATTCGGTTTTCTCCGCTCTCCCGAAGCGAACTACCTGCCGGGCCCCGATGACATCTACGTCTCGCCCGACATGATCCGCAAATGGTCGCTGCGCACCGGGGACACCATCGAGGGGCTGATCAAGGCGCCCGACGACACCGAACGCTATTTCGCACTGACCGAGGTCACCAAAATCAACTTCGAGGCGCCCGAGAAGGCGCGCCACAAGGTTGCCTTCGAGAACCTCACGCCGCTTTACCCCGACGAGCGTCTGACGATGGAGGTTGATGACCCCACGATCAAGGACCGCTCCGCGCGGATCATCGATCTGGTCTCGCCCATCGGAAAGGGCCAGCGCTCCCTGATCGTGGCCCCGCCGCGCACCGGTAAGACCGTGCTGCTGCAGAACATCGCCAACAGCATCGAGAAGAACCACCCCGAGTGCTACCTAATTGTCTTGCTGATCGACGAACGGCCCGAGGAAGTCACCGACATGCAGCGGTCGGTGAAGGGGGAGGTTGTCTCCTCCACTTTTGACGAGCCGGCCACGCGCCACGTCGCCGTTTCCGAGATGGTCATTGAAAAGGCCAAGCGCCTTGTCGAGCATAAGCGCGACGTTGTTATCCTGCTCGATTCGATCACCCGTCTGGGGCGCGCCTTCAACACCGTGGTTCCGTCCTCGGGCAAGGTCCTGACCGGTGGTGTCGACGCCAACGCCCTGCAACGCCCGAAGCGTTTCTTCGGGGCCGCGCGGAACATCGAAGAGGGCGGCTCGCTCACCATCATCGCCACCGCGCTGATCGACACGGGCAGCCGCATGGACGAGGTAATCTTTGAAGAGTTCAAGGGCACCGGCAACTCTGAGATCGTGCTGGACCGCAAGATTGCCGACAAACGCGTCTTCCCGGCGATCGACATCCTCAAGTCCGGCACCCGGAAAGAGGACCTTCTGGTCGACAAGGTGGACCTGCAGAAAACCTTCGTTCTGCGACGCATTCTCAACCCGATGGGCACCACCGATGCCATCGAATTCCTGCTCGGCAAGCTCAAGCAAACCAAGTCGAATTCTGACTTTTTCGACTCCATGAACACCTGAGTTATTTCGTAATAACAATAGGTTAGTGAAATATGGACACGATATTCGCCCAAGCGTCAGCGCCGGGCCGTGCCGGGGTTGCGGTGATCCGCATTTCCGGCCCGCAGGCCTTCGCAATTGCGCAGGAGATTTCCGGCAAACGTCCTGAGGGGCGCGGAAGCGTGTTGCGAAACCTCTGCGGCACGAGTGGCGAGGTTATCGACCAAGCCTTGGTCCTGAGCTTCCCCGGGCCAAATTCCTTCACCGGCGAAGATGTGATCGAGTTTCAACTGCATGGTTCCATCGCCGTGGTCCGGGCGATGCTTTCCCTGCTCTCGACCTTCCCCGAAACTCGGATGGCTGAAGCGGGGGAATTCACCCGCCGTGCGCTAGAGAATGAAAGGTTGGATCTCGCGCAGGTCGAAGGGCTGGCGGATCTCATCGAAGCCGAAACAGAAGCACAGCGAAAGCAAGCGCTTCGCGTTTTATCGGGCCACCTCGGCGCGCGCGTCGAAGGTTGGCGAAAAGACTTGATCCGCGCCGCTGCGCTTCTAGAGGCCACGATCGACTTCGCGGATGAAGAAGTGCCCATCGACGTCACCCCCGAGGTGGAATCGCTGCTCTCGAAAGTCGGCAAGGAATTGCAAGACGAAGCGGAAGGCACCTATGTCGCTGAACGGGTTCGAAACGGCTTCGAAGTCGCGATCATCGGTGCGCCAAATGCGGGTAAGTCGACGCTCTTGAATGCGCTAGCCGGACGTGACGCTGCGATCACCTCAGAAATCGCAGGCACTACCCGCGATGTAATCGAAGTTCGAATGGACCTCGGCGGGCTGCCGGTCACCCTTTTGGATACGGCGGGTCTCCGCGAAAGCGAAGATAAAGTTGAAGCCATCGGGATCGAGCGCGCAATCGAACGCGCCGGGGCGGCGGATCTGCGGGTGTTCCTCGCGGCGCCGGGTGAGGCCTTGGCCGTTACACCGGAGGAAGAGGATATTGTTCTCCACCCCAAGGCAGATCTCGTTGGTATTGAGGCGAACGGTATCTCAGGGAAGACCGGGCAGGGCTTGTCAGAACTTATCGACCGCATTCAATCTACACTCTCGGAGCGCAGTTCAAGCATCGGACTGGCAACCCATGAGCGACATCGCGTCGCCTTGCAGCAAGCCGTCTCGTGTTTGGCTGAAGTAGATGTTATCCTGACCCGAGGACCTGATTTCTATGATTTGGCCGCTGCGGAACTCCGGTTCGCGATTCGAGCGCTGGAAACCCTTGTTGGCCGCATAGACGTTGAGAACCTGCTGGATGAGATTTTCACCAGCTTTTGCGTAGGTAAATGATGGAGTGTTTCACGTGAAACATTTTGATGTGATCGTGATCGGTGGGGGCCACGCGGGCGCGGAAGCAGCGCACGCTTCGGCACGGCTCGGCGCACAGACAGCGCTGGTCACGATGAGCCGGGATGGAATCGGCGTCATGTCCTGTAATCCGGCCATCGGCGGACTGGGGAAGGGCCATCTGGTACGAGAGATCGACGCGATGGACGGCGTCATGGGTCGCGTTGCCGATAAAGCTGGTATCCAATTCCGCCTGCTAAACCGTCGAAAAGGCCCCGCGGTTCAGGGCCCTCGCGCTCAGGCTGACCGGAGAATCTACCGGACAGAGATGCTGCGCGAGATCGAGGCTCAAGCTAACCTCGACATCATTGAAGGAGAGGTTACCGACTTCGTGATGGACGGCGAAGTCGTTGCCAGCGTAGTCTTGGCCGACGGAACGAACATCAAGGCGACATCCGTCGTTCTTACGACGGGGACCTTCCTCCGGGGTGTCATTCATGTCGGCGATGTATCGCACGAAGGCGGCCGCATGGGGGACAAAGCGTCGGTCAAACTGGCCGAACGGATCGATTCCTTTAATCTACCGATGGGCCGACTAAAGACGGGGACACCACCCCGGCTGGATGGCCGCACGATCAACTGGGATATATTGGAAGCGCAGCCCGGGGACGATGACCCCATCCTGTTTTCCTTCCTCTCCGACAAGGTTTCAGCCCCCCAGGTCGCCTGCGGTATTACCCATACGAACGAGAAAACTCATCAGATCATCAGAGAGAATCTCGATAGGTCCGCAATGTATGGCGGGCATATCGATGGCGTAGGCCCGCGTTATTGCCCTTCGATCGAAGATAAGGTCGTCCGTTTTGCCGATAAAGAGTCGCATCAGGTTTTCCTAGAGCCCGAGGGCGCGGATGATCATACCGTCTATCCAAACGGCATTTCGACCTCCCTCCCGGCAGATGTGCAGGAAGCCTATGTCCGAAGCATGGTCGGCCTCGAGAACGCAACTATTTTGCAACCTGGTTACGCCATCGAGTACGACTACGTCGATCCGCGCGCTCTTTCATCAACGCTTGCGGTCCGTACCGTAGCCGGCCTCTATCTCGCCGGACAGATCAATGGTACGACGGGCTATGAGGAAGCGGCCGCGCAGGGACTGGTAGCAGGCTTGAATGCCGCTCTTAGAGCCCAAGGCCGGAATGCGGTGACATTTACCCGTTCCGAAAGCTATATTGGGGTTATGGTCGATGATCTGACGACCCGGGGCGTTACAGAACCCTACCGGATGTTCACATCTCGGGCCGAGTTCCGCCTGTCGCTACGGGCAGACAATGCGGATCAGCGGCTAACTCCTTTGGCGATTCAGTTAGGCTGTACCTCTGCCGCGCGCCGAGACAGCTTTGAGAAGAAGGTTTCCTCCCTAGAGGAGACAAAAGCGAAGCTGGAAGGTACGGAGTATACGCCGAAAGAGCTTGCGAGCGCCGGTATCAAAGTCAACCAAGATGGTGCAAAGCGTAGCGGCTATCAGGTTCTCGCCTTTCCCGATGTGGAGTTTGAAGACTTGCTGCCACTTGATCGCAGCCTGGAAGAAACTCCATTCGAAATACGCCGACAGATTGAACGGGACGCGCTCTACGCAACCTACATCGCTCGACAACAGAAAGAGATCGATGTGCTGAAGAAAGACGAGAACGTTCGTATACCGTCTGATTTTTCCTTCGATGATCTTGCAGGCCTTTCTAACGAGCTGAAGTCGAAGGTATCTTCCGCGCGTCCGGAAACAATGGCACAGGCGGCGCGCATTGATGGAATGACACCAGCCGCGCTGACTTTGATACTTGCTCGTGTGAAGCGCGGGGCCGGAAAGAAGTCAGCATGAGCACTGAAAATGACATCGATGTTTCACGTGAAACATTTGAAAAGCTGAAAGCCTTTGCTGAACTGGTGAGGAAATGGAATCCGAAGATTAATTTGGTTTCCAAAAGCAGCTTGGATGACCTTTGGTCCCGCCATATTCTGGATTCCGTCCAAATCTTTGAGCTTGCTACGGGGCGAGGGAACTGGGTAGACCTTGGTAGCGGCGGAGGTTTTCCGGGCATCGTTATTTCGATCCTCAATCAAGAAGAGCACAGATTCGATGTGGTTATGGTTGAGAGTGATCAGAGGAAATCAGCTTTTCTGCGGACGGCCATTCGAGAACTTGATCTTGCGGCAAAGGTGAAAACCGACAGAATCGAAGAACTCGAATGTCTCAAAGCAGACGTGCTATCTGCCCGCGCTTTAGCCGATCTGACGAAGTTGTTAGGGTTCGCCGAGTTGCATCTTAAACGCGGAGGCATTGCACTTTTCCCTAAAGGTCAAAGCTGGCAGCGTGAAGACCTAGAGGCGCGGCAGGATTGGACTTACGACCTAGAGACGGTAACCAGCAAGACCAATCCGGACGCTGCCATTCTAAAGATTAAGGATATCGCCCGTGTCTGACCTTTCTCGTCCAGATGGACCGAAAATCATTGCCATTGCAAACCAGAAGGGCGGTGTGGGAAAAACGACGACGACGATCAATCTTGCCGCTGCGCTGGCGGAAGCTGGGAAGCGTATTCTGGTGGTTGATCTGGATCCGCAGGGCAACGCCTCTACGGGGCTTGGTATCGAAGTCGAAGATCGCGAATTTACAACATATGATCTCTTGCTGGACGATAGCCTTCCGCAGGATGTCATTCAGCGCACCGAAACGGAAGGGTTGCTCATCGTTCCGGCGACGGTTGACCTTAGCTCTGCGGATATCGAACTCTTTTCGAATGAGAAAAGAAGTTTCCTTTTGCACGACGCACTCAGGCAAACCCAGATGGATCACTTTGAGTTTGATTACATCCTGATTGATTGCCCGCCTTCGCTCAACCTATTGACCGTGAATGCGATGATCGCGGCGCACTCTGTACTTGTGCCTTTGCAGAGCGAATTTTTTGCGTTGGAAGGGCTCTCTCAGCTTATGTTGACGATAAGAGAGGTCCGGCAAAGCGGGAATAAGGACCTGCGGATTGAGGGCGTTCTGCTGACCATGTATGATCGCCGCAATAATCTGTCGCAACAGGTTGAGAATGATGCGCGGGCGAACCTTGGTGAACTGGTGTTCCAAACCGTGATTCCGCGCAATGTTCGGGTCAGCGAAGCGCCGAGCTTTGCCATGCCCGTTTTGAGTTATGATCCCACATCGAAAGGGGCCCAAGCCTACCGCGATTTGGCGGCGGAGCTAACAAGAAACAATGGTTAATAAGGTGGCAGTATGGCAGACAAACAAGAGCGCAAACGGGGCCTTGGCCGGGGGCTTTCGGCACTGATGGCGGATGTAGCGGAGACCGAGAGCGTGGCCGCCAGGGGGGCCGCGGCGGCGGAGCAGTTCGTTCCGATCGAGCGGATCAAACCGAACCCGGATCAGCCGCGTAAGCGGTTTGAGCAAGAGCATCTTGATGATCTCGCGGCCTCAATCAAAGAAAAGGGGGTCATTCAGCCTCTGATCGTCCGCGCTTTGGCCGACGGAAACTTCGAGATCGTCGCGGGTGAACGGCGTTGGCGGGCATCTCAGATCGCCAAGGTGCATAGCCTTCCGGTGATCGTGCGCGAGTTCACCGATGTTGAAGTGCTTGAAGTCGCGATCATCGAGAACATCCAGCGGGCAGATCTGAACTCGGTCGAAGAAGCGGCGGGCTATCGTCAGTTGATGGATAAGTTCGGCCATACGCAGGAGAAGATGGCCGAAGCCCTCGGGAAAAGCCGAAGCCATATTGCGAACCTATTGCGCCTGCTGAACCTGCCAGATCCGGTTCAAGAGATGGTGCGCCAGAATGAACTGAGCGCGGGCCATGCGCGGGCGCTGATTCCGGCGAAGGATCCGCTGAAACTGGCGCAGCAGGTCATCAAAGGCGGCCTTTCCGTCCGCGCGACCGAGGCTTTGGTCAAGAAAGATCAGGCGGGCGAGCGCGGTAATATGGTAAATAAAGAGCGTCTCTCGCAGCGCCCAGAGAAGGATGCCGATACACAAGCGCTAGAAGGCGATCTGTCAGCAAATCTGGGAATGAAGGTTAGTTTGGACCATAAACCGGGTCAGGAAGCGGGGAAGGTGACGTTGCACTATACCACGCTGGACCAGCTGGATGAGATCTGCCGCCTGCTGGGCGGCTCTTAAGGCAGAAGCGTTTCGATCACAGCGTTTAGGACGATAACGCCTTGATCTGAAACAATTAACCTGTCTTTCTCGCGTGCTGCCATGCCGATGTCTTGCAGGTGATTGACGGCCTTTTCGTCGATCTCATGCCCGGCAATCTCGGCGTAACGGCTAAGGTCAACGCCTTCTTTTAGGCGCAGGCCCATCAGGAGAAACTCGGTCGCCTGTTCGCTTCGGCTCAGGGCGGTCCGGGGTTTCTCCGCTTCGCCTTTTGCGACACCGTCGAGCCACCGTTGTGGATTGCTATAAGCAACCGTCGCGAATTTCTCTCCGTCCAGCGTCAGCCGCCCATGAGCGCCGGGGCCGATGCCGATATAATCCCCATAGCGCCAATAGATCAGGTTGTGACGCGATTGGGCGCCATCCCGGGCGTGGTTTGACACCTCGTACGAGGGCATGCCCATGTCATCGCAGATGTCTTGGGTCAGGGTGAACATATCGGCGCCGAGATCTTCGTCGGGCAGGCCGCGAAGTTTTCCGCGGGCGTAACGGTCGCCAAAGGCAGTGCCTTGTTCGATCGTGAGCTGATAGAGCGAAATATGGTCTATCGCGAGGGATAGAGCCTGTTTTAACTCGGCTTCCCATTCTCCGGCGGATTGGTCTTGCCGCCCATAAATCAGGTCGAAGCTCACACGGTCAAAGGTATTGCGGGCGATGTCGAAGGCGGTCATCGCTTCTTTTGCCGTATGCAGGCGGCCCAAACGTTTGAGATCCGGATCCTTCAGCGCCTGAATGCCCATGGAAACGCGTGATACACCGGCTTGCCGATAGGCGACAAAGCGGCCCGCTTCGACCGAGCCGGGATTGGCTTCGAGGGTGATTTCCAGATCGTTGGCCGTGGGCCAATGGCCCCGGATGGCGCTGATGATGTCTGCGACGACATCGGGGTCCATCAGACTGGGCGTACCGCCGCCGAAAAAGACCGCATTGAGCACGCGCCCCGGTGTCTCATCCGCAGCGCGCTGAAGCTCGGCGAGATAGGCATTCCGCCAAGCGGCTTGGTCGATCTGGCGGCTAACGTGGCTGTTAAAGTCGCAATAGGGACATTTCGCCTCGCAAAATGGCCAATGGATATAGAGGCCGAAGCCGCCCTGTTGCCAGTCTTCAGCCAAAACAGCCCGCAATCAGTTTCGCAAAGGCATCCGCGCGGTGGCTGATGCTGTTTTTCTGCTCGGCGTCCATTTCGGCAAAAGTGACCTCATGACCGTCAGGTTGAAACATCGGGTCATAGCCGTGACCCTGTTCGCCGCGCATCGGCCAAACCAGCGTGCCGTTCACCTTGCCCGCGAAAACCTCATCATGGCCGTCGGGCCATGCCAGGACCAGCGTCGCGCAGAAACGGGCGCGGCGGGGGTGGGGGGCGTTCTTTTCTTCTAGCAGATTGCGCGTCTTGGTCATGGCCATGACGAAGTCGCGGCCATTCTCTGTTTCGGCCCAATCGGCGGTATAGACGCCGGGCGCATTGTTGAGCGCTTCGACCTCAATGCCGGAATCGTCGGCCAATGCGGGCAAGCCGGTCGCCTTGGCGGCGGCATGCGCTTTGATCCGGGCGTTGCCGACGAAGGTCGTCTCGGTCTCTTCCGGCTCGGGCAGGTTCATCTCTGCCGCGCCGACCACCTCAACCCCGTGGGGGGCGAAGAGCTGGCGCATCTCTGCCAGTTTGCCGGCGTTATGGGTGGCGATCAGAATGCGATTTTCGGTGAACTTGCGGGTCATGCGGTAACCGATTTTTGGATGGTTGCCAGTTCGCCGACGCCTTTCTCGGCCAGGTCCATCAGTTGGTTCATCTGGTCGCGGGTATAGGTCGAGCCTTCGGCGCTCATCTGCACTTCGATCAGCTTGCCGGATCCGGTCATGATAAAGTTGCCATCGACGCCCGCCTCGGAATCCTCGGGGTAGTCGAGGTCGAGCACCGGCTGGCCTGCGTAGATGCCGCAGCTTACCGCCGCGACCGGATCGACCAGCGGGTCAGAGACGACATCGCCCGCTTTCATCAGCTTGTTCACGGCCAGACGCAGGGCAATCCAACCGCCGGTGATGGACGCGCAGCGGGTGCCGCCATCGGCTTGCAGCACGTCACAATCGACGGTGATCTGACGCTCGCCCAAGGCGGAGCGGTCGACCCCGGCGCGCAGGGCGCGGCCGATCAGGCGCTGAATTTCGACCGTGCGACCGCCTTGTTTGCCGGAGGCGGCCTCGCGGCGCATCCGCGTGTTGGTGGCGCGGGGCAGCATGCCATATTCCGCAGTGACCCACCCCAGACCGGAGCCTTTGATGAAGGGCGGCACGCGGTCTTCGACCGTCGCGGTGCAGAGCACATGGGTATCGCCCATCTTGATCAGGGCGGACCCTTCGGCATGTTTGGTGAAACCTGTCTCGATCGAGACGGCGCGCATTTCATCGAGTTTCCGGCCAGAGGGACGCATGACATATCCTTTTTGATGTTGCCCGGGGATACCGCCCCACAAGGCTTTGATGCAACCCCGATTGACGTTTGCCCGGCTTGTACCTTTATTAGACAAGAGAGCGAGCACCGATGAAAAACACGCCTGAATTGCTGAAAGACATGAACGACCGATCCCGCGAAGTGTTTCGCCGGGTGGTTGAAGGCTATCTGGAAAGTGGCGATCCGGTGGGGTCTCGCACGCTGACGCGCGACTTCAGCGAAAAGGTCTCGGCGGCGACCATCCGCAATGTGATGCAGGATCTCGAGTATATGGGTCTGCTGGACAGCCCCCATGTCTCAGCCGGGCGCATTCCTACGCAGTTAGGGCTGCGGATGTTCGTCGATGGGATGATCGAGATTGGCGATCCGACGGAGCTTGACCGGGAGAAGATCGACGCGACCTTGGGGAATAATTCCTCTGATGTCGGCGGGCTGTTGGACCGGATCGGATCGGCCCTGTCGGGCGTCACGCATGGTGCCTCCCTCGTGTTGACGCCGAAGCATGAAGCGCCGATCAAACATATCGAATTCGTCTCTCTCTCGCCTGATAGAGCCTTGGTTGTGCTTGTCTTCTCTGATGGTCATGTAGAGAACCGGCTGTTCACACCGCCGCCGGGGCAGACCCCCAGTTCGATGCGCGAGGCGGCGAATTTCCTGAATGCTTTCGTCGAAGGCAAAACCCTTAGCGAGTTGCAGCGCAGCATCAAGCAGGAGATCGCTAAGCGTCGGCAAGAGATTGACGTGCTGGCACAGCAGCTTGTCGAGAGCGGTGCGGTGCTGTGGGACGCGGAAGGGGAGCATTCCGAGCGTTTGATCGTGCGCGGTCGGTCGAATCTGCTGGGCGGAGAGGCGGAGGCCGAAGACCTTGACCGTATCCGCAGTCTTTTTGATGATCTTGAGCGCAAGCGGGACATCGCCGAATTCCTCGAACTGGCCGAAGATGGGGACGGTGTGCGCATTTTTATCGGCTCGGAAAACAAACTTTTCTCACTTTCGGGTTCCTCTCTGGTCGTTTCCCCTTATATGAACGCTGATCGTAAGGTGATCGGCGCCGTGGGTGTCATTGGCCCGACACGCTTAAATTATGGACGTATCGTGCCGATTGTGAACTACACGGCACAACTGGTGGGAAAGCTGATTTCCGACCGGAACTAGAGGTGGAACATGGCAGAGCCGAAAGAAAACGACTTTTTGGACGAGATCGACAGCGCCGAAGCTGAAGAATACGCCGAAGACATGGCCGAGATCGACGAAGAAGCCCTTGCGGTTGAGGAACTGCGCGCCGAGCGTGACCAGTACCGCGACCGTTTCATGCGCGCGCTCGCCGATGCCGAGAATGCGCGCAAACGCTCCGACAAGGACCGTCGCGAGGCCGAGAACTATGGCGGCTCCAAGCTGGCCCGTGACATGCTGCCTGTTTATGACAATATGAAACGCGCGCTGGAAACCACCACCGATGAGCAGAAAGAGGCCTTTGGCCCGCTGCTGGAAGGTGTGGAACTGACGATGCGTGAGCTGCTGAACGTCTTTAAAAAGCACGGCATCGAAGTGATCGCGCCCGAGGTGGGTGACAAGTTCGACCCCAAGCATCACGAAGCGATGTTCGAAGCGCCGGTGCCCGGCACCGTGGCGGGCGAGATCATTCAGGTCGCCGCCGAAGGATTCATGCTGCACGACCGTTTGCTGCGCCCCGCGCAGGTTGGCGTCTCGTCGACCCCGGCGAGCTAAGCACGCAGTCAGTTACTTTTGAAAGAGGCGGTCAGGATTTGGCCGCCTCTTTCAGTTTATAGATCAGCTCAAGCGCTTCCCGTGGGGAGAGTTCATCGGGGATGATCTCGGCCAGCTTCTCTTCGACCGCCGAGGTTTTCGCAGGGGCCGGTTGCGGGGGCGGGCTGGCCGCGAAGAGCGGCAGATCGTCGATCAGCGTCTTTTGTGTAGCCCCGCCTTCGCGTTCGCCTTTCTCCAGTGCCTCCAGCACCACGCGGGCGCGGGCGATCACCGGGGCGGGCAGGCCCGCCAACTGCGCCACCTGCACGCCATAAGACCGGTCCGCGGCGCCCTTGCGCACTTCGTGCAGGAAGACGACCTCGCCCTCCCATTCCTTGACCGCCACCGTGGCATTGTCGACCCCCGGCAGCTTGCCAGCCAGCGCCGTCATCTCGTGGTAATGGGTGGCGAAAAGTGCCCGGGTCCGGTTCACGTCATGTAGATGTTCCAGCGTGGCCCAAGCGATCGAGAGGCCATCGTAGGTGGCCGTGCCGCGCCCGATCTCGTCGAGGATCACCAGTGCGCGGTCGTCGGCTTGGTTCAAGATCGCGGCGGTTTCGACCATTTCGACCATGAAGGTCGAGCGGCCCCGCGCCAGATCGTCTGAGGCGCCGACGCGGCTGAAGAGCTGGCTGACCACGCCGATATGCGCCGAAGTGGCGGGCACGAAACTGCCCATCTGCGCCATCAGGGCGATCAGCGCGTTCTGGCGCAGGAAGGTCGATTTACCGGCCATGTTTGGGCCGGTGAGCAGCCAGATGTTGGCGGCTTCACCTTCGGCACTCAAGTCACAGTCATTGGCGATGAAAGGCTCACCCGATTGCTGGGTCAGAGCGCGTTCCACGACCGGATGCCGCCCACCTTGGATGTCAAAGGCGCGGGACATATCCACGCGCGGGCGGGTCCAGTTCTCACTCCGGGCGAGGTCGGCCAAACCTGTGGCCAGATCGACTTCGGCCAGCCCGGAAGAGGCTTGTCCGATCTCTGCGGCATGCTCTAGAATAGCACTCCGAAGGCTTTCGTAGAGCCGCTTTTCGATCTCCTGCGCGTGGTTGCCCGCGTTGAGGATTTTCGTCTCCAACTCGGACAGTTCGACAGTGGTAAAGCGCACTTGGTTCGCCGTGGTCTGCCGGTGGATAAATGTCTCTGACAGCGGCGGAGAGAGCATCTTCTCCGCATGGGTCGCGGTGCATTCGACGAAGTATCCCAGCACATTGTTGTGCTTGATCTTGAGCGAGGAAATCCCCGTATCAGTGACGAATTGCTGCTGCATGCCCGCGATCACGCTGCGGCCTTCGTCGCGCAGCTCGCGCGCGGCGTCGAGGTCGGCGTCATGGCCGGGGGCGATGAAACCGCCGTCGCGCACCATCAGCGGGGGCTCGGCCACCAGCGCGTGATCCAACAGGTCAATAAGCTCCCCATGGCCTTGCAACCCTTCGGCAGCTTCGCGAAGCAGGTCGGGGAGATCCTGTTGTGTCAGGCTCTGGTGCAAAGCCTCGGCTTCGATCAAGCCATTGCGGATCGCGGCAAGGTCGCGCGGTCCGCCCCGGTCGAGCGAGAGGCGTGACAGTGCCCGGTCGAGGTCCGGCACATTGCGCAGACGTTGGCGAATGTCTTCGGCAACGCGGGCATTGTCATAGGCAAAGCTGACCGCATCGGCGCGGGAGGTGACCACATCGACAACCCGCGAGGGGCTTGAGATCCGCCGCTCCAGCAAGCGCGCGCCCCCGGCGGTGACGGTATTGTCCATGATCGAAAGTAAAGACCCGGCGCGGCCACCATTTAGGGAGTGGGTGAGTTCCAGATTGCGCCGGGTAGCCGCGTCGATCTGAACGGTGCGGGCCTCTGCCTCTTTCTGGGGGGGGCGAAGCAGGGGCAGCTTGCCGCGTTGGGTGATTGTGAGGTATTCTATTACCGCGCCCATAGCCGAGACTTCGGCGCGGGTGAAGCTGCCGAAAGCCTCTAGCGTGGCGATATCAAACAGGTCGCAGACCCGTTTTTCCGCACTGGTGCTGTCAAAGGCCGACCGGGCCAGACCCGTCAGTGCGATCCCGAAATCAGAGACAACCTCGTGCAATTCCGTCTCTTTCGCCTCTGAGACGATCAGTTCCGATGGCGACAGCCGCGCCAGTTCCGGCCCCAGCCGGACTTGGGCCAGCGGCATCACGTGAAACGCACCGGTCGAGATATCGACCCAAGCCATCGCACAGGCATCGCGCACCTCGGCAAAGGCCGCGAGGTAGTTGTGGCGCCGCGCTTCCAGCAGGCTTTCCTCGGTCAGCGTGCCGGGGGTGACCAGCCGCACCACGTCGCGTTTCACGACCGCCTTGTAGCCGCGTTTCTTGGCCTCCGCGGGGCTTTCCATCTGCTCGCAGACCGCCACGCGAAACCCCTTGCGGATCAGCGTCAGCAGGTAGCCTTCGGCGGCATGCACCGGCACGCCGCACATGGCGATATCCTTGCCCTGATGCTTGCCGCGTTTGGTGAGCGCGATGTCCAACGCCTCTGCCGCCGCGATGGCATCGTCAAAGAACATCTCGTAAAAATCGCCCATGCGGTAGAACAGCAACGCGTCCTGGTGGTCCGCTTTAAGCTCGAGATATTGCGCCATCATTGGCGTTACTTTTTCTGTCTGCACGGCTGCCCCCTGTTGCCGCGCGGACCCTACAAAACCCCCCGGCGCAGCGAAAGGGGGTGCGGGGCCTTGGGCGGTCATTGTCATGCGATTTGCACTGACGCGGGGCTTGCGTTGTGCTGAACTCGGATCGTGGCTAAGAAGATCCCAAAGCAGAAGAAGGGTAATGTCGTGACGAGAAAGAACCGTATCACCTCTGAAGAGGCGCTTGCCTTTCACCTCGAACCGACACCCGGCAAGTTCGAGATCTCGGCCACCGTGCCGATGACCACGCAGCGCGACCTGAGCCTCGCCTATTCCCCCGGTGTGGCCGTCCCTTGTGAGGCCATCGCCGAGAGCCCTGAGACGGCTTATGACTACACCAACAAGGGCAATCTGGTCGCCGTGATCTCGAACGGGACCGCGGTGTTGGGGCTTGGCAATCTCGGCGCGCTGGCCTCAAAACCGGTGATGGAAGGCAAGGCGGTTCTGTTCAAGCGCTTCGCGGATGTGAACTCGATCGACATCGAGCTTGATACCGAGGACACCGAGGCCTTCATCAACGCCTGCAAGCTGATGGGGCCGACCTTCGGCGGCATCAACCTCGAAGACATCAAGGCGCCCGAGTGTTTCATCATCGAGCAGCGCCTGAAGGAAGAGATGGACATCCCCGTCTTCCACGATGACCAGCACGGCACGGCGGTGATCTGTGCCGCGGGTCTGATCAATGCGCTGCACCTTTCGGGCAAGAAGATCGAAGACGTGAAGATCGTGCTTAACGGCGCGGGGGCGGCGGGCATCGCCTGTTTGGAACTGCTCAAGGCGATGGGCGCGAAACACGACAATTGCATCATGTGCGACACCAAAGGCGTGATCTACCAAGGCCGCGCCGAGGGCATGAACCAGTGGAAATCGGCCCATGCCGCCAATACCGAGCTGCGCACGCTCGAAGAGGCGATGCAGGGCGCGGACGTGTTCCTTGGCGTGTCGGTCAAGGGGGCGGTGACGCCTGCGATGGTGGCCTCCATGGCCGACAACCCGGTGATCTTTGCCATGGCCAACCCGGACCCGGAGATCACGCCCGAAGAGGCGCATGAGGTCCGCATGGACGCCATCGTTGCCACCGGGCGCTCGGATTACCCCAATCAGGTCAATAACGTGCTGGGCTTTCCCTATCTCTTCCGCGGCGCGCTCGACATCCATGCGCGGGCCATCAACGACGAGATGAAGATCGCCTGCGCCCATGCGCTGGCGCAACTGGCGCGCGAGGATGTGCCAGACGAGGTGGCGCTGGCCTATGGCCGCACGCTGAGCTTTGGCCGCGACTACATCATTCCCACGCCCTTCGACCCACGCCTCATCCATCGCATTCCGCCCGCCGTGGCCAAGGCGGGCATGGATACCGGGGCCGCGCGGCGGCCGATCATCGACATGGACGCCTATGAGGTCGGGCTGAAATCGCGGATGGACCCAACGGCGAGCATCCTGCGCGGCATCAACGCCCGCGCCCGGGCCAATCAGGCCCGGATGATCTTTGCCGAGGGGGACGATCCCAAGGTGCTGCGCGCGGCGGTCATGTATCAGCGCGCGGGCTTGGGCAAGGCGCTGGTTGTGGGCCGCGAGGACGACGTGCGCGCCAAGCTCGAAGAGGCAGGCATGGCCGACGCGGTGCGCGAGTTGGAGGTGGTGAACGCCGCCAACACCCAGCATCTGGCCACCTACAAAGACTTTCTTTATGGCCGGTTGCAGCGCAAAGGGTTCGACCGCAAAGACATCCACCGCCTTGCCTCGCGCGACCGGCATGTCTTTGCGGCGCTGATGCTGGCACATGGTCATGGCGACGGTCTGGTGACCGGGGCGACCCGCAAGTCGGCGCATGTCTTGGAGCGGCTCAACCACGTCTTCGATGCCAATGCCGAGGCCGGGGCCGCGGGCATCACCGCGCTGCTGCACAAGGGGCGCATCGTCTTTATCGCCGACACCTTGGTGCATGAATGGCCCGATGAGAACGATCTGGCCAATATCGCCGAAAGCGGCGCGCGCGTAGCGCGGCATCTGGGGCTTGAGCCGCGTGTCGCCTTCGTCAGCTTCTCGACCTTCGGCTACCCTGTCTCGGAGCGCGCCGAAAAGATGCACCTCGCGCCCGAGGTGTTGGATCAGCGCGGGGTGGATTTCGAATATGAGGGCGAGATGACCGTCGACGTGGCGCTGAACGCGGCCAGTCAGGCGAATTATCCGTTCTCGCGGCTGACGGGGCCTGCGAACATCCTCGTGGTGCCAGCGCGGCACTCGGCCAGCATCTCGGTCAAGCTGATGCAGGAGATGGCGGGGGCGACGGTGATCGGGCCGATCCTTACGGGCCTCGATAAGTCGATTCAGATCTGCTCTTCCACCTCGACGGCGAATGACATCCTTAACATGGCCATTCTCGCGGCCTGTAAGGTGGGCTGATGATCTGGAACCTCGGCTCTATCAACGCGGATAACTTCTATCTGCTGCCCCATCTGCCGGGACCGGGAGAGACCATTTCAGCCCGGAATTTCCGGCAAGGTTTGGGCGGGAAGGGGGCCAATATGTCTGTCGCCGCCGCCCGGGCTGGGACGCGGGTGATGCATGTCGGCGCTTTGGGCGCCGATGGCGGTTGGGCGCTGGAGCGGCTTTTGGAATACGGGGTCGAAACGGCGCATATCACCTTGATGGAGGGCGTGACCGGTCACGCCAATATCGCCGTGGATCTGGAAGGGGAGAACAATATCGTCATCTTCCCCGGCACCAATCACGAGATCACCGATGAGATGATCGGTGCCGCGCTGAGCGAGGCTTCCTCGGGCGATTGGCTGTTGATGCAGAACGAAACCAACGGGCAGCGGTTCGCGGCGCGAACGGCGAAAACTCTGGGCCTGCGACTGGCCTATGCCGCCGCCCCCTTCGATGCGGACGCGGTGACGGCGATCCTCGAACAGATCGACCTATTGGTGCTGAACGAGGTCGAAGCGGCGCAGTTGCGGGCCGCGGAGGGGGGCGAGTTGCGGCAACTGCCGATCGACGACATCGTGGTGACGCTGGGGGCGGGGGGCTGTGAATGGGTCTCTAATAAGGCACATCTGGTCGAAAGCTTCCCCGCCTATCAAGTCGATGCGGTGGATACGACCGGCGCGGGCGATACTTTCACCGGCTATCTGCTGGCCGGGTTGGACCGGGGGATGACCATGCCGCAGGCGATTGATCTGGCCATGCGCGCCGGGGCCTTGATGGTCACGCGTCATGGCACGGCGGATGTGATCCCCGATCTGAAAGAGATCCGGGATCACGATTTTCGCAGCTAGGCTTTTGGGGCGTCGTTACTTCACGAAGGGGGCCGCGCTGCCCCAAAGCTGTTTCACGCGGGCGTCACGGCCACAGCCCTTGCGGTAGCGTTTGTAGGCGACCGATTTTTTCACGGCCACGCCGACACTGCTGAACGCCAGCCGGTCGCTGCTTTTGTAGTAGTCCTGGTGATAATCATCAGCGGGGTAAAAGGGCGCATCGCCAAGGATGGGCGTCACGACCTTGGTGCCAAGGGCGGCCTGCGCTTCGGCCTTGGCAGCCTCTGCCGCGCTTTTCTGGGCGGGGCTGCCCGCGAAAATCGCGGTGCGGTAGCTTTCCCCCCGATCACAGAATTGCCCGCCTCCATCTGTTGGGTCGATCGAGCGGAAGAAGAGATCAAGCAGTGTCTTGCGGCTGACGACATCCGGGTCGAATTGGATCTGCACCGCTTCGTAATGGCCGGTGTTGCCGCCGGTGACCTCTTTGTAGGTCGGGTTCTTGGTGCGGCCCCCGGCAAAGCCCGAGATGGCCTCTTTCACGCCTTTGACGGATTCAAAATCGGCTTCGACGCACCAGAAGCAGCCGCCCGCCACGGTCAGCACCTCGGTCTCCGCCGCTGCTGCGGGGCGGTTCTGCGCGGCGAGGCCCAGAGTGATCGCAAGGGTCAGAATGGCGGGTTTGAACATTGATTTTTGGAACATGTCGGTCCTCCTCAGGCCTAGGGTTGCCGCTGGGGCGGAGATAGCGCAAGGCCGGGGCGGGGAAAGTCACGCTCTGGTGAAGGCAATTTACCACTTGGCGCGCGGGCGCGTTCTTTCTAGCGTTCCGGGTTAAACGGCAATGGGAGAAGCCTTTCATGCGTATTGCGATGTGGTCAGGGCCGCGCAACCTCAGCACTGCGATGATGTATAGTTTCGGAGCGCGTGCGGATTTCACCGCGATGGATGAGCCATTTTACGCGGCCTACCTCAAGGCGACGGGGCTGGATCATCCGATGCGCGACGCGGTACTGGCGGCGCAGGAGCAAGACCCCGCGCGGGTGCCTCTTGGCTTTGTCCAAGACGGCGGGCGGCATCTTTATATGAAACATATGGCGCAGCATATGATCGACGGGTTCCCGCTTGATTGGGCCGAGGACTGCGTGAACATCCACCTGATCCGCCATCCGGCCCGGGTGATCGCGAGCTATGCGGAGAAGCGCGAAGCACCCCGCCTGGCGGATATCGGGTTTGACCGGCAACTCATGCTCTTCGAGCGGTTGGGCGGACTTGTCATCGACAGCGGCGATATCCGCGCGGACCCAGAGGGGATGCTGCGTAGGCTTTGCGCCGCCATCGATCTGCCCTTTGATCCTGCGATGCTGAATTGGCCCGCCGGGCCGCGGGCCGAGGATGGGGTTTGGGCGCCGCATTGGTATGGGGCGATCCATCGCAGCACCGGTTTCGCGGGGCCGGAGGGGGAACTGCCCGAGCTTAAAGGAGCAGAGGCGGAAGTTCTGGAGGCGGCCATGCCCTACTATGAGCGGCTGTTTGTGGAACGTCTAAAAAATTCCTGAAGACCGCGAAACTATTTCGCGGGGCTGTCGTGACTACGGTGCTATTTCAAACGGAGGGAAAACCAGATGAAAAAATTTGCAAGCACCGCAATCGCCCTGTCCATGATCGCCGGTGGCGCATGGGCGGATGCCCATGCCATGGCCATGGTCGAAGCTTCGGGTCAGGATGTATCGAATGGCGTCGTCACTGCCGACAAGGTGATGGCGGGCGAGAATGGCTGGCTGGTCGTGCACCGCACCGACGCCGACATGAAGCCCGGCCCCGTGGTCGGCTACGCGCCGCTGCGCGCGGGCGAGAACATGGATGTCGTCGCGATCCTGCAAGAGGACGTGGCTTCGGGCGACATGCTGATGTTGATGGTTCATTCCGAAGATGGTGGTATGAAAACCGGCGTGTTCGAATATACCTTGGGCGCCAAAGAAGACGGGCCGATCAAACCGAATGGGGAGCTGGTGATGACGGTCGTCACTGCCGATTGATCCGGTAGGTGGCTCAGAGAAAGGCCCGGGCGGGAGCGTCCGGGCCTTTTGCGTTTCTATCTGGGGTTGGCCGCCGGGGGCGCTGCCCCCGGACCCCCGTGGTATTTAAGAAAGGATGAAGGGGGATTAGGGTCCCGCGCTTCAGCCTTTGCTGCGCTTGTCGCGGGCGGCGAGGAGTTTGAGGCGCAGAGCATTTAGTTGGATGAAGCCTGCGGCGTCTTTCTGGTCGTAGGCGCCGGCATCGTCTTCGAAGGTCACATGGGCCTCGGAGTAGAGACTGTGATCGGACCAGCGGCCGACGGTGCGGACATGGCCTTTGTAGAGCTTGAGGCGCACGGTGCCGGTGACATGGGTTTGGCTCGCGTCGATGGCGGCTTGCAGCATGGTGCGTTCGGGGCTGTACCAGAAGCCGTTGTAGATAAGCTCGGCATATTTCGGCATCAGCTCGTCCTTGAGGTGCATGGCACCGCGGTCGAGTGTGATGGATTCGATGCCGCGGTGCGCTTCGAGGAGCAGGGTGCCGCCCGGGGTCTCGTAGATGCCGCGGGATTTCATGCCGACGAAACGGCCTTCGACCAGATCGAGGCGGCCGCAGCCGTGTTTGCCGCCAAGTTCGTTCAGTTTGGTGAGGATCGTGGCGGGGGACATGGCTTCGCCATTGATGCTGACCGCATCGCCGCGCTCGAAGCCGATTTCGACGTATTCGGGCGTGTCGGGGGCGTCCTCGGGGTTCACGGTGCGCTGGTAGACGTAATCGGGTGCGTCGACCGCCGGGTCTTCAAGCACTTTGCCTTCGGAAGAGGTGTGCAGCAGGTTGGCATCGACCGAGAAGGGCGCTTCGCCGCGCTTGTCTTTGGCGATTGGGATCTGGTTCTGCTCGGCGAAGGCCAGAAGTTTGGTGCGGCTCGACAGGTCCCATTCGCGCCAGGGGGCGATGACCTTGATGTCGGGGTTCAGCGCATAGGCGGCGAGTTCAAACCGGACCTGGTCATTGCCCTTGCCGGTGGCGCCGTGGGCGACGGCATCGGCGCCGGTTTCTTCGGCGATCTCGACCAGACGCTTGGAGATCAGCGGGCGGGCGATGGAGGTGCCCAGAAGGTAGAGACCTTCATAGACCGCATTGGCGCGGAACATTGGGAAGACGAAGTCGCGTACGAATTCCTCGCGTACGTCTTCGATGTAGATGTTCTCAGACGCGATGCCCATCATCTCGGCCTTCTTGCGGGCCGGTTCCAGCTCTTCGCCTTGGCCGAGATCGGCGGTGAAGGTCACCACCTCGCAGCCATATTCGGTTTGCAGCCATTTGAGGATGATCGAGGTATCGAGGCCGCCGGAATAGGCAAGCACGACTTTCTTGGGCGCGGACATGACGGGTTTCCTTTCAAGTTCGCCCTGCGAGGTAGCGGTTTTCGCGGGCGCGGGCAAGATTGAAGCCCGCGTTGACCTATGCTGGCTGCGCGCCTATCGACGAATGGCAGCAAGGAGAGCACAGATGGCGGATGAATTTGCACGAAAAGCACAGGCGGCGGCAGAAGCGCTGCGGGCGTTGTTCCCGGCGACACCGCTTTTGCGCAATGAACATCTGTCGGAGCGCTTTGGCGCGGATATCTGGCTGAAACGCGAGGATCTGAGCCCGGTGCGCTCCTACAAGCTGCGCGGGGCCTTCAATGCGATGCGCAAGGTGATCCCGGGGCAGGGGGTTTTCGTCTGTGCCTCTGCCGGGAACCATGCGCAGGGGGTGGCTTTTGCTTGTAGTCATTTCGGGGTGCGCGGCGTGATCTTCATGCCGGTGACGACGCCGCAGCAGAAGGTGCAGAAGACCCGTATGTTCGGCGGTGAGAATGTCGAGATCCGGCTTGTCGGGGATTATTTCGACGCCACGCTGGCCGCAGCGCAGGATTTCTGTCGGGAGGAGGGCGCGCATTTCCTGTCGCCCTTCGATGATGACGACGTGATCGAGGGGCAGGCGTCGGTTGCCGTGGAGATTGCCGCGCAGTTGGGCCGGGTGCCGGACCGGGTGATCTTGCCGGTGGGCGGCGGCGGGCTGTCTTCGGGGGTGGTCAGTTATTTTGGTGAGGCTTGCGATTACACATTCGTCGAACCCGCCGGTGCGCCGAGCCTTGCGCGGGCGTTGGAAGCCGGGGCGCCGGTTGATGTCTCTCCGATCGATAACTTTGTCGATGGTGCTGCGGTGGCCAAGATCGGCGCGCGAACTTTCGAGCGTTTGCGCGGGGTGAACCCGGCGGATGTGGTGCATCTGCCTGAGGACCGGATCTGCGTGACGATCAATGAGATGTTGAATGTCGAAGGCATCGTGTTGGAACCGGCGGGCGCGCTATCGATCGATGCGCTGGGCGAGGTGGCCGATCAGATCGTGGGCAAGACGGTGGTTTGCGTGGCCTCGGGGGGTAATTTCGATTTCGAGCGTTTGCCGGAGGTCAAGGAGCGGGCTCAGCGCTATTCGGGTGTGAAGAAATATTTCATCCTGCGCATGCCGCAGCGGCCCGGGGCGTTGAAGGAATTCCTGATGCTGCTGGGGCCGGAGGATGACATTTGCCGCTTTGAGTATTTGAAAAAGTCGGCGCGAAACTTTGGCTCGGTCCTGATCGGGATCGAGACGCGGCGGCCTGAAAATTTCAAACCGTTTCTTGAGCAGTTGGGGCAATCGGGCTTTACCTATACGGATATCACCAACGACGAAACCTTGGCGCAGTTCGTTCTGTAGGGGCGGAAGACCGGAAGGATTCACCTTCTGGAAAGGCTTGGTAGGTTAACTCGACAGGGTCTGTCAGGATCGTGTCGCATGAAATTGGATATCCCCAGCCTTTCCGAAGCGGTGGCGACACCTGCTGTAGCGTCTTTGGTTTTGGTGGTCGAGGGGGATGAGACCCGGCGGGCCTGTCTTTCGACCGCGTTGAAGGGATGGGGGTATGAGGTGGTCTCTGCCGCCTCGGAAGCCGACGCGTTGGCCCTTTGCGCGCAGGGGTGGCCTGATATCGTACTTTGCAGTGGGGCGATATCGGGGCTCGATTTTTGCCGGGCTTTTCGGGAGCTTTCGCAAGGGCGCGGCAGTTATCTCATTCTGTTGGCCGATAGTCAGGAGGGGGTGGACTGCACCCTTGATGCGGGGGCTGATGATGTTTTGCTCCAGCCCGCCGGTCTGCCGGAGCTACGCGCGCGTCTTATGGCGGGGGCGCGTTTTCTGGCCATGCAGCGGGAGTTGACGCAGAAAAACCAGCTGATCACCGAGACTTTGGATATTCTGCGGCAGGTGCATGCGCGGATCGACAAGGATTTGATCGAGGCGAAAAAATTCCAGCAATCGCTGCTCCGCGAGCGTTATCGCGCCATGGAGGGGGGCAATCTGTCGATGATGCTGCGCTCTGCCGGGCATGTTGGCGGGGATTTGGTCGGGTATTTCCCGGTGCGGCCGGGGGTCGTTGGGCTGTTTGGGTTGGATGTGTCTGGGCATGGGATCAGTTCGGCCCTGATGACGGCACGGCTGGCGGGGTATCTGTCGGCGGCCACGCCGGATCAGAACCTTGCGCTCACGCTTTTGCCCGGGGGGACCTACGCGGCGCGGCCACCGGGCGAAGTGATCGCGGAACTGAATGACCTCGTTCTTCATGAGATGGAGACCGAGCATTATTTCACCCTGATGCTCGCCATTGCGGATCTCACGACTGGAGAGGTCACTGTCGCGCAGGCGGGGCATCCGCACCCGGCCTTGCTGCGCTCGGATGGGCGGGTCGAACAGTCGGGCACCGGGGGGTTTCCTGTCGGGCTGCTTTCTGGGGTGGGGTTCGAAGACTATAAACTTCAGATGGCGCCCGGCGATCGTTTGTTGATCCTATCCGATGGGGTGACGGAATGCCCCGATCCGGGTGGGGAGATGTTGGGCGAAGAGGGGTTGGCGCGCATGTTGGGCGAATTGCGCCGGTTCAGCGGCCCGGCGCTGCTAAGTGCGCTGGTTTGGAAGCTGTCGGAATTTGCTGATAGCCGCGATTTCCCCGACGATGTCTCGGGGATATTGCTTGAGTATCACGGCAATGCCTAGCGCAGGTGGCGTTGCAGAAACAAACGGTCACCTTTATTGGTGAGGGTTGCCAGCGCCTCGCTGGCCGATAGCACCAGCGTGGCGTGATGCGGCTCTGTCGGGGCGGCGATTTGGCGCACGGGATGGGCGACATAGATATGGCAGATCTTCTGCGCCCAGAGGTCGTAGTCCTTCATATAGGTAAAGCGGCGGAAGGCTCCCAATCGGCGCGGGCGGGCGATGCGCCAGCCGGTTTCCTCCAGCACCTCGCGGTGCAGCGCTTGAAGCGGGGATTCCCCTGCCTCGATACCGCCGCCTGGGAGTTGCACCTCGGTCTCCTCCGCCATTTCCAGCGTCATTAGAAAACGTCGTTGCAGCGGCAGAATGGCATAGACGCCGGGGCGTGGCGTGTAGCGTTGGCCGGGCTCTGGTGTCTCACCTGTACGTCGGATCATATGCTGCCCCTTTTTCCATGGGTTGCTGCGCCTATATAGACGCGGTATGCCAAGCGGCCCCCGATAAGGAAACCCGATGACCCAAGGAACTAAAATCGCGTGGGACGATACCGTTCTGCCCTTTCAGCTTGATGATGTCGACATGCGCGGCCGCGTGGCGCGGCTTGATGGCGTGTTGGAAGGCATCCTGAAACAGCACGACTATCCGCCGCAGGTCGAAGCGCTGGTGGCCGAGATGGCGTTGCTGACCGCTTTGATCGGCCAGACGATCAAACTCCGTTGGAAGCTGTCGCTGCAGGTGCAGTCCAAAGGTGCCGTTCGGATGATCGCGACCGATTACTATGGCCCCGAGAAGGAAGGCGAGCCTGCGCGCATCCGCGCCTATGCCAGCTATGATGCGGACCGGCTGACCGACGATGCCCCGTTCGAGCAGGTCGGCGAAGGCTATTTCGCGATCATGATCGACCAAGGCCAAGGCATGACCCCCTATCAGGGCATCACGCCGCTGGCCGGTGGGTCTCTGGCCGCCTGTGCCGAAGCCTATTTCGCCCAGTCCGAACAGTTGCCGACCCGCTTTTCCCTGAGCTTTGGCAAATCGTCCGGCCCGGATGAGCCGGAGCATTGGCGCGCCGGTGGCATCATGTTGCAGCATATGCCCAAAGCCTCGCCGTTGGCGGCCTCGGGCGAGGGGAGCGGTGACATCCTTAAGGCCGATGACTTGGTCGAGGGCGATGAGGCCGAGGATTGGAACCGCGTGAACATCCTGCTCGGCACCGTTGAGGATTTAGAGCTGATCGGCCCCAGCGTTCCGCCGACCGATCTGCTGCTACGATTGTTTCACGAGGAACAACCGCGGGTCTATGACCCCCAGCCGGTGCGTTTCGGCTGTACCTGTTCCGAAGACCGCGTGCGGCAAAGCCTGTCGATCTACTCGGCCCGCGATATCGAAAAGATGACCACGGACGAAGGTCGGGTCACCGCCGATTGCCAGTTCTGCGGCGCGCATTACGACCTTGATCCGGCCACGGTCGGTTTCGACGCCAAGGCCTAAGGTGGGCGACCGGTTCCAGTCCTTTCGCGAGGCGCTTGCCCAAACCGGGGTGGAATCCTCTGATTTCGATCTGAACCCAGAGGTTACCCTCCCCGAGGGGCGTGCCCTGCGCCCTGCGGGGGTGCTGGCCCCGGTGGTGGATACCGGTGGGCGGCTGGAGCTGATCCTGACCAAACGGTCTTCGGCGCTGAAACATCACCCCGGGCAGATCGCCTTTCCGGGGGGCAAGCAAGATGGCGGGGATGCGGATGTCATCGCCGCCGCCCTGCGCGAAGCCCGCGAAGAGATTGGCCTGCCAAGCGATATCGTGGATGTCTTGGGCGTGCTTCCGGCTCATGAGACGGTCACCGGCTTTAGCGTGACGCCCGTGATCGGCCATGTGACGCGGGATTTCACCGTGGTGCCTGAGCCCGGTGAGGTCGAAGAGGTGTTTCGCGTGCCGCTCGACCATGTACTCGACCCCAGCAACTACCTTGTGCATTCCCGGCGTTGGCGCGGCCAGCGGCGGTATTATTACGCCGTTCCCTACGGCCCCTATTACATCTGGGGCGCGACCGCGCGTATGTTGCGGGCATGGGCGACACGAATGAACCAATGATTCCGACCGGCACGCGCTGGCTCCATGACGAAGACGCACAGCGGGTTTGCCGCGTGGTGCAGGATGGCGGGCATCCTATCTATTTCGTAGGCGGCTGCGTGCGCGATGCACTGCTGGGCTTGCCAGACAGCGACGTGGACCTTTCTACCGAAGCGACACCTGAAACGGTGATGGCGCTGGCCAAAGCCGCCGGGGTCAAGGCCGTGCCGACAGGGATCGACCATGGCACGGTGACGCTGGTCTCGGGTGGGAAACCCTTTGAGATCACCACCTTTCGCCGCGATGTAGAGACTGATGGCCGCCGGGCTGTCGTCGCCTTTTCCACCGATATCGCCGACGATGCGCGTCGCCGAGATTTCACGATGAACGCGCTCTATGCCACGCCTGAGGGCCGTGTGATCGATCCCTTGGGCGGGCTGCCCGACCTGCGCGCGCGCCGGTTGCGTTTCATCGAGGACGCAGGTCAGCGTATCCGCGAAGATTACCTGCGCACCCTGCGCTATTTCCGCTTCATGGCGTGGTATGGTGACGCAGAAGTAGGGCCAGAGCCGGAGGCGCTGAATGCCATCGCGTCGAATTTGGATGGGCTCGAGACACTCTCGGCGGAACGTGTGGGGCAGGAGGTCAAAAAACTCCTCCGCGCGCCTGATCCTGCCCCCGCACTGGCTCTGATGCGGCAAACCGGTGCTTTGCCCGTGCTTTTACCGGGGAGTGATGACCGTTGGATTTCCATGCTGGTCCATTTCGAACAGGGTCTTGGCCTTGATCCCGACTGGCTGGTGCGTCTGGCCGCGCTGGGCGGGGAGGCTGTGGCAGACCGTCTGCGGTTGAGCAAAGCTGAGGGCAAACATCTCACCCTGCTGCAAGAGCAGGGTTTCGCAGGGCCACCGTTGCCTGAGCTTGCCTATCGTCATGGGGCAGTGGTGGCCATTGGGGCGGCTTTGTTGCGGGGCTGTATGGCGGAGAACATGCCCAAAACCGCCATGTTAGAGACGATAAGAAACGCCGTCGCGGCTCGTTTTCCGGTAACGGCCAAAGACCTGATGCCCGCGTTCAAAGGCCCGGCCTTGGGCCAAGAGCTTGCCCGGCTGGAGCAGCTTTGGGTCAACTCCGGCTTCACCTTGACCCGGGCGGACCTATTGGAGCGGCGCAGCTAGGTCGACATCGCGGGAAAATTCATCTATCCAAAGCCCATTACAAGGGAGATGGGCGAAATGTACCGCGGGATCTGGTTCAGCTAAGCTGGCATAACCATTGCCCCTTTGCGGCTCTGCTCTTGGGCGATGCCGAACATTTTGCACGTCTATATTTCAAGGTCTCCCCATGTTTCGCTTTTTTGAAAACCTCGTCGATCCCTATGTCTCCTATCGCGAGAAGGATGTGCCGCCCCAAGGGCTGTGGCCCTTCCTGCGGGACTATGCGCAGCCGTTCAAAAAGGTATTCGCCCTCGCCGGACTGATGGCGATCCTCGTCGCCGGGATCGAGGTTGGGCTGATCTACTACATGGGCCGTATCGTCGATCTGCTGGGCAGCGATCCTGCGCAGATGTGGGCGGAACATGGGACCGAGCTGATCCTCGTGGCGCTGGCCGTGCTGTTGCTGCGGCCCATGGTGCAGGCGGTCGATGTGATGCTTTTGAACAATGCGATCTTGCCGAACTTCGGCACGTTGATCCGTTGGCGGGCGCATCGCCATGTCTTGCGGCAATCCGTGGGCTGGTTCGAGAATGACTTCGCCGGGCGTATCGCCAACCGGATCATGCAGACCCCACCGGCGGCGGGGGAGGTGGTCTTTCAGGTCTTTGACGCGATATCTTACTCGCTGGCCTATATGATCGGCGCGGCGATCCTGCTCTCCACCTCGGATATCCGTTTGTTAGTGCCGCTTTTGGGGTGGTTCATCCTCTATGGCGGCTTGGTCGCTTGGACGATCAATCGGGTCGGTCCTGCGTCCAAAGCGGCGTCGGACGCGCGGTCGCAGGTGACGGGGCGTGTGGTGGATGCCTATACCAATATCCATTCGGTCAAAATGTTCGCGCATCATGATCTGGAGGTCGATTTCGCGGGCGAGGCCATCGAAGAGGCGCGGCGCACGTTTCAAGGTGAGATGCGTATTTTCACCATCATGGATGTGGTGCTCACCCTTCTCAACGGCATGTTGCTCGTGGGCGTCGTCGGCTGGGCCTTGGTGTTGTGGATGGGGGCCGAGGCAAGCGTCGGTGTCGTCGCCGCTGCCGCCGCGCTGGCGCTGCGGCTCAATTCCATGACCGGCTGGATCATGTGGGCGCTGTCGAGCTTTTTCCGCGAATTGGGTGTCGTCGCCGAAGGGATGGAGACCATTGCCCAGCCCCTCGCCCTCACCGACCGCCGCGATGCGCCGCCGCTGAAGCTCACCGAAGGGCGGATCGAAATGGCGGGGCTGAGCCATCACTATGGGCGCGACAGCGGCGGGGTTCAGGACATCAATATTACCGTGCAGCCGGGCGAAAGGATTGGCCTTGTGGGCCGCTCGGGCGCGGGAAAATCGACCCTCGTGAAGCTGATACTGCGGTTCTACGACGCTGAAACCGGCGAAATCCGGATCGACGGGCAGGACATCGCGCAGGTCCGGCAAGACAGTCTGCGGCGGCATATCGGTGTGGTGCAGCAGGATTCCTCGCTGCTGCATCGCTCGGTGCGCGAGAATATCCTCTATGGCCGTCCCGACGCCAGCGAGGCCGAGATTATCGCGGCGGCGAAACAGGCGCAGGCGCATGAGTTCATCCTCGATCTGACCGACCCTGAAGGGCGCTCGGGTTATGACGCGCGTGTGGGCGAGCGGGGCGTGAAGCTGTCCGGCGGGCAGCGGCAGCGGATCACGCTGGCGCGGGTGATCCTCAAGGACGCGCCGATCTTGTTGCTGGATGAGGCGACAAGCGCGCTCGACAGTGAGGTGGAGGCGGTCATTCAGGAAACGCTCTATGGCATGATGGCGGGCAAGACCGTCATCGCCATCGCGCACAGGCTGTCGACGATTGCCGAGATGGACCGAATTTTGGTTCTGGATCAAGGTCGTATCGTCGAAGAGGGCAGCCATGACGCGCTTTTGCAGAAAGCTGGCCTATATGCAGCTTTCTGGCACCGTCAGTCGGGCGGTTTTCTCGCATTGGATGAAAAAACGTGAGCATTTCGAACTGGATCAACCCGTTTCGCCCCGCCGAGGGGCCGCCACCGCAGACCCTCTGGGCCTTCATCCGCTGGTGCCTTGCAGGAGCTTGGCCGGTTCTCTGGCTCGCCGCCTTTCTATCTGCCGCCGCTGGCGCGATGGAGGCGGGCACAGCGTGGATTTTGGGCAAGGTGATCGATGCCACGGTCAGCGCAGGGCCGGAGCGGTTTTTTGAGGGCAGCAGTCTGGTTCTGGTCTTGGGCGCGATTGCGTTTTTCCTTGTGGCGCGTCCTGTGCTGTTTGGCCTCTCCTCGGCCTCCAACGCGATCATGGTGCAACCCAATGTGAACCCGCTGGTGCTGTCGCGGCTGCACCGTTGGACATTGGGGCAGAACGTCAATTTCTTTGACGAGGATTTCGCCGGGCGCATCGCGCAAAAGCAGATGCAGGCCGCGCGGGCGGTGACGGATGTGGCCGCCGAGGTGATCAATGTGGTGGCCTTTGCGCTCGCCTCTCTCGTGGGGTCGGTCGCCTTGCTTTTGGCGATCGACTGGCGTGTGGCGGTTGGGTTTTCCGTCTGGCTGGTGATGTATCTGGCGCTGATCAACTGGTTCTTGCCGCGCGTGCGCAAACGGGCCGCGGGACGGGCCGGGGCGCGGGCGATGGTTTCGGGGCAGGTGGTTGATACGATCACCAACATCAAGACGGTGAAGCTTTTCGCCCATGCCGATCACGAAGACCGCGCGGCACTTTCCGCGATGCAGAGCTTCCGTGCCCGAGCCTTGGAGTTCGGCTATCTCGCCGCCGGGTTCCGTCTGGCGCTGATGAGCCTTGCCGGGCTTTTGCCGGTTCTGTTGCTGGGCGGGACGATCCTGCTGTGGCAGCGCGGATTGGCGAGTGAGGGCGATATCGTCGCCTCCGGCGCCATCGCGATCCGTATCGCGCAGATGACGGGCTGGGTCTCTTTCACGCTGATGGCGATCTATTCCAATATTGGCGAGGTCGAAGACGGCATGCGCACCCTGACGCCGCGCGTGCGCCTTGATGATGAGCCTGATGCGCAAAATCTGGTCGTCGGGGCCGGAGAGATCGAATTGCGCGATCTGGGCTTTGCCTATGGCCGCCAGACTGGGGGGATCGACCGCATTTCGCTGATCATCCAACCGGGTGAGAAACTGGGCATCGTCGGTGCTTCGGGGGCGGGGAAATCGACCCTCGTGGCGCTGCTCTTGCGGCTCTATGAACCGGAGCAGGGCAAGATATTGATCGACGGGGTGGATACCACGACAGTGACCCAAGAGAGCCTGCGCCGCAATATCGGCATGGTTACGCAGGAGACGGCGATGTTCAACCGCTCCGCGCGGGACAACATCCTGTATGGCCGCCCCGACGCGACTGAGGCCGAGGTCATCGCCGCCGCCGAACGGGCCGAGGCGCATGAGTTCATTCAGCAACTCGAAGATCACAAAGGTCGCCGCGGCTATGACGCGCATCTGGGCGAGCGGGGGGTGAAGCTTTCCGGCGGCCAGCGCCAGCGCATCGCTTTGGCCCGCGCGATCCTGAAAGACGCGCCGATACTGGTGTTGGACGAGGCGACGAGCGCCCTTGATAGCGAGGTGGAGGCCGCCATTCAGCAGACCCTAGATCGTGTGATGGAGGGCAAAACCGTGCTGGCCATCGCTCACCGTCTGTCGACCCTGACCGAGATGGACCGCATCGTGGTGCTGGACGCAGGCCGCATTGCCGAGATTGGCAGCCATGCCGATTTGCTTGCCCAAGACGGGCTTTATGCGCGCTATTGGCATCGGCAGTCGGGCGGGTTTCTGGATGTGAAGGCGGCGGAATAGGCTTTCCCAGTCGCCTTTGCCGCGCTATGGGCAGGCTATGACAGAACATGAAATCTTGCGTCTCGGCCACCACGGCGATGGCATCGCCGAAGGTCCGATCTTTGCCCCGATGACCCTGCCGGGGGAAACCGTCACCGGCGTTGTCGATGGGCAGCAGCTTCGCGATGTGCGGATCGTCACCCCCTCCGACCAGCGGGTCGCACCGCCCTGTCGCCATTTCAAATCCTGCGGCGGCTGCCAGTTGCAGCATGCCGCGGATGATTTCGTGGCGGCTTGGAAGGTCGATGTGGTGCGCAACGCGCTCTCGGCTCATGGGTTAGAGACAGAATTTCGCCCCATCCAAACCTCCCCCGCGCAATCGCGCCGCCGGGCGACCTTTGCCGCGCGGCGGACGAAAAAGGGCGCTATGGCGGGCTTTCATGGCCGCGCCTCTGACGTGCTGATCGAGGTGCCGGGCTGTCAGTTGGTCGATCCCGCCTTGCTGCCGGGGCTGAAGGTCGCCGAAGAACTCGCGCTGATCGGCACCAGCCGAAAGGCCGAATTGGCCGTCACGGTAACACTTTCGGAAGAGGGGCTGGACGTCTCTGTCGCCAATGGCAAACCGCTCGACGGGCCGCTGCGCCAGCAATTGGCGCAGGCTTGTGAGGCTCTGTCTCTGGCTCGGCTGACATGGGATGGCGAGGTGATCGCGATGCGCGCGCCGCCAGCGCAGCGCTTTGGCGATGCGCCGGTCACGCCGCCGCCGGGCGCCTTCCTGCAGGCCACCCGCCATGGCGAAGCAGCTTTGCTGGAGGCGGTCAGAGACGCCGTGGGCGAGGCCGAAGTCGTGGCCGATCTTTTCGCGGGCTGCGGCACCTTTGCCTTGCCCTTGGCGCAGCAGGCGCGGGTGCACGCGGTGGAAGGCGATGCCGAGATGATCGCCGCGCTGGAAGGGGGCTGGCGTCGGGCCAAGGGGGCAAAACCGCTCACCGCCGAGGCGCGCGACCTGTTTCGCCGACCGCTCCTTCCGGATGAACTGGCCAAGATCGACGCCGTGGTGCTTGATCCCCCGCGTGCCGGGGCAGAGGCGCAGGTGGCCGAGATCATCCGCGCCGAGGTGCCGCGCGTGGCCTATGTCTCCTGCAATCCGGTGAGCTTTGCCTGCGATGTGCAGAACATGGTCGCGGCAGGCTATCGGCTGGACTGGGTGCAGGTGGTCGACCAGTTCCGCTGGTCGTCCCATGTGGAACTCGCCGCCTGTCTGACCCTGTCTGAAAGCTAATCTACGGCCTCATATGACGCCGCGGATCACCGCTTTTTGAGTGAAATTAATCCCTCTCTATGGTAACGTGGATAAAAAGGCCGGAATGGCCGGGGCGTTGAGGGCACAGTGATGAAACGCAGGACGATGATACTTGGCGGCACCGCTATGGTGGCGCTTGGCGCGTGCAGTAGCAGTAAGTTCAAACGTTACACCGGTCCTGAAGTGACCTATGTGGTTGTGAACAAAAGCCAACGCCGCATGATGCTGTTGCACCATAACCGCGTGCTCGAAGATTACCGGATCAAACTGGGCTTCGCTCCGGTGGGTCACAAAGCCTTTGAGGGGGATGGCCGCACGCCCGAAGGGTTGTACCGAATCGACCGTCGAAACCCGAACAGCCGTTTCCACCTTTCCGTCGGGATCGATTACCCGAATGCGCGCGATATCGAAAACGCCCGCGCCATGGGCAAAAGCCCGGGGGGCGATATCTTTATCCACGGGCAGAAAGACCCGCGGAAGAAGGAAAAGCACGATTGGACTTGGGGCTGTATCGCGGTCACCAATAAGGAAATCGAAGATGTCTACGCGATGGTGCGCGATGGCACGCCGATCCTGATTACACCTTAAGGCTCGGCCAAAACGACACCGGCCCCCGCAGGGGCCGGATCAAACGCTCGTTCAGTGAAAGATCAGTTGCCGACGACCAGCGTCCACCAGATCTTGCCGCCGTTTTCCTGATGCCATGCGAAACCCATCTGGCGGCCATCGGGGGCCATCAAGATGCGGCGCGTGTCGGGTTGCTCCATCCATGCGGCGAGGGTCTCAAGCTCGGTCTCATAGGTTTCCGAGATCACCTCGCCGACCAGACCGCCGGTATAGCCCACGCGCTGAATGCGATCGATGGGCGAGGACCCGTCAGAGCCGAAGTGCCAAGGGCGGTTTTGCACCGACATATCGCGCGAATGGGTGGCGGCAGCGGCGTTCAGCTTGGCATCCAGCGCGAGCGGCGTCACCCCGGCAGAGCTACGCAGCGCATTGACGGAGTCGAGCATGCGGAATTGGATCGTACCCGCGTCGGAGCGGCTGATGCGGTAGGTGCCGCCAGCTTTGCCGCCGGTCGTGCTGGACGGGGTACAGGCAGATAGCGCAACCGTCAGCGCCAGTAGAATGGACAGGATACGGATCATATGAGCGCTCCACGCAATGAAGTTTTTTCTGCCTTACATCGGGGCGCGTTGCAGTTCAAACGCACATAGGCATGACTCTGCCGTGCAGCCCCGGTTTCAATTGAAACTGCGTCTTTCGAGCCATATAACTGGCATTAATTAGCATAATTTCAGTTTTGGAGACGCTCCATGTCCGCTCCCCGTTTTTCGATCAAGAGCCGCCGTGGCTTCCTTGCTGGCAGCGCCGCGATGCTCGCCACACCCGCGCTGGCGCAAAGCACCTCTTCTTTCAACTCCACCGCCACGACCGAGACGGAGCGCGACCTGACCGAAGCGGTCAAGCGCAATGTCTCAAGTTTCCGGATGCTGGATTGGCGCCCCTATTTCAGCAACACGCGCAATGGCGCGGTGCTGGTCGATATCGACAGCCGGGCGGTGCATTACTGGTCTGAGGATCAGAGCGTTTACAAACTCTACCCCTCTTCGGTGCCGCTGACCGAAGACCTCACACGCCGTGGCCGGACCCGTGTCATCAAAAAGGTCGAGGGGCCAAGCTGGCGCCCGACGCCTTCGATGCTCAAGCGCAATCCCGAATGGCCGCCTTTTGTCGGCCCCGGCCCGGACAACCCTCTGGGCACCCATGCGCTGTACCTCAGCTGGACCTACTATCGTATCCACGGAACCCACGACACAAGAAAAATTGGACGTAAGTCTTCCAATGGTTGCATCGGGCTCTATAACGAACATATCGCCGAACTTTTTGCCCTGACAAAGGTCGGCACGCAGGTGTTGCTTATTTGACGACATCCCCCTGATTCCTTGATGCAATAGCTGATTCCGGGTTTGCAAACTTTTGCCGATACTGTTTAGAACAGGATTACGAGGTAAGTCTTGGGTGCGTGTATGTATATGATACAGCACGCCTATTCTGGAGGTTATGTTATGAAGAAACTCGTTCTCGCCGCTGCTCTGTCCGCTGCTGCATCGACTGCTTTTGCTGGTTCGCTGGCCGAGCCGATCGTAGAAGCACCGGTCATCGTGGAAGAAACAACAGGTTCGTCCTCGGGCATCCTGGTTCCCCTGATCCTGCTGGCCCTGGTTGCCGCAGCTGTTGCTTCCGACTAATCGGAACTGACGATCAAACGGAAAAGGCGGTGCAATGCACCGCCTTTTTTGTTTTCTGCGTAAGGCTTTGAAAAAGGGGCCGCCGCAGCGACCCCAAGGCGGGGCTTAGTCCAGCCAACCGCCCAAGTTCTCGGTGATGATCGTGGTCAGCGTTTCGATATGCGCCGCATCGTCGTTCAGGCAGGGAATATAGGTAAAATCCTCGCCGCCTGCCTCTTCAAAGCTTTCCTTGATCTCTTCGTTGATCTCTTCCAGCGTTTCGATGCAATCGGCCGAGAAGGCAGGCGCGCAGACGGCGATGCTTTTCTTGCCCGCCTTGGCCTGACGCGCGACCTCTTCAACCGTATAGGGTTGCAGCCATTCCTCGGGGCCGAACTGCGACTGGAAGGTCGTGATGATCTCACTATCCTGCCAGCCCAAACGCTCTTTCAGCAGGCGCGTCGTTTTCTGACATTGGCAGTGGTAGGGGTCACCCTCCATCAGATAGCGCTGCGGCAGACCGTGGTAGGAACAGACCAGCAGATCGGGCTTCTTATCCTTCGCGGCATAGGCCCGCTCGACCGATTGGGCCAGCGCTTCGATATAGTCAGGCCGGTCGAAATAGGGGGCCACGGTGCGCGAAGCGGGTTGCCATTTTTCCTTTGCCAGAGCGGCAAAGAAAGCGTCATTCGCCGTCGCCGTGGTCGCCCCGGCATATTGCGGATAAAGCGGGAAAAACAGGATCTTCTGGCATCCGGCGGCGACCATCGCCTCAACCTTGGAGCGGGTCGACGGGTTGCCATAGCGCATGGCGTAGTCGACCATCACATCGGCCCCGTAGCGCGCTTCGATCGCCGCCTTGATCTTGGCGGTTTGCGATTTGGTGATCGTCGCCAGCGGGCTTTCGTTCTCGGCCTCGTTCCAGATGGATTTATAGGCCGCGCCGCTGGCAAAGGGGCGTTTCGTGAGGATCACCGTCTGCAACAGCGGTTGCCATTTCCACGGGCTGTAGTCGATCACCCGGCGGTCCGAGAGGAACTCGCTCAGGTAACGGCGCATTGACCAATAGTCATAGCCGTCCGGCGTGCCAAGGTTGGCGAGCAGAACACCAACCTTGGGACGCGGGACTTTGGGGTGATCGCCGGGGCCGTGTTCGGGCCGGGCGGCGTCGGCTTGGGCGGAGTGGGGCTGGGCTGCCTGCATGGGGGTTTCCTCGCACATGTGATCCGCGCAGAGATAGCCGCTTTGCCGATTGGGTCAATCGGGGAGGGGTTCCTCGCGACTATTCAGCGCATCTGCCAGCCGTTGCTGCGCCGATCCGGGGCGCAAAGGTTTCTGCTGGCTTTCGTCCGGTGCCCATCCGGCGAGAAAGATCATGTCGAAGGTCGCCGTGATCCGGCCCGAGGCGGCGGTGAAATGCGTGGCGTAAAGCTCGGCCGCGCGGGTCAGCACGGCGCGGCCCGTGGGGCGGCGCAGGCGGGCTTGCAGGGCGTTGGTCTCTCCCATTTCGCGCAGGTCGCGCATCAGGGCCCATGCGTCATCATATTCCACGGTCAGCGGTTGGCTATCGGCCACGGGCAGGGCCAGCCCCGCGCGTTGCAGCAGCGCGCCCAGATCGCGCAGTTCCCCCATCGGGGCGATGCGGGGCGACAGGCCGCCGGTCACTTCGGCTTCGGCCTGACCAAGGCAGGCGCGCAGCTCATGCAGGGTTTGCCCGCCAAGCGCCACGGCCTGTAACAGCCCGTCAGGGCGCAGCGCGCGGCGGCATTGGATCAACTGGCCAATGGGGTCATTCGCCCAATGCAGCCCCATGGCGTGGATTGCCAAATCATGCGCCTGCGGTTCCAGCGCCAGCACCTCGGCCTCGGGGACGATCTTGGCCTTGGGGAACGCCTCTGCCCAGACTTGGGGGAAGGCGGTCACGATGGACGGTGCGGTAAACGTTTTCTTAACCAAACTCAGCCGATCCTGAACCTCATCGGCGGCTGCCTGTTGCAGGAACATGCCCCGCGCCGTCGCGCGGGCGCGGTGCTGGGCGAGGGCCTTGGGGTCGGTCAGGGTGGGCTGTGCTGTCATGGGGAACACATAGAATGCCGCCACGGGGACTTCAAACAGCAGTGTCGCTTATCTATCCGCCGCGTTGTCTGGGCTGCGGGGGGCTTGTCGATGCGGATTTCGGCCTCTGCGGCACCTGCTGGCGCGACACGGCCTTCATCGGGGGAACGGTCTGCGATGCCTGCGGGCAGCCCCTGCAGGGCGGCGGGGATGTGGGTTCACCCCATTGTGATGCCTGTCTTGCCACGCCGCGGCCATGGGCGCAGGGGCGCACGGCGCTCATCTACCGCGATATGGGGCGCAGGCTGGTTCTGGCGCTGAAACATAGCGACCGGCAAGAGATCGCCCGCCCCGCCGCGCGCTGGATGGCGCAAGCGGCGCAGGGCATCCTGCCGCAAGAGGCGCTGATCGCGCCGGTGCCGCTGCATTGGCTGCGTTTGCTGAAACGGCGGTACAATCAATCGGCTCTGCTGGCGAAGGCGCTGTCGGCGGAAACCGGGCACCGCTGGTGTCCCGATCTGTTGCAGCGGGTCCGGCATACGCCATCGTTGGAGGGTTTGGGCCGTGCAGCCCGGTATCGCGTCTTGGAACAGGCGATCCGCGTGCATCCTCGGCGGCGGCACCGTATCATAACGCGACCGGTGATCTTGGTGGACGATGTCTTTACCTCCGGCGCCACATTGACCGCCTGCACGCAGGCTTGTCTAGCCGCCGGGTCCGGCCCCGTTTTCGTGCTGGCACTGGCGCGCGTGGCCAAAGAGACCTAGATCACTGTGCAACGTTAACTGTTCAAAGGGTGATCCTATGCAACCTGTCGAAATCTACACGTCGCCGCTCTGCGGTTTTTGTCATTCCGCCAAACGCCTGCTGACCCAAAAGGGCGCAGCCTTTGACGAGGTCGACGTGCTGTCGGAGCCAGAGCGCAAGAAAGAGATGATCCAGCGCGCAGGCGGCGCCCGGACCGTGCCGCAGATTTTCATCGGCGATGTGCATGTCGGTGGATGCGATGAGCTTTATGCGCTGGACCGTGCCGGCAAGCTGGATGCATTGCTGAGCGACAGATGAAAATCGCGCTGCTGCAACTCAACGTCTCGGACGACCCCGCCGCCAATCTGATCGAGACCCGCGCCCTGCTGGGCGAGGCGGTGGCGGGTGGGGCCGAGTTTGTCCTGACCCCCGAGGTGACGAATTGCGTCAGCACCAGCCGGTCCCATCAACAGTCGGTGCTTGCCTATGAGGAAGACGACGCCACCCTCGCGGCCCTGCGCGAAGAGGCGGCGAAGGCGGGCATCTGGCTGCTGATCGGCTCGCTCGGTCTGAAAACGCGCGGGGGCGACGGGCGCTTTGCCAACCGGTCTTTCCTGATTTCCCCGCAGGGGGAGATCGTCGCGCGTTACGACAAGATCCATATGTTCGATGTAAATATCAACGAGACCGAAAGCTACCGCGAGTCCGCGGGCTATCGCCCCGGTGACAAGGCCGTGCTGGCCGAGACGCCTTTTGGCAAGATCGGCATGTCGATCTGCTATGACATGCGTTTTCCGGCGCTCTATCAGGCGTTGGCCGAGGCGGGCGCGCGTATCCTGACCATGCCTGCGGCCTTCTCTCCGGTCACCGGGGCCGCGCATTGGCACAGTCTGCTGCGGGCCCGGGCGATCGAGAATGGCTGCTATGTGCTGGCCCCGGCCCAGACGGGCACCCATGCCAGCGCCGCGCATAAGACCCGCGACACCTATGGCCATTCGCTGGTCGTGGCCCCTTGGGGGGAGGTGGTGTTGGATGCCAGAACAGCCCCCGGCGTTTACTTTTGTGACATGGACATGGAAGAATGTGACAAGGCCCGCGCCAAAGTGCCCAGCCTTGCCAACCGCCGCCCCTTTGCCGCGCCCTGACCGGACCGAAAATGACCGACGATAAAAACACCCTTGCGATCATGTTGTTCGGAGAATTGCTGGCCGCCGACCAATCGGTGCGCAGTCGCCTGACACGGGTGCTGCCGCGGGGGATGGAGATCTCGCATTTCTCGGTGCTGAACTCGCTTTCTTGGCACGGCGGCGAACGCTCGCCCGCGCAACTGGCCGAGACCTTCAACGTCACGCGCGGGGCGATGACCAACACGCTGAGCAAACTGGAATGGGCGGGTTACGTTCATATCCGCCCTGATTGGGACGACGCGCGGCGCAAGATGGTCGCGATCAGCCCCGCCGGGCGGCAGGCGCGGGATGCAGCGGTGAATGCGATCACGCCGATGATCTCGAACGTGGTGGGGGAGCTTGGCGAAGAACAGGTTCGCGCCACGCTCCCGATCCTGCGCGCGCTCAGACGTCAGTTGAGCCAGGGTTGATGCTGGCTGTAACGTAGTTCACGCTTAGATCCCGATCCGACAGCCGCCACGACCATGCAACAGGGTTAAAGACGAAACCTTTGCGATCCACCGGCTCCAGCCCCGCGCGGCTCAGCAGGTCGAAAAGCTCATCGGGGGTGATGAACTTGTTCCAGTCATGCGTGCCCTTGGGCAGCCAGCGCATCACATGCTCGGCCCCGACAATTGCCATCATAAAGGACTTTGGATTGCGGTTCAGAGTCGAACAGATGTGTAGCCCGCCGGGTTTCAGCAGGCGGCGGCAGGCGGTCAGATAGTCGATGGGGGAGGCGACATGTTCGACCACCTCCATGTTCAGCACCACGTCGAATTTCTCACCGGCATCGGCCATGTCTTCGGCGGTGGTGTGGCGGTAGTCGATCTCTAGCCCCGATTGCTGCGCGTGAATCTGCGCCACGGGGATATTCCCCGCCGCCGCATCCGCGCCCACCACATCGGCCCCAAGCCGCGCCATCGGTTCGGACAGCAACCCGCCGCCGCAGCCGATGTCGAGGATGCGCAACCCCGCGAAGGGGGCAGGGGCCGTCAGATCGCGGTCGAACTCCCCCGCGATCTGACTGGTGATATAGTCCAACCGGCAGGGGTTCAGCATGTGCAGCGGCTTGAACTTGCCGTTCAGATCCCACCATTCGGCGGCCATGGCTTCGAATTTGGCGATCTCGGCGGGGTCGATGGTTGATTGATCCGCTTGCATTCTGATCTCCCTGTGCTCTTTTGGGTTCAATGACTATATAGGGCGGCAATGGACAAGTATCCCGACCAAAAACGCGGCGCGCCGCATCTTTATCCGCCGGTTGAGCCTTTCGACCAGCGGATGTTGTCCGTAGGGCAGGGGCATCAGGTCTATGTCGAGCAATGCGGCAACCCCGAGGGCATCCCTGTCGTGGTGCTCCACGGCGGCCCCGGCGGCGGTTGCAGCCCGGCGATGCGGCGGTATTTCGACCCTAAGGTTTACCGCGTGGTGCTGTTCGACCAGCGCGGCTGCGGGCGGTCCACCCCGCATGCCTCGGTCACGGACAACACGACATGGCATCTGGTCGCGGATATCGAGCTGATTCGCACCACGCTTGGCATCGAGAAATGGATGGTTTTCGGCGGCTCTTGGGGCGCGACGCTTTCGCTGATCTATGCCCAAGCGCACCCCGAAGCGGTGCGCCATCTGATCCTGCGCGGCGTCTTCCTGATGACGCAGGCCGAGCTTGATTGGTTCTACGGCGGTGGGGCCGGGCGTTTCTGGCCCGAACTTTGGGCGCGGTTCGTGAACCTGATCCCCGAAGATGAGCGGGACGATCTGATCGCGGCCTATCACCGGCGGCTCTTCTCGGGCGATCTGCGGGTCGAGCAGGACTATGGCCGCGCATGGGCCGCTTGGGAAAATGCGCTGGCCTCGGTACATTCCGATGGGGTGTCGCATGGCGGGCCATCGGCCTATGCGCGGGCCTTTTCGCGGCTGGAGAACCATTATTTCACCAACAATGGCTTTTTGGAGTTCGACGGTCAGATCCTCGAACATATGGGGCGGATCGCGCATATCCCGGGGGTCATCGTGCAGGGACGCTATGACATGATCTGCCCGCCTGCGGGGGCCTATGCGCTGGCCGAACGCTGGCCCAATGCCGACCTGCGGATGATCCGGGATGCGGGCCACGCCCTGTCGGAGCCGGGGATCAGTGCCGAATTGGTGCGCACGATGGATAGGATCGGACAGCGATGAGCGGGCGCAACTCTCTGCTGGATCGCCGGGCGCTTTTCACCACCGGTGCGGCGGCGGCCCTGCTGGCCGCGACAGGTGCCAGCGGCGGAGAGCCGCCCCGGCGCGGGGGCCGTTTGCGGCTGGCGCTTTCAGGTGCCACGCGAGAGGATACTTGGGTCCATGGCGAGGGGCTCTTCATGCAGGTCGCGCGGCAGGGGATGATCTTTGACACGCTGACCGAAGTCACCGGCAATGGCATCCTCAAGGGTGAGTTGGCGACCGGTTGGCAGGCCAGCGATGGCGCCCGGCAGTGGCAGTTCGATCTGCGCCCCGATGTGCGTTTTCACGACGGCAGCCCCCTGACCGCCCGGGATGTGGTGGCCAGTCTGCGCGGTCTGCTGGCGGGGGCCGAGGTCGCCGTTCAGGACGATCTGCAAGTGCAGGTCACTTTGGCGGCGGCGAATCCTGACCTGCCGCTCCTGCTGGCGCAATCGCGCTATGTGATCCGCCCCGCCCATGCGCCCGAGGCCGGGATTGGCACCGGGCTTTACCGTCTGCGGCGCTTTTCCGCCGCACGTCAGGTTTTGGCCGAACGGGTAGAGACGCATTACAAGGACGGCACCGCCGGGTGGTTCGATACGGTCGAACTGGTGTCGCTCCCCGCCCGTGAGGTGCGGGCGCAGGCACTGAGCGAAGGGCTTGTTGATGCAGCGGATTTACCCGCGCGGCCCCGTTACCGCGACCGGGGGGATGTGACCCTTCAGGCCGATAGCGCAGGCGGGGTCAGCGCGTTGTCGGGCGATCTGCGCCAGCCGCCGAACCCCGGACGCCAAGCGCCGATGGACAACCTGCGCGCGCCCGAGCGGTGGTGGTTCGGCTGAGAGGGGTTGCAGTTTCGCCGCATTCGGCCTATATCCCCTTCAACAGCGGCGCTTTCGGGTCCACACCGAAGGCTCCACCGAATTCGTGAACGGGCCGCGCGCCCGTTTTTTTGTGCCCAGTGAAAATGGATGTCTCATGTCGAATGACCTGATCGCCAAAGCCGCCATCGACCGCCGCCTGGCCGAGATCATCACCCCGGTGATCGAGGATATGGGCTTTGAACTGGTGCGCGTGCGCCTGATGTCGGGCAAATCCACCACCCTGCAAGTCATGGCCGACCGGCCCGAGGGCGGGATCGAAGTGGATGAATGCGCCAAGATCTCGCAGGCCATCGGCGCCGTGCTGGATGTCGAAGACCCGATCTTGGACGAGTATTCGCTCGAAGTGTCGAGCCCCGGCATCGACCGACCGCTGACGCGGCTCAAGGATTTCGACGCCTTCGAAGGCTATGAGGCCAAGATCGAGACGACCGAACTGATTGACGGCCGCCGCCGCTTTAAGGGTGAGCTGGCTGGCGTCGAGGGTGGCGAAGTGCTGATCAATGTCGAAGAAGGCACCATCGGATTGCAGTTCGACTGGCTCAGCGATGCCAAGCTGGTGCTGACCGACGACCTGATCAAGGAAATGCTCCGCCAGCGCAAAGCGTCTGGTGCGATCGACGAAACCGATTTTGATGATATCGAGACTGAAGAGTCTGCTGAGGGAGACACCTAATGGCCATTACATCTGCAAACCAGCTTGAGCTGTTGCAAACCGCCGAGGCGGTGGCGCGCGAGAAGATGATCGACCCCGGTCTGGTCGTCGAAGCGATGGAGGAATCCCTCGCCCGTGCCGCCAAGTCCCGCTATGGCGCCGAGATGGACATCCGGGTCGACATCGACCGCAAGACCGGCAAGGCCACCTTTACCCGCGTCCGCACCGTGGTCGAGGATGATGAGCTTGAGAACTATCAGGCCGAGTTCACCGTAGAGCAGGCCAAGCAGTACATGGCCGACCCCAAGGTTGGCGACACTTTCGTCGAGGAAGTGCCCCCGGTTGAAATGGGCCGCATCGCGGCGCAGTCGGCCAAGCAGGTCATCTTGCAAAAGGTCCGCGAAGCTGAGCGTGACCGCCAGTACGAAGAATTCAAAGACCGCGCCGGGACCATCATCAACGGTCTGGTCAAGCGCGAGGAATATGGCAACGTCATCGTCGACGTAGGCGCGGGCGAAGCGATCCTGCGCCGGAACGAGAAGATTGGCCGCGAAAGCTATCGCCCGAACGACCGCATCCGCGTCTACATCAAAGACGTGCGCCGCGAGCAGCGCGGCCCGCAGATTTTCCTGAGCCGCACCGCGCCTGAATTCATGGCCGAGTTGTTCAAGATGGAAGTGCCGGAAATCTACGACGGCATCATTGAGATCAAAGCGGTTGCCCGCGACCCCGGTTCGCGCGCCAAGATCGCCGTGATCTCGCATGACGGTTCCATCGACCCTGTCGGTGCCTGCGTCGGTATGCGCGGCAGCCGCGTGCAGGCCGTGGTGAACGAGCTTCAGGGCGAGAAGATCGACATCATTCCGTGGAACGAAGACCAGCCCACCTTCCTTGTGAACGCGCTGCAGCCTGCGGAAGTGTCGAAAGTGGTTCTCGACGAAGAAGCCGGTAAGATCGAAGTCGTCGTGCCCGAAGAGCAACTGTCGCTCGCCATTGGCCGCCGAGGTCAGAACGTGCGTCTTGCTAGCCAGTTGACCGGTCTCGACATCGACATCATGACCGAAGAGCAGGAAAGCCAGCGCCGTCAGGCCGAGTTCGAACTGCGCACCAAGCTGTTCATGGACAACCTCGATCTTGACGAATTCTTCGCCCAGCTTCTGGTTTCCGAAGGTTTCACCAACCTCGAAGAAGTGGCCTATGTCGAAGTCGACGAGCTGCTGGTCATCGACGGTGTGGACGAAGACACCGCAGGTGAGTTGCAGGCCCGCGCCCGCGACGTGCTCGAAGCGCAGAACAAAGCGGCGCTTGATAACGCCCGCGCATTGGGTGTCGAAGACAGCCTGGTTGAATTTGAGGGGCTGACCCCCCAAATGATAGAAGCGCTGGCCAAGGACGACGTCAAAACGCTGGAAGATTTCGCCACCTGTGCCGATTGGGAACTGGCTGGCGGCTGGACCACGGTCAACGGCGAGCGTGTCAAAGACGACGGCGCGCTTGAGCCCTTCAATGTGAGCCTCGAAGATGCGCAGGCCATGATCATGACCGCCCGCGTCATGTTGGGCTGGGTCGACCCGACCGAGCTTGAGGACGACGCGGAAGAAGACGACGTAGAAACAGACGGCGAAACCGCCGAGGAGGCCGAGGCCTAAGCGGGCCTCGGGGGTTGCACATGGGACGCGGTGGCGCCTCGAATGACCGCTCAGACGGTGCGGAACGCAAGTGCATCGCCACGGGCGAGGTGCAGCCGAAACACGGGTTGATCCGTTTCGTGGTCGGCCCGGACAATCAGGTTTACCCGGATATTCTGGGTAAACTGCCGGGCCGGGGCATCTATGTCGCGGCGGATCGTGCGGCGCTGGAATTGGCCATCAAGAAAAAGGCTTTTTCCCGCTCGGCGAAACAGCCGGTCACTCTGCCCGACGGGCTGGTCGACGAGGTCGAGCAGCAGTTGGCGCGGCGGGTGGTCGAGCTGATCTCGCTCCAGCGCAAGGCGGGCAAGGCGGTCGCCGGTTACGAAAAGGTCAAGGGTTGGTTGCAAACCGAAGAGGCCGAAGTATTGATACAGGCCGTAGATGGGTCAGGGCGCGGGAAGTCCAAGCTGAGCACCCCACACTATGGTCATTACATCGGTTGGTTGACAGCCGATGAATTGGGTTTGGCATTCGGTCGCCAAACTGTGATACATGGGGCGCTCGCCTCTGGTGGACTCACGCAACGTGTTGTAGAGGAAGCCGGTAGACTTAAAGGCGTGCGCGTAAACGAGGGTGGCAACGGCCATCCGAAAGGATAGACGAGCTTCATGAGCGATAGTGACGGCAAGAAAACATTGGGTCTGCGCGGTGGCGCACGTCCGGGGAACGTAAAGCAAAGCTTTAGCCACGGGCGTACCAAAAACGTTGTGGTCGAAACCAAGCGCAAGCGTGTTGTGGTGCCCAAACCGGGTGGCCAGAAATCAACAGGTCCGGGCGCCGGGCCGATTGGCGATCCCAAGAAGCGCCCCGCAGGCATCACCGATGCCGAGATGGAGCGCCGTCTGAAGGCCGTTCAGGCCGCCAAGGCCCGTGAGGCCGAGGAAGCCGCGCAGCGTGAAGCCGAGGAAAAAGCCCGCGCCGAAGAGCGTGAGCGTCGCCGGGCCGAGATTGAGGCCAAGGAACGCGAAGAGCGTGAGCGCGAAGAAAGCCTCAAAGCCAAGGCCGAGGAAGACGCCCGTCGCAAAGCAGAGGCCGAAGCGGCTGCTGCTGCCCCCGCACCGGAACCTGCCGCTGGACGCGAGCCGGGCAACAAACCTGCGCCCTCCGCGACACCGCGCAAAACCACGGACCGTGACCGCGACGACAGCAAGAAGCGCAGCAAAGGTGGCGACAGCCGCCGCGCGGGCAAGCTGACCGTCAATCAGGCGCTTGCCGGTGGCGAAGGTGGCCGTCAGCGTTCCATGGCGCAGATGAAGCGCAAGCAAGAACGTGCGCGTCAAAAAGCGATGGGTGGCCAGGTCGAGCGTGAAAAGATCGTGCGCGACGTGCAGCTTCCGCCCGCTATCGTGGTCTCTGAACTCGCCAACCGTATGGCCGAGAAGACCGGCGCGGTGGTCAAGGCGCTGATGCAAAACGGCCTGATGGTGACCCAGAACGAAACCATCGACGCCGATACAGCCGAGCTGATCATTGAGGAATTCGGCCACAAAGTGGTGCGCGTTTCCGACGCCGATGTCGAAGATGTCATCAAAGAGGTTGAGGACGATCCGAAGGATCTGCAATCGCGTCCCCCGGTCATCACGATCATGGGCCACGTCGACCACGGCAAAACCTCGCTTCTGGACGCGATCCGCAACGCCAAGGTTGTGGCGGGCGAAGCCGGTGGCATCACCCAGCACATCGGCGCCTATCAGGTGAAAACCGACAACGGCACCGTGCTGTCCTTCCTCGACACGCCGGGTCACGCGGCCTTCACCTCCATGCGTTCGCGCGGGGCTCAGGTGACGGATATCGTGGTTCTGGTGGTCGCGGCGGATGACGCCGTGATGCCGCAGACGATCGAAGCGATTGCCCACGCGAAAGCGGCCAAGGTGCCGATGATCGTGGCGATCAACAAGATCGATAAACCCGCCGCCAATGCCGACAAGGTCCGTACCGATCTGCTTCAGCACGAAGTCATCGTCGAGAAGATGTCGGGCGATGTGCAAGACGTCGAAGTATCGGCAGCAACGGGCCAAGGTCTCGACGATCTGCTCGAAGCCATCGCGCTGCAATCGGAAATCCTCGAACTCAAGGCGAACCCGAACCGGGCCGCCGTGGGTGCGGTGATCGAAGCGCAGCTTGACGTGGGCCGCGGCCCTGTGGCGACCGTGCTGGTTCAGAACGGCACGCTGCGTCAGGGCGATATCTTCGTCGTGGGTGAGCAGTACGGTAAGGTTCGTGCGCTGATCAACGACCAAGGCGAGCGCGTCAAAGAAGCCGGGCCTTCGGTGCCGGTTGAGGTGCTGGGCATCAACGGCACGCCCGAGGCCGGTGACGTGCTGAACGTGACCGAGACCGAAGCGCAGGCCCGTGAGATTGCCGAGTATCGTGCGCAGGCCGCCAAGGACAAGCGCGCCGCTGCCGGTGCCGCCACGACGCTGGAACAGCTGATGGCCAACGCCAAGGCGGATGAGAACGTGAGCGAGTTGCCGATCCTCGTCAAAGCCGACGTGCAAGGCTCCGCCGAAGCGATCGTTCAGGCGATGGAGAAAATCGGCAACGACGAAGTCCGCGTTCGAGTTCTGCACTCCGGTGTGGGCGCGATCACCGAGACGGATGTCGGCCTTGCCGAAGCCTCCGGCGCGCCGATCATGGGCTTCAACGTGCGTGCCAATGCCTCGGCTCGGAACACGGCGAACCAGAAGGGTGTCGAAATCCGCTACTACTCGGTCATCTATGACCTTGTGGATGACGTGAAAGCGGCCGCAAGCGGCTTGCTGAGCGCCGAGATCAAAGAGAACTTCATTGGCTACGCCAATATCAAAGAAGTCTTCAAGGTCACCGGTGTGGGCAAAGTCGCAGGCTGTCTGGTCACCGAAGGCGTCGCCCGCCGCAGCGCCGGTGTGCGTTTGCTGCGCGACAACGTCGTGATCCACGAAGGCACGCTGAAAACGCTTAAGCGCTTCAAAGACGAAGTGCCCGAGGTTCAGTCCGGTCAGGAATGCGGCATGGCATTCGAGAACTACGAAGACATCCGCCCCGGCGATGTGATCGAGATTTTCGAGCGCGAAGAAGTGACCCGCACCTTGGCCTAAGCCAAGCGCTTACAAGATGAATTCCCCAGAGGCCCGGTCGAATTGCCGGGCCTCTGCTTTTGTGAAGGCCCTCTTGCTGTCATCGAAACTGATCCGCGCCAGATTGACGTGCAGGGGCGAGATATCGATCAGGTTGAAATCATTCGGCTCCCCCCGCTGGCGCGAAGACAGGCTGGTGCCCGCGTGCAGTTGGATCGCCAGATGACCGTCATGCTCAGGCGCTGGATGGGCAAAGGTGCCCGCGTGCCAGATGTGCAGATGACCCGACAGGATCAGGTCAGCGCCGCAGTCCAAGAGCCGTCTCAGCGCGCGTTTCGCGCCGGGAATGGGCTTCTTGTGGGTCTCATTGGGGTGATCCAGCGGATGGTGGCAAACCGCAATGCGCAGGGTCTTTTCCCCCCCGCGCGACAGGGCGCGGCAGGCGCGGCCCAAACGGCGCAGGCCCAGTTTGCCGGTCTGCCATTTGAACCGATCAACGGTGTTGATCCCCACGGCGACGAAATCCGCCCCCTCATGCACCGGCGTGAGGTCGTGATCGATCCAATGCCGGTAATAGCGCCACGGGGCGAAAAACCGGGTAAAGGGGCGGTGCAGCGGAATATCGTGATTGCCCGGCACGCTCAGCACCGGCGCGTTGATCCTGTCGATAAAAGCCCGCGCGGCGCGATATTCCTTTTCCCGCGCCCGTTGAGTCAGGTCGCCCGAGATGATCACCAGATCGGGGTCATAGCCATTCACCGCATCTAGGAGCGGTACCAAAAGGTCGGGGCGGTCTTTGCCGAAGTGCAGGTCGGATAGGTGAATCAAACGGCTCATCGCACGGTCTTCCCGGTCGTGGAGGGTACAAAGATATGAATGGGCGAACTGGCACGAGTGAGCCGATACGGGCCGCGCATCACCGCAATCTCTCCGTCCCGCGCGACATAGCGTTTGCGCTGTTTCATGCGTATCTCAATCTCGGACCCGCAGAGCATTTCGTAGTCCGTGTGGTGTTTCGCGCGACCTGTCGCCAACGCCACCGCATGGCGCAGCAGGCCGAAGCGATAGGTGTCAGGGGCGACCAGCAGCACCATATCGCCGCGCGCGATGCAGTCCTGCCCATCAAGCCCCATTTGATCCAGTTGAAACGCGTTGTTCACCGCGAAAACGAGCGGGGTGCGCAGCTGGCTCTCTTTCCCGTCGACCACGATGGTCAATTTGAGCGAGGTGCGGAAATCCATCAAGGCTTTGATCACCGACCAATAGGCGGCGACCCGGCTGCGTCCCCAACGGCGGTAGATGCCTTCGCGCGTTTTGAGGATGGCGGGATAAGCCCCGATACTGGCGTTGTTCAAAAAGGTCTCACCGTTGATCGTCGCCACATGCACCGGGCGGCTGTCACCAGCGGCGATGACGTCGACCGCCTCTTCAAGGTTCTCTGGAATACCCATCGACCGCGCAAAATAGTTGAAGGTGCCCTGCGGGATGATGCCGAGCGGACGGTCGTGGTCTACCATGGCCGAGGACACGCCCGAGATCGTGCCATCCCCGCCCGCGACGGCGATGATCCCCTCGCCGCTAGACAGCGCCTCCCGCGCGGCGCTGGCAGGGTCGTTGCGTTTGTCGATGTGAATGAATTCCGCCGTGATCCCATGCCGCGCAAAGGCGGATCGGATCGTGTTTTCGGCTTGGTCACCGTCTTGACGGCCTGAACCGCGGTTCAGAATGACGATAGCGCGCTTCGATGACATAAGTTCCCCTGCCAAATGCTCGGGGAAAACGCGGTGGAACGCCTATTTGTTCACCTCAATAGGCGTTCCGATGAGATTTTTCAGACAGGCTTGCCTTCGAAAATCTTCCCGTCGACCTGAACGGCCATGCGACCGCCCGCCAACATTTTTACAAAGATACCCTGAACGTAAATGGAACTTCCGATTGCGATGGTTCTCAACATGTCGGCACCCTTTCATACAGATGTTACAACTCTGCCTCAGGATGGTGCGCATTCGGTTAAAAAATCCGCAACATGCTGAGCGATTGGCGATCACTAGTGCAATTCTGCCACTCTGCGCTAGAGCCAATCACGCAATATTGATATGAGCGGTACGTCTGCCTCGGGCATTGGATAGGCGCGCATTTCGTTCGGGCGTACCCATTTCAGGGTCTGCCCCTCGCGCGAAACCGGTGTGCCGCCCCATTTGCGGCAGGCGAACAGCGGCATCAGAAGGTGGAAATCACTGTAGCTGTGGCTGGCAAAGGTCAGCGGGGCGAGACAGGATTCCCATGTCTCAATCCCCAGTTCCTCATGCAACTCGCGGATCAGCGCCGCTTCTGGCGTCTCTCCGGGTTCGATTTTGCCGCCCGGAAACTCCCAAAGGCCCGCCATCGGCTTGCCTTCGGGCCGTTGGGTCAAAAGCACGCGACCATCGATGTCGATCAAGGCCGCGGCGGAAACCAGTACTGTCTTCATCTGGTCAGGACCGGTAATCGGCGTTGATGTCGATATAGCCGTGGGTCAGGTCACAGGTCCATACGGTGCACTGCCCCTCGCCAAGGCCCAGATCGACCCCGATGGTGATGTTCTGACCCTTCATATGCGCGGCGGCATCTTCTTCGGAGTAGTCGGGGCTGCGCCAACCGTCGCGGGCGACTTCGATATCGCCGAAACGGATCGACAGACGGTCACGGTCCGCCGCGGCCCCGGATTTCCCAATGGCCATGACGACGCGGCCCCAGTTGGGGTCTTCGCCTGCGATGGCGGTCTTGATCAGGGGGGAGTTGGCGATGGCCATGGCGTGGATCTTGGCCTCGTCATCGTTGGAGGCACCGGTCACGGCCACCTCGACGAATTTCTGCGCGCCTTCGCCGTCTTTGACGACCTGATGCGCGAGGTCCATCATCACGTCCCGCAGCGCCGCGTCGAAGGCTTCATTGCCCGATACATCGACACCGGAGGCACCTGTCGCGGCCATGATCAGCGCATCGGAGGTGGAGGTGTCACTGTCGACAGTGATGCAGTTGAACGTTGTTTCGGTATGGGTCGAAAGGCGCTGTTGCAGCTCGTCCGTCGCCAGTACCGCATCGGTAAAGATATAGACCAGCATGGTGGCCATATCGGGCGCGATCATGCCCGAGCCTTTGGCGATCCCCGCGATAGAGACGGTTTTGCCGTCGATCTCAACCGTGGCGCTGGCCCCTTTGGGGAAAGTGTCCGTCGTCATGATGGCACGCGCCGCGTCTTCGATGCCCGCGGGGTCAAGCTGGTCATGCAGATCACCCAGCACGGCGGTGATGCGTTCATGCGGCAGGGGTTCGCCGATGACACCGGTGGAGGAGGTGAAGACCCGCGCTTGCGGCACGCCGCAGGCCTCGGCAGCGGCGGCGGTGATCGCCTCGACCGCGTCGGTGCCGCCCCGCCCGGTAAAGGCATTGGCGTTGCCCGAGTTCACGACAATGGCGGCGCCTTCGTCCGAGGCCCCGCCGATTTTTGCCTGGCAATCCAGCACCGGGGCCGCGCGGGTGGCGGAACGTGTGAACGCCCCCGCCACGGCGCTGCCCGGCGCCAGTTTCGCCAACATCACATCGGTGCGCCCTTGATAGCGCACGCCCGCGACGATGGTGGCGAATGTCACGCCGTCGATAACCGGCAATTCGGGAAAACGGGCCGGGGCGAGCGGCGAGACAGCCAGGGATTTAGCCATGAGTTAGTTCAGCCATTCGATGTTGTTGAGAACGGAAGGGTCGATGCCTTCGGCCGCGCTGCGGTCAACCTCGGCAGAGTCGGTCAGGCTTTCGATCGCCTCTTGCACGTTGGTCTGGCGGATTTGGGTTTCCAGCTCTTCACGCACGTCTTCCAGTGCGGGGGCTTCGGCGGTGCGTGTCTCGTTCAGTTTGATGACATGCCAGCCGAACTGGGTTTCCACCGGCTCGGACACGCTGCCAGCTTCCATGCCCGCGACGGCCTCTTCAAAGGCAGGCACCATCATGCCGGGGCCGAACCACCCCAAGGAGCCGCCACCGGGGCCGGAGGGGCCGGTCGATTTCTCTTTGGCAAGCTCGGCAAAGTCCGCGCCGCCATCGAGTTCTGCTTTGATCGCGTCGGCTTCTTCCTTGGTTTCGACAAGGATATGCGAGGCGTTGAACTCGGGCTCAGGCTCTGCGTCGCTGTATTGCGCGTCATAGGCCGCTTGCAACTCTTCGTCGCTCACCGGCTCTGCCATGACGCCTTCGATCGCCTCACCAGCGGTGAGCGAGCGGGTCTCATTCTCGAGCGATAGGGTTACGCGCGGCGGCAATTCGCCGGTAAAGCTGTCGGCGAGGGCCGTCTGCTGCACAAGCTGGTCCAGAAGACCTTTGAACAGCACGTCCTCGGGCAGTTGTTGGTACTGCTGGGGCAGGCTCGCGCGGGCGACGATCATATGCCCGAGCGTGATTTCAGTGTCGTTGACGGTGGCAACAACCGTGTCGAGACCCGGTTCGTCCTGGGCGGCCACAGGCAGCGCCACAGCGGCGGCAAGCGCCAAAGACGACAGAAAAGTGAGGGGTTTTTGCATGGTTGGGTCCAATCGCTTCCTTCGTAGCAGGGCTGCTACATTGACAGTGTATGGCACGCCCCTTACATCGCCTTATGGCGCTGAGAGGCGCGGGCTCATCCACTATCTATGGGCTGCCATGGCGCTCGGCAACCAGATCGGCGCAAGACATCATAACTTCGGCGGGAGATTACATGCTGGGTATCGGAACAATCGCCAAAAAGGTCTTTGGCACGCCAAACGACCGGAAGATCAAGGCGACCCGTCCGCTTGTGGCACGGATCAATGCGCTGGAGCCCGAGTTTGAAAAGCTAAGCGACGACGAGATCAAAGCGCGCACCGCGGAACTGGCCAAACGGGCCGACGGGGGCGAAAGCCTTGACGATCTGCTGCCAGAAGCCTTTGCCAACTGCCGCGAAGCCGCCCGCCGCACCCTCGGCCTGCGTGCCTTCGACACGCAGCTTCTGGGCGGTATCTTCCTGCATCAGGGCAATATCGCCGAGCAGAAGACCGGTGAGGGCAAGACCCTGACAGCCACCTTCGCGGCCTATCTGAACGGTCTCACGCATAAGGGCGTGCACGTGGTGACCGTGAACGAATACCTCGCCAAGCGCGACGCCGAATGGATGGGCAAGGTTTTCGGCGCATTGGGCCTGACCACGGGTGTCGCCTATTCCGGCATGCCGGAGGATCAGAAACGCGCGGCCTACGCCTGCGACATCACCTATGCCACCAACAACGAGTTGGGCTTCGATTACCTGCGCGACAACATGAAGTCGAACCTGTCGGACATGCTGCAACGCGGGCATAACTTTGCCATCGTGGACGAAGTCGACAGCATTCTGATCGATGAGGCACGGACACCCCTGATCATCTCCGGCCCGTCGCAGGACCGTTCCGAGATGTATCAGATCATCGACGCGCTGATCCCCTCGCTTACCGATGAGCATTACGAGCTGGACGAGAAGACCCGCAACGTCACCTTCACCGACGAAGGCAATGAGTTCCTCGAAGAGCAGCTGCGCGCGCGGGAATTGATCGAAGAGGGGATGACCCTTTACGATCCCGAAAGCACGACCATCGTGCACCACGTCAACCAAGGTCTGCGCGCGCATAAGCTGTTCCAGCGCGACAAGGACTACATCGTGCGCGATGGCGCGGTGACGTTGATTGACGAATTTACGGGCCGCATGATGCCGGGCCGCCGCCTGTCGGACGGTCTGCACCAAGCGATCGAAGCCAAGGAAGGCGTCGACATCCAGCCCGAGAACGTGACCCTCGCAAGCGTCACTTTCCAGAACTACTTCCGCCTATACGACAAACTGGGCGGCATGACAGGCACGGCCTTAACCGAAGCCGAAGAATTCGCCGAGATCTACGGCCTTGGCGTGGTCGAAGTGCCGACCAACGTGCCAATTGCCCGTGTGGACGAAGACGACGCCGTCTATCGCACCGCGCGTGAGAAATACGAGGCGATGATCGAGCGGGTCAAAGAGGCCCACGCCAAGGGGCAGCCCTGCCTTGTCGGCACCACTTCGATCGAAAAGTCCGAACAGCTTAGCGCCATGCTGACCGCCGCCGGGATCGAGCACAACGTGCTTAACGCCCGCCAGCACGAGCAAGAGGCGCAGATCATCGCCGAAGCGGGCAAGCTGGGCGCCGTGACCATCGCCACCAACATGGCGGGCCGCGGCACCGATATTCAGTTGGGCGGCAACGTCGAGTTGAAAGTGCTCGACGCGCTGGATGCCGACCCTGAGGCCGACCCGGCCAACATCCGCGCCCAGATCGAAGCGCAGCACGCCGAAGAAAAGCAGAAGGTGCTGGAGGCCGGTGGTCTCTACGTTCTGGCTTCCGAGCGTCACGAGAGCCGCCGCATCGACAACCAGTTGCGGGGCCGTTCGGGCCGTCAGGGTGACCCGGGCCGCACCTCGTTCTTCCTGTCGCTCGAAGATGATCTGATGCGCATTTTCGGTTCGGAACGGCTTGAGAAAGTGCTGACGACGTTGGGCCTGAAAGATGGCGAAGCCATCGTGCACCCATGGGTCAACAAGTCGCTTGAGCGGGCGCAGGCGAAGGTTGAGGGCCGCAACTTCGACATCCGCAAGCAACTGTTGAAGTTCGACGACGTGATGAACGAGCAGCGCAAGGTGATCTTTGGCCAGCGCCGCGAGATCATGGAGGCGGATAACCTCAATGAGATCGTCACCGACATGCGCGAGCAGGTGATCGACGATTTGATCGACACCTATATGCCGCCCAAGACCTACGCCGATCAGTGGGATACCCAAGGTTTCTATGCCGCGGTGATCGAACAGTTGAACGTCGACGTGCCGATCATCGCATGGTGCGAAGAGGACGGCGTGGATGATGAGGTGATCCGCGAACGTCTGATGAAGGCCACGGATGAGTTGATGGCCAAGAAGGCCGAGGCCTTTGGCGAAGAGAACATGCGCAACATCGAGAAACAGTTGTTGTTGCAGGCCATCGACACCAAATGGCGCGACCACCTGCTGACGCTCGAACATCTGCGTTCGGTCGTGGGCTTCCGCAGCTACGCGCAGCGCGATCCGCTGAACGAGTATAAGAACGAAGCCTTCCAATTGTTTGAGACGATGCTCGACAGTCTGCGGCAGGACGTGACCCAGAAGCTGGGCCAGATCCAACCGATGAGCGAAGAGCAACGCCGCGAGATGATGCAGGAAATGGCCGCCCGTCAGGCTGCCATGCAGGCTGCGGCGAGCGAAGCGGCGGATGAGGCCTCTGAACAGGCCGAGGCCGCAGCCCCCGGCTTTGACGAGAACGATCCGTCCACATGGGGCAACCCGGGCCGGAACGATCCCTGCCCCTGCGGCTCTGGCAAGAAGTTCAAACACTGCCACGGTCAGATCACCTGAGCGGCGTCACCTTTTCGCCCATAACTTGGCGTTTCAGGGCCATACCCCGGCCCTGATCCGCGCCCATAAAGTCTCTAACGAATCCGTTGAAGGAGACTTGTCATGTGGCGCACCAAAGAAATTCTGACAGCTGTCGGCACTCTGGCCTGTGCGGTGGGCATTGGCTATGTCATGCAAAGCTCCGACACCGCGCAGCAGCGCTATGGCGCGGCTGAGGCGCAGCGCCCGGTGGCCGACAATGGCGCCTTGCTTGAGGTTGAAGGCATCACCCTGACCTCTGCCGCGCTCGACAGCCCCATCGCGCTGCCAAAACTGGATGACCGCGTGGTCAAGGCCGCAGCGCCCCAAAGCCTGCCGCCCGCCCCGGAAAGCCACGGTGCCGCGATCCCAGCGACCTGTGATATCATTGCCGAAGCGGATGCCGTCGCCGCCGCGATGGTGAAACTCACCCTCGATGCCGCCTGTCTGCCGAATGAGCGGCTGACCGTGCACCATAATGGGATGATCTTTACCGAAGTGACCGATGACCAAGGGCAGTTGTCGGTCACCGTCCCGGCCTTGGCGGAAGAGGCTGTTTTCATCCTCGCCTTCGGCAACGGTGATGGCGCGGTGGCGCAGACTTCGGTCCCCGAACTATCCGACTTCAACCGCGTCGTGCTGCAATGGAAAGGCACGGCGGGGTTTGAGCTTCACGCCCGCGAGTTCGGCGCGGATTACGGCGAGGCGGGTCATGTCTGGTCCGGTGCGCCGCGCGATATGACCGCTGCCGTGCTGGGCGAAGGGGGCTTCATGACCCGCAATGGCGACATTGAGGCTTCTGAGCCGCTGATGGCCGAAGTCTATAGCTTCCCGGTCGCCAAAACGGCGCAGGAGGGCGATGTCGCGTTAAGCGTGGAGGCCGAGGTGAGCGAGGCGAACTGCGGGCTTGAGATCGAAGCACAGGCGCTGGAACTGCGCGGCGACGATCCGGTGAAAACCCAGAACCTGACCCTCGCCGTGCCGGACTGTGACGCTGTCGGCAACTTTCTGGTGTTGAATAATTTGCTCCAAGACCTGAAAGTCGCGCAGAACTGACGCAACCGGGTAGGTCTAGATGAACGGGTTGAAACGTGCGGCGATCAGCGCCGCACTTTTGCTTTTTACGGCGGGCGCATCCGCAGCGCAGGACATCGCACTGACCTCGCGCGATGGCAGCGTCGAACTCAGCGGCACCCTGCTGGGGTTCGACGGCGAATTCTACCGCGTCGAGACCGACTATGGCGAGTTGACCGTCGACAGCAGCGGCGTCTCTTGCGCCGGTCCGGGCTGCCCCAACCTTGCGGATTTCGTGGCCGAGGTGCGCTTCTCGGGCTCTGCCACCATGGGGGCGGTGCTGATGCCCGCGCTGATCGAGGCCTTTGCCGCGCGCCAAGGCTATACCGTCAGCCGCGAAGAGGGGGACAGCGGGCGCTTTGCGCTGCTGCTCTCGCGTGAGGATGACGGCAAGTTTGCCGCGCGGTTCGATTTCCGGGCGAGCAATACCAACGAGGGCTTTGCTGATCTGCTGGCGGATGAGGCTGATGTCGTCATGGCCCTGCGCGAGGTGCGCCGCGAAGAGCGGATCAATGCCCGTGAGGCGGGCTTGGGTGATCTGACCGGAGCCAATCGCAGCCGGGTTCTGGCGCTTGATGCGGTGGTGCCCGTGGTCGCCCCGTCTAATCCGGTCAAACAAATCTCGCCGCTGACCTTGGCGCGGGTGTTCTCGGGCGAGATCAAGAATTGGCAGCGCCTCGGCGGGCCGGACGCACCGATTGAGTTGCATCTGCCCACCGCCGACAGCGGGTTGAGCCAAGCCATCGTGGATCAGGTGCTCACCCCCGCCGGGCTGGAACTGAGCACTGATGTCACCCGTCATGCCATGCCCGATGCGCTGGCCGAAGCGGTCGCGCGGGATGTTTTTGCCCTAGGCATCACCAGCTATGCCGAACAGGGTGAGACCGAGGTGCTGACCCTTGGCGGCAACTGCGGTTTTGCGCTGGATGCCGCACGGCGGACGATCAAAACCGAAGATTACCCGCTGACCGCGCCGATGTTCCTCTATTTCCCCGCCCGGCGCTTGCCGCTGATCACGCGGGAGTTTCTGGCCTTCACCCGTGGCCCTTCGGCCCAGATCGTGATCCGCCGGGCCGGTTTCGTGGATCAAACGCCCGAGGAAATCCCGGTTGAGGAGCAGGGCAACCGCTTTGCCAATGCGATCATCACGGCGGGGGTCGAAACCCCGCTAGAGGAGTTGCAGCGCATGACGGCGACGCTGGTGCCGATGGCGCGGCTCACCACCTCTTTCCGCTTCGAGACCGGGTCGATCCGGCTTGATGCGCAGTCGCGGTCCAACGTGCAGCAATTGGCGCGGGCCTTGGAACAGGGGCAATATGATGCGCGGCGATTGATGTTCGTGGGCTTCAGCGATGGCGAGGGGGCCGCGCGGGCCAACCGCGAAATCGCCCTGCGCCGGGCCGAAGCGGTGCAGCGCGCGGTCAGCGCGGCTGCGGTCACCGCCAATCTGTCGCGCATCGATCTGCGGGTCGATGCCTTTGGCGAGGCGATGCCGATTGCCTGTGACGACAGCGAATGGGGCCGTCAGGCCAACCGGCGAGTCGAGGTTTGGGTGCGCTAACCGCGCCCCGCTATAAATGCCCCTCACTGCGAAAGCTGAGCTCGCGCGATTTGCCGATGATCAGATGATCATGCAGGGTTAGCCCCAAGGCGTCACAGGCGGCGGCGACCTGTCGGGTCATGTCAATGTCTGACCGTGACGGGCTAGGATCGCCCGAGGGGTGATTATGCACGAGGATGATCGCGCTGGCGTTCAACTCAAGCGCACGTTTGGCAACCTCGCGCGGATAGACAGGGACATGGTCAACCGTACCCTTCGCCTGTTCTTCGTCCGCGATGAGGATGTTCTTCCGGTCGAGGTAAAGGACGCGAAACTGCTCCATCTCCAGATGGGCCATGGTGGTGTGGCAATAGTCCAGAAGCGCGTCCCAAGAGGAGACGATATGCCTTTGCAGCACCTTCGCTCGGGCCAGCCGCTGTGCCGCGGCCTCAATGATCTTAAGCTCCACAATCACCGCCTCACCGACCCCTTTGACATCGCGCAGACGGGCGGCGGGGGCGGTGATGACGCGGTTGAAATCGCCGAACCGGTCGAGCAGTTCGCGCGCCAGCGGTTTTACGTCCCGGCGCGGGATGGCACGGAAGAGGACAAGCTCCAACATCTCATAGTCCGGCATGGCCGCCGCGCCCCCGTCGATGAAACGGCTGCGCAGGCGCTGGCGGTGATCCGCGATATAAGAGGGTTGCTTGCCCGTATTGGACGGCGGCGCTTGCGCTTCGTCCAAGAGATAGGGGAGGGGCTGATCAGCCAAGGTTCTCGGGGCACGGGTCATGCCCGGAGTGTCGCGCCAAAGTGGTTATTATTCGGTTAACGGACGGTTAAAACTTCGTTCACCACGCTGCCGAAAAAGGGGAGCCGCATCCACGGCTCCCCCCGATGGTTAACCCTTCATCGAATCCCAGAAGGATTTGACGGAAGAGAAGAAGTTGCTGCTTTCGGGGTTGTTGTTCTGGGCCTCGCCCTCGAACTCCCGCAGCAGTTCTTTCTGCCTATTGGTCAGGTTCACCGGGGTCTCGACCGCCAGTTCGATGATCATGTCACCCACGCCACCGCCACGCAGCGGCGGCATGCCCTTGCCGCGCAGACGCATCTGGCGGCCCGATTGGCTGCCCGCGGGGATCTGCACGCGGCCACGGCCCCCGTCGATGGTGGGCACTTCGATATTGCCACCCAGAGCGGCAGTGCTCATCGACACCGGAACACGACAGAAGAGGTTCGGTCCGTCGCGTTCGAATAGCTCGTGATCGGCCACCTCGATGAAGATATAGAGATCGCCCGAAGGCCCGCCACGCATGCCTGCTTCGCCTTCGCCAGCGAGACGGATGCGGGTGCCGGTTTCGACGCCCGCGGGGATGTTGACCGAGAGCGTGCGCTCTTTCTCAACCCGGCCCGCGCCGCGGCATTTCTTGCAAGGATTCTTGACGATCTGCCCCATGCCGGAACAGGTCGGGCAGGTCCGCTCGACGGTAAAGAAACCTTGCTGCGCGCGCACCTTTCCCATGCCCGAACAGGTGGGGCAGGTCGAAGGTTCCGCGCCGCCTTCGGCACCGCTGCCGTCACAGGCGTCACATTGGACCGAGGCCGGGACGGTGATCGACTTTTGCATGCCCGAAAAGGCATCTTCGAGCGAGATGCGCAGGTTGTAGCGCAAATCAGCCCCGCGTGCGGCACGGCGTCCGCCGCCACCGCCACGTTGGCCCATGAAGTCACCGAAGAGATCGTCGAAGACGTCGGAAAAGGCCGAAGAGAAATCGCCCTGACCGCCGCCCATGCCGCCGCCGGGACGCCCGCCGCCCATGCCACCTTCAAAGGCGGCGTGGCCATAGCGATCATAGGCGGCTTTCTTGTCACCGTCTTTGAGCACGTCATAAGCCTCGCCCACTTCCTTGAACTGGGCTTCGGCTTGGGGGTTGTCTTTGTTGCGGTCGGGGTGGAGGTCCTTCACCTTGCGGCGATAGGCTTTCTTGATCTCGTCGGCAGAGGCCCCTTTGGCAACGCCAAGCACCTCGTAGTAGTCACGTTTTGCCATGGGTTATCATGCTCCTGCGCTGGAACGTGATAGGCCGGCCCGTCTGACGGACCGGCCCTTTCACAGGTTCCGTTTCACACGCTTACGCGCGCTTGTCGTCGTCCAGATCTTCGAACTCGGCGTCAAGGATGTCGTCATCGCCACCTTGGGCTTGCTGAGCATCCGAAGGCTGCGCCGTGTCCTCGCTGCCGCCCTCTTCCTGAGCGGCCTTATAGATGGCTTCGCCCAGTTTCATGGCCGATTCGGTGACGTTCTGGATGCCGTTCTTGATCTTGTCGGCGTTGTCTGTTTCCAGCTCGTCTTTCAGCGCGGCAATGGCCAGTTCGATCGCTTCAACAGTGGTCGGGTCGACCTTGTCGGAATGCTCTTCCAGCGACTTCTCAGTCGAGTGGATCAGCGATTCCGCCTGGTTCTTCGCTTCGATCAGCTCGCGACGGGACTTGTCCGCCTCAGCATTCTCTTCCGCGTCCTTGACCATCTGTTCGATGTCCGCATCCGACAGACCGCCCGAAGCTTGGATCGTGATCTTCTGCTCCTTGCCGGTGCCTTTGTCGAGTGCGCCGACCGACACGATGCCGTTGGCGTCAATGTCGAAGGTCACTTCGATCTGCGGCATGCCGCGGGGCGCAGGCGGGATGTTCTCAAGGTTGAAGGCACCGAGCATCTTGTTGTCGGCAGCCATCTCACGCTCACCCTGGAAGACCCGGATGGTCACGGCGTTCTGGTTGTCTTCGGCGGTCGAGAAGACCTGAGACTTCTTCGTCGGGATCGTGGTGTTGCGGTCGATCAGACGGGTGAAGACACCACCGAGCGTCTCGATACCGAGGGACAGCGGAGTCACGTCGAGCAGAACCACGTCCTTCACGTCGCCTTGCAGAACACCGGCCTGAATGGCGGCACCAAGGGCCACGACTTCGTCCGGGTTCACACCCTTGTGCGGCTCCTTGCCGAAGAATTTGGAGACCTCTTCGGCCACTTTCGGCATGCGGGTCATACCACCCACGAGCACGACCTCGTCGATGTCGGACGCGGACAGACCGGCATCCTTCAGCGCGGCGGCGCAGGGCTTCATCGAAGCTTTGATCAGGTCACCAACAAGGCTTTCCAGCTTGGCGCGGGTCAGCTTCATGACCATGTGCAGCGGCGAGCCATCCTTGCCCATCGAGATGAAGGGCTGGTTGATCTCGGTCTGGCTGGAGGAGGACAGTTCGATCTTGGCCTTCTCTGCCGCTTCCTTCAGACGCTGCAACGCCATCTTGTCTTGCGTCAGGTCAACGCCGTTGGCCTTTTTGAACTCTTCCGCAAGGTAGTTCACGATGCGCATGTCAAAGTCTTCACCGCCAAGGAAAGTGTCGCCGTTGGTGGATTTCACTTCGAACAGGCCGTCGTCGATCTCAAGAATGGTCACGTCGAATGTACCGCCGCCAAGGTCATAGACCGCGATGGTTTGCGTGTTCTCTTTGTCGAGACCGTAGGCCAGCGCGGCGGCTGTCGGCTCGTTGATGATGCGCAGCACTTCGAGACCGGCGATCTTGCCGGCATCTTTGGTGGCCTGACGCTGGGCGTCGTTGAAGTAGGCAGGCACGGTGATAACCGCCTGAGAGACTTCCTCACCCAGATAGCTTTCTGCGGTTTCTTTCATCTTGCCGAGGATGAAGGCCGAGATTTGGCTTGGGGAGTATTTCTCACCCTTGGCTTCGACCCATGCGTCGCCGTTGCCGCCGTCGATGACGTTGAACGGCATGTTCTTTTTGTCTTTGGCCAGATCCGCATCGTCGTTGCGGCGGCCGATCAGGCGCTTGACGCCGAAGACTGTGTTTTCGGGGTTGGTGACCGCCTGGCGTTTCGCCGGCTGGCCGACAAGGCGTTCATCGTCGGTGAAGGCGACGATCGACGGCGTGGTGCGCGCGCCTTCGGCGTTTTCGATCACACGCGGCTGGCTGCCATCCATGATGGCGATACAGCTGTTGGTGGTGCCAAGGTCAATACCGATTACTTTGGACATGTTTCGATCCCTCTTTGAATCTAAGGCGATGACACGAGGCGCGGACCCGTTTTGGCATCCTGCCCCGATCTGTTGACATCGAAGACTACGTGCCTTCGACGGTTCGGAGCGTATATAGGGAGGGTACTTGCACCCTGCAACCATTGGCTGGTCTGGATGGTCGCGATTCCGTGATGTTTTTGCTAAACGAGTGAGGAAGAACGAAAAATGACTGCTTTGCGCCTCCGGGCCTTTGATATTCACAAGGAATTTCTGGGCAGAGCGGCCCAGCAGGAGGTGCTGGAGGCGGTGCGCGGCGTGGTGCGCCAGGCGCCGTTTTTTCGCCCCGAAGTGCCGCGCGGCGGGCGCATGTCGGTCCGGATGAGCGCGGCAGGGCGCTATGGCTGGTTTTCGGATCGGCGCGGGTATCGTTACGTCACCGAACATCCCGACGGTGAGCCTTGGCCCGAGATCCCGGCACCGATTATGGCGATCTGGGATCAGTTGACCGGGTTGGAGCGCCGCCCTGAATGCTGCCTGATCAACTACTACGATGCCGATGCGCGCATGGGGCTGCATCAGGACCGGGACGAGGCGGATTTTCAGTGGCCTGTCGTCTCAGTCTCTCTGGGGGATGATGGGTTGTTTCGGATCGGCAACCTAACCCGAGGGGGCAAGACGGAATCGATCTGGCTGCAATCGGGCGATGTGGTTGTGATGGGCGGTGACGCGCGGCTGACCTATCACGGCGTGGACCGGATCAAACCCGGCACCTCGACATTGCTGCCCAAAGGCGGGCGGATCAACTTGACGCTGCGCGTGGTGGAGTGACGTTTTCTTTAAAAGAAAACGGGCACGGACTTTTCAAAAAGTCCGTCGCTTCAGTGGCTAAGCGAACAACACCCTGTCTGATGTTGCCAGCCATCATTTCCCTGCAAAAGAAAGTCGACAGCCAGCCCATAGGCGCGGTCCGACATGCCATCGCTACAGGCGCGCGTCGTGAGCGTGGCGATGGCCGCGCCCTGCGGCCCCTCGGCGATCATATGAAAACTGTCGCGCCGCCCCTGCGCCGGGCCAGACTGCGTGATGCGGTAATCGCGCGGGCTGCCTGCCATGGCGTGATAGTTCAACGCCTCGCCCGTCACCTCAAAAGACCAAAACGGCTCTGTCCCGCCGCAATGGGCCACGGGTGGGATCGCACCGGCCCATTGGCCCGCTTGCCGGGTGAGGAAACGTAGAGAGACCCAGCCGCTCCCTTCGCCCGTGTTGACCAAGCCCCAGCCGTGATGGTCATCGGGGCGGATCACTTCGATGTTCTGGGCGTCAGGCGCGAAGCTGCCGATGATCGGGGCGCTGGCACTCGGGGCTTGGCGAGTGTTTAACACGTCATCCGCCGCGACACCGCTGACGTCATGCAGGGCGGGCCATGCATCCTGCGTCGCCCAGACAGGCAGTGCCCAAAGGCAGAGGAAGAGCGCCAGAAGTCTCATCGCCGGGCGTTCCAACTAATCGACGCATGGCGGCGGGTATAGAATTCGCCCATCAGTCCGATCATCAAAAGCACCAGACCCACCCAAAGCGGATATTCCCAACTGGTGTAGCGCGGGTTGTAATTGATGAAGGCAAAGCCGCGCGCTTGGTCGATGCTGTGAAACAACGGGTTCCAGTCAAACATCGCCAACATATAGCCGGGCAGGGAGTTGGCGAGGAACATCTTCCCCGAGGCGATCATATTGGCGCGTTGATAGACGGTTGAGAAAATCGTCACGAAGGACGGAAACCACGGTTTGATCGCCAGCATCACCAACCCGAGCGCGCAGCCGGTAAACCACGCGGTCAGCATCATCCCGAAAGCGGCAAAGGGCTGGTCTATGGTGATCGGGGTGACTGCCACATGATAGATGAACAAGATCACGAAGAGCGACAGCACTTGGATATAGAGCGAGCCCACTGCCGCTGATGCGATGGCGATGATCGTGTTCATCGGGGCGTGCTGCATCATCGGGCTTGCCGGTCCCTCAGACCCCGCCACCGCGCCCAAAGCTTTCACATGGGTGAGGTAGAGGAAAATCCCGGACATCAGATAGATGAGAAAGTCACCCCGCACGGCAGAGCCGCGCATCCCGAGGATCGAAAACATTACATAGAAGGCCAGTACGAACATCACCGTTTGCAGCATGTTCATCGCGATGGCGATAAAGGCATTGTTGTGCTGTTTGCGCACGTTGCGCACCACGGAATGGTAAACCAGTTCCGCGATGGCGAGGGCCGAGCCGATGCCGGATTTCGGCTTTCTGGAGGATTGGAACATGCGCGCGTCCTTGACGAAGCCCTAGCGTGGCACGGAATTCTTGCTGTTCCGTTAGCTCCGCAGCATAAGGGAAACAGTGAATTGAAGCAACGACAGCCCGCAGGGCCGGAGGCAAAATGGATTACGAGAAACTGGTCGCGGAAATGCGGCGGCTGGCATTGGAAGCCGGGGACAAGATCATGGAGATCTACGGTCAGGACGATTTCGAGGTGAAATCGAAATCCGACGACAGCCCCGTCACCGCCGCCGACGAAGCTGCCGATGCGATCATTTCCGACGGACTCCGCGCCGCTTTCCCCGATGTCATGTTGGTGACCGAAGAGCAGGCTGCGACCCATTCCGCCAAGGGCGATACCTTTCTCATCGTCGATCCGCTGGATGGCACCAAGGAGTTCGTCCATCGCCGCGGGGATTTCACGGTGAACATCGCGCTGGTCGAAGGCGGCGTGCCGACGCGCGGCGTGGTCTATGCCCCTGCCAAAGCCCGGATGTTCTTTACCCAAGCCGACGGCCAGTCGGTCGAAGAGTCCGGCGCATTCGACAAAGGGCAGGTGGGCGAAACCAAAGCGATTTCGGTCTCTAACCCCGACAATGCGGCCCTGATGGTCGTCGCCTCCAAATCTCACCGCGATCAGGCGACCGATGATTATATCGGCAAATACGCTGCGCGCGACATGACCTCGGCGGGGTCGTCGCTGAAATTTTGTCTCGTCGCGACCGGAGAGGCCGATCTCTACCCGCGTTTGGGCCGCACGATGGAGTGGGACACTGCCGCGGGCCATGCGGTGCTGAACGGGGCAGGCGGCGCGGTGGTGCGCTTCGATGACCTCTCGCCCCTGACCTACGGCAAGGAGGATTTCGCGAACCCTTTCTTCATCGCCCACGCACCGGGCGTTGAGTTGAAGGCGGGCTGATGTCTGTCCTGATCGTCATCCCCGCCCGCTATGCCTCCACCCGCTACCCCGGCAAGCCGCTGGTGGCGCTCACCGGGGCGTCGGGCCAGAAACAGACCCTGATCGAACGCAGTTGGCGGGCCGCCAGCGCTGTGTCGGGCGTCGACCGCGTGGTGGTGGCCACCGACGATGACCGCATTCGGGAGGCCGCCGAAGGTTTCGGTGCCGAGGTCGTGATGACCTCGGAGAGCTGCGCCAACGGCACCGAGCGCTGTGCTGAGGCCCATGCCGCATTGGGTGGGGGCTATGACATCGTGGTCAACCTGCAAGGTGACGCCCCGCTGACGCCGCATTGGTTCGTCGAAGGGCTAGTACAGGGGTTGAAAGACAACCCCGAGGCCGAGATCGCCACCCCGGTTCTGCGCTGCGACGGGGCCACGTTGAACAGTCTTCTGGCCGACCGCAAAGCGGGCCGCGTGGGCGGCACCACAGCGGTTTTCGGCGCCGATAATCAAGCGCTCTACTTCTCGAAAGAGGTCGTTCCCTATACCGGAAAGCCCTATGCAGAGACGGATATGACCCCGGTCTTCCACCATGTCGGCGTCTATGCCTACCGCCCCGATGCGCTGGCGCAATACCCAAGCTGGCCTGTCGGCCCCTTGGAGCAGTTGGAAGGGTTGGAGCAGTTGCGTTTCCTTGAAAATGGCCGCGCCGTGCTCTGTGCGGAGGTCGAGGCCAAGGGGCGCGAGTTTTGGGAATTGAACAACCCCGAAGACGTGCCAAAGCTCGAAGCCATGATGGCGAAAATGGGTCTGGAATGACCGCCACCCCGGTCAGTGCCACGCTTGAAAGCGGCGTGCCTGTCAGCATCGTGATCGTCAGCCGGAATCGGCCCGAAGCATTGCGGCGCTGCCTGACGGGGGTGGAACAGCTTCAATATACCCCTTTCGAAGTCATCATCGTGGCCGATCCCGCCGGGATCGCCGTGGCCCGCGCCATGCATTTCGCCGGGGCGTTGAAGCTGGTCCCTTTCGACAGGTCGAATATCTCTGCCGCGCGCAACCTTGGGATTGCCGAGGCTGCGGGGGAGGTCGTGGCCTTTATCGACGATGACGCGGTGCCCGAGCCGCAATGGCTGCGCCACCTGCTGGAGCCTGCGCAACGGCCCGAGGTCGCGGCGATGACCGGCTTCGTCCGGGGGCGAAACGGTATCTCGTTTCAATATCGTGCGCGCCGGTTGAATGGTGTCGGAGAGCCGGAAACGCTCGATGTCGACCCTGAAACCCCTAGCATCTTGCACCCTCTGCCCGGGGGGGCAATCAAGACCGAAGGCACTAATATGGCCTTTCGGCGCGATGTCTTGGTGGAAATGGGCGGCTTTGACCCGGCCTTTCACTACTATCTTGATGAGACCGATCTGAACATGCGGCTGGCGCGGGCGGGCCATGCCACAGCAATCGTGCCACTGGCCGAGGTCCACCACGGTTTCGCCGCCAACGCCATGCGAAGCGCCAACCGCGTGCCGCGCGATCTTTTCGATATCGGGGCGAGCTGGGCCGTGTTTCATCGCAAACATCTGCCTGCGCAGGACCGTGCCGCCCATTGGGCGCATCTGCGCGCCCAAGAGCGCCGCCGTCTGCTGCGCCATCTGATAAGCGGCGGGTTGGAGCCGCGCGATGTGCCAAGGCTGCTGCGCAGGTTGGACGAGGGGCACGCCGAAGGGGTGGAACGCCCCATCGCCAGCGTCACCCTGCCTGAGAAGGCCGACAGCGCTTTCCGCCCTTTTCCGGCCCGTGCCCGGCGCAGCGTGGCCATGTTCACCCGGCCTATTAATCTGGCGCGAGACCGGGCAAAGGCTGCAAAACGGGCATTATCGGGTGAGATCGTGACCCTGATCAATCTTTCGCCGACGGCGCTTTATCATCGCGTTGCCTTTGATCCGGTCCACGCTATTTGGCTGCAAACAGGTGGAATATACGGAAAGTCCACACGGGATGACGCGGTTTTCCGCTTAACTCGGCGCCTCGACAGGCTGCAGAGGGAAGTTAATCGAGTTGCCAGACAGCGCGGTTTAGGCGATGATCATCGCCGGTAGAAAGACGCAGGTAAATTGACCGTGGCGATCTGTATATTTCGAATAAGTTGTAAGGATTAAAATGCGCAAGAAGGTTACAAAAGCGATTTTCCCCGTTGCAGGCATGGGGACACGCTTTCTGCCCGCCACCAAATCGGTGCCGAAAGAGATTATGACCCTCGTCGACCGGCCTTTGGTTCAATATGCAATCGATGAGGCGCGCGCCGCCGGGATCAAAGAGTTCATCTTCGTGACCTCGCGCGGCAAAGGCGCGCTGGAGGATTACTTTGATCATGCGCCGCAGCTTGAGCAGGAGTTGCGTAAAAAGGGCAAGACCGAGCTTTTGGAGACGCTGCAAAGCACCAATATGGACAGTGGCGCAATCGCCTATATTCGCCAGCACAAGGCGCTGGGCTTGGGCCATGCGGTCTGGTGCGCGCGCCGTTTGATCGGCAATGAGCCCTTTGCCGTTATGCTGCCAGATGACGTGATCGCGGCGGAAAAACCTTGTCTTCAACAGATGGTCGAGGCCTATGAGGAAACCGGCGGCAGCATGGTCGCCGCGATGGAGGTGGAGCCTTCCCGCACGTCCTCTTACGGCATTCTCGATACCAGCGAAGAGCGCGGTGATCGTGTGAAGGTCAGTGGCATGGTGGAAAAGCCTGCCGTCGACGAAGCACCATCGAACCTCGCGGTGATCGGGCGCTATATTCTGGCGCCGACTGTTTTAAAGAACCTGAACAAGCTGAAATCCGGCTCGGGCGGTGAAATTCAATTGACCGATGCGATCGCGCAAGAGATCGAGCAAGACCGCGATGTCTATGGCTTCCGTTTCCGCGGTCAGCGGTTCGATTGCGGCTCTAAAGCGGGCTTTTTGCAAGCGACCGTGGCATTCGGCCTTGCCCGTGAAGAATTGCGCGACGAACTTTCGGCCTATCTGCAAAGCATCTCGCAAGTCGACTGCGCGGCGCAGTAGGGGCGAGAAGCGGGCCTTTGCAGAAGCAATCTCCCCCCGCGCGGCTGTTGGACCTGACGCGCAGCTTGCGTCGGGTTGGGCGGGGCGCGACGGGGGTGGATCGGGTCGAACTGGCCTATCTCTCACATCTTTTGACAGAGGACGCGCCGCTTTTTGGAGTGGCGCGCACTGCTTTGGGGTATGTCCTGCTGGACCGCGATGGGATGCGGGGCTTTCAGGATCGGGTTGCGAGCCGCGTTCCTTGGGGGCGGGCGGATCTGCTTTCGCGCCTGCCGCGGGGGCGTACTGTGGCGCTCAGCCGGGCAGAGAGCGACTTGCGGCGTTTGGCAGTCGCGCGCTGCGTTCCGGCCGGGTTGCCCGCGACGCTCTCCCGGCATCTGCCGCCGGGTTTTGCCTATCTGAATGTCGGGCACAGCAATCTGACGGATCGGGTTTTGGGCGCCGTGAAACAGGCGCGGGGGCGGAGTGCTGTTCTCATCCATGACGTGATCCCATTGGAATATCCCGCCTACCAACGCCCCGGCTCCGTTGCGCCGTTTCGGGCCAGGATCGACCGGGTGAGCGCGCAGGCCGATCTGGTGATTTACAACTCGCAAGACACGCGCCAGCGCAGCGAGGCGCAGATGCGCGGGCGGATTCCGCTTGCCGTCGTCGCGCATCTCGGCGTCGATCTGCCCGCGCCCGATGCTGGCGAGCTGCCTGTGGGGCTTCCGCCAGAGCGTCCCTATTTCGTCGTTGTCGGCACGATCGAGCCGCGCAAGAACCACGGGTTTTTGCTGGACCTATGGCAAAAGATGGGGCCTGATGCGCCGCTCTTGCTGATCTGCGGGGCGCGGGGGTGGAACAACAGCGCGGTTTTCGACCGGCTCGACCGTCTGCCTAAAAACGGCCCCGTGCAAGAGCTGGCGAACCTTGATGACAAAGGATTGGCGGCCTTGGTGCAGGGGGCGGCGGGGATGCTCTTTCCCAGCCATGCAGAGGGGTTTGGCCTGCCCCCGGCAGAGGCGCTGAGCCTTGGAACGCGTGTTTTATGCAACGATTTGCCGGTCTTGCATGAGGTCTTGGGTGACAAAGCCGTTTACGCTCCCCTGAGCGAACCCTATTCATGGATCAGAACAATCGAAGAATGGGCCGCATCTGTGCCAGACCCGCGCCCAGCGACGACTTTTATCGCGCCAACATGGGCCGAACACTTCAAGACCGTGTTAAAGTCGACGTGATAGCGCGGTAGAGGGGCGGTCAGACGCGATAGGTAAGGGGCGGTTTGGGCTTAATTCAGTCATATCGGTTGCGGCTGCAACGCAAGCGCTGGCGCATCCGCGCCTTCCGCAAGCGGCGCGAGTTGACCTCTGTGGCGAACCGGACCGCGCAGATCAAAGCCGACGATATTCTGCTGTTCTGCACGCAGCGCAACGAAGCGATCCGGCTGCCCTATTTCCTGAAATACTACCGCGAGATGGGCGTCGCGCATTTCTTCTTTGTCGATAATGACAGCGACGATGGCGCGCTCGACTATCTGGCCAAGCAACCCGATGTCTCGGTCTGGAGCGCCAAGGCCAGCTACAAACGCGCGCGCTTTGGGGTGGATTGGCTGAACTGGTTGCAGATGAAATACGCCCACGGCCATTGGGCGCTGACGGTCGATCCGGATGAGTTTTTGGTCTACCCCTTTTGTGACACGCGCCCCCTGCGGGCGCTGACCGATTGGCTCGATGCCTCTTCGATCAAGAGCTTTTCGGCGATGCTGCTGGATATGTATCCCAAGGGGCGGCTTGACGAGGAGCCCTATCAGGCGGGGCAAAATCCGATTGAGATCGCCGCATGGTTCGACAGTGGCAATTACACCATTTCGCGCAATCGGCGGTTTGGGAATCTCTGGATACAGGGCGGTCCACGGGCGCGGGTGTTCTTTCCTGACGCGCCTGCCAAAGCGCCCGCGCTGAACAAGGTGCCGCTGGTCAAATGGGATCGGCGCTATGCATATGTCAGCTCGACCCATATGCTGCTGCCGCGCGGGCTTAATCAGGTCTATGACGAATGGGGCGGAGAGAAAGCCTCGGGCGTCCTCTTGCACGCCAAATTCCTCGACACCTTCGGGGTCAAGGCGGCGGAGGAGTTGCAGCGTAGCGAGCATTACGCGGCTTCTGTCGAATACAAAGCCTATGCTGAACAGCTGAAAGACGACCCGCAGCTTTGGTGCAAATGGTCGGAACGCTACATCAATTGGCGGCAGCTTGAGATCCTCGGCCTCATGTCCAAGGGGAACTGGGCATGAGCGTCGGGATCGTCATGTTGGTGCACAACGCTTTTGACCGGGCCGAGCAGGTTGCGCGGCATTGGGCGGCAGCGGGCTGTCCGGTGGTGATCCATATCGACAAGGCGGTGCCCCGGCGGGCGCATGATGCCTTTGTGGCGGCGCTGTCGGATCTCAAGGATGTCTGCTTTAGCCCGCGCAAACGCTGCGAATGGGGCACTTGGGGGATCGTTGCCGCCTCTCAGGGGGCGGCGGAGATGATGCTCTCGCGCTTTCCCAAGGTGCGCCATGTCTATCTGGCCTCCGGCTCTTGCTTGCCGCTGCGCCCGGTGCAGGAGTTGATCGACTATCTTGAGGACCGTCCCCAGACCGATTTTATCGAAAGCGCCACCACGGCGGATGTGCCTTGGACCGTGGGCGGGCTGGATGCAGAGCGGTTTACCCTGCGCTTCCTCTTTTCATGGCGGCGCAATCGCTATCTGTTCGACCGCGCGGTCGAGGTGCAGCGCCTACTGCGGTTGAAACGTCGGATGCCGCGCGGGATCGTGCCGCATATGGGCTCGCAATGGTGGTGCCTGACCCGGCGCACCCTGTCGGCAATCCTGCAAGACCCCGACCGGCCCACCTACGACAAGTTCTTTCGCCATGTTTGGATCCCGGACGAAAGCTATTTCCAGACCCTTGCACGGCTCTATTCCAGCAAGATCGAAAGCCGGTCGCTGACCCTTTCTAAGTTCGATTTTCAGGGCAAGCCGCATATCTTCTACGACGATCACCTCCAGCTTTTGCGCCGCTCGGATTGTTTCGTGGCACGCAAGATTTGGCCCCATGCGGACAGGCTTTATGATGCCTTTCTGACCGACCCTGCCGGTGCGATGAAAAAGACCGAGCCGAACCCCGGCAAGATCGACCGCATCTTTGCCAAGGCGGTGGAGCGGCGCACCCGGGGCCGTGCGGGGCTTTATATGCAAAGCCGTTTTCCCAACGAGGACTGGGAGAATGGCGTCACCGCCGCGCCCTATTCGATGTTTCAGGGCTTTACCGAGATTTTCGAGGATTTCGAACATTGGCTCAGCCGGGCCAGCGGGGCGCGCGTGCATGGGCATCTCTTTGCCCCCGACCGGGTGCATTTCGCGGGCGGGGAAACCGCGCTGAACGGTGCCTTGTCGGACAACCCGGTGCTGCGCGATCATAATGCCAGTGCGTTCCTGACCAATCTGATCTGGAACACCCGGGGCGAGCGTCAGTGCTTTCAGTTCGGCCCAATGGACAATCAAGACATCAACTGGCGTGTGGCCAAGGACCCGAATGCGCATATTTCGGTGATCACCGGCGCTTGGGCGGTGCCGCTGTTCCGCTCGAACCTTGATTTCGCAGATATCCGCCGTCTGGCCGCCAAGTTGCAAAAGGCAGAAAGCACGCATTTGGATGTACTGAATTCGCCCTATACCAAGGCGCGTGTGCGGGTCTGGACCATGGCCGATTTCATCGAAGCGCCGATGGAGCCTTTGCAAGATATCCTTGACGAAATTGGCCGCCCCCGTCTGCGCCGCCTGTCAGAGGCGCCGCGCATGGTTGATCTGAACGGCTTTGGCCAGTTCCTCCAGAACCTCAAGAACCAAGGCATGCACCCCTATCTGGTCGGCGATTTTTCGGTCGCCCAAGGGGGCAGCGCCGATGCCAAACCTTCCCCCAAACCCTATCTGGTGAAATAACCCATGCGCGACAAATTCGACAGTTTCGTGGTCTTCGCCGAGATGCGGACCGGGTCCAACTTCCTAGAGGCGAACCTGAACGCCTTTGCCGGGATCGCCTGTCATGGGGAGTCGTTTAACCCTTTCTTCATGGGCTATCCCAAGAGCGAGCCGATCCTTGGCGTTGATCAGGCCACGCGGGACGAAAACCCCAGAAAGCTGCTGGCGGCGATCCGGGGGCAGCAGGATGCTTTGGGCGGTTTCCGCTATTTCCACGACCACGATCCGCGGGTCTTCGATGAGATCGTCGAGGATCAGCGCTGCGCCAAGATCGTGCTCACGCGCAACCCGGTCGACAGCTATGTCAGTTGGAAGATCGCGCAGGCCACCGGGCAGTGGAAACTGACCGATATGAAGGCGCAGAAGGTGGCGCAGGCCGTCTTTGATGCAGATGAGTTCAGCGCCCATTTGGATGCCCTCCAGCAGTTCCAGATCACGCTGCTGAACCGTTTGCAAACCTCCGGCCAGACGGCATTTTACGTGGCTTACGAAGACCTGCAAAGCGTTGAGGTGATGAACGGGCTTGCGCGCTATCTCGGCGTGGATGAGCAGTTGGAGGGGCTGGACAAGAACCTCAAGAAACAGAACCCCAGCCCGATCTCGGCCAAGGTCAGCAACTATGACGAGATGCTTGAGGCGCTGGCGCGGCTCGATCGTTTCGATCTGACCCGCACCCCCAATTTCGAGCCACGGCGCGGGCCGAATGTGCCCTCTTATGTGGCGGCGGCGACCAGCGGCATGATCTATCTGCCGATCAAATCCGGCCCGCAGGATCAGGTGCTGGACTGGCTCGCCGCCCTCGATGGCGTCCCGCGTGAGGCACTGCGCGATAAGATGTCGCAAAAAGAGCTGCGGCATTGGAAACGCAAAATGCGCGGGCATCGCGGCTTTACTGTGCTGCGCCATCCCGCCCTGCGCGCGCATGATGCCTTTTGCCGCCATATTCTGACCACGGGGGAGGGCAGTTACCGCCAGCTGCGCCACACGCTGATGCGGCGCTACAAGGTGCCGCTGCCCAAGGATGGCCCCGACGCCGAATATGACCGCGAGGCGCATCGCGCCGCCTTTGTCGCTTTCCTGAAGTTTCTCAAAGGCAATCTGGCCGGGCAAACCTCGATCCGGGTGGATGCTGCATGGTGTTCTCAGGCCCAAGCCATTGCGGGGTTCGGGGCGTTCTGCTTGCCCGACCGCATCCTCCGCGAAGAGGAGTTGGCCAGCGAACTCCCCGCCTTGGCTGCGGGTCAAGGCCATGCCACCGTTCCCGCCGTGCCCCAGATGGTGGAGCTCGGGCCCTTCACGCTCGGCGATATCTATGACGATGAGATTGAGGCGCTGACGGCAGAGGCCTATCAGAAGGATTATATGACCTTCGGCTTTTCCCGCTGGCGGTGAGGGGCACAGGCTAGATTGACCTTGCCGGTTCTGACGTAAACTGGAACAACAGGGCATCTTGAGCATCCCGCCAAAGGTCGCGCCGTGAGTTTCCTGTCTGTCACCTCTGTTCCCCGGCTGCGGTGGAGTTCCCCCAAAGCCTTCACGCTCAGGCCGCCATTGGCCTCAATGGTGTTTCTGGTGCTGGGATTGGTCATGTTTGGCTTGGGCGAGGCGCTTTTGGTCACCGCGGGCGTCGGCGTCAGCCCATGGACCGTCTTCGCCGAAGGGGTGACCCGCATCACGGGGTGGAGCCTCGGCTTTGCGACCTTCCTGATCAGCGCCGTGGTTCTTTTGCTTTGGATCCCGCTGATGCAGACGCCCGGTATTGGCACCATTCTGAACGCGGTGATCGTGGCGCTGGTGCTGGAATATGCGCTGCCGATCCTGCCCCACTTCGACAGCTATCTGGCGAATGCCATGCTGGCGCTGACCGGCGTCTTTGTGACCGGCTTTGGCGGTGCGATCTATCTTGTGGCAAACCTTGGCCCCGGACCACGGGACGGGTTGATGACGGGGCTGCAACGGGTCACCGGCAAACCCATCGCGCTGGTCCGCATGAGCATCGAATTGTCCGTCGTTGCCATCGGCTGGGCCTTGGGCGGCACCCTGGGTCTCGGCACGCTGCTTTTCGCGGTGGGGATCGGCCCGGCCATGGCGATTGGGATGCAGATTCTGCAACTGCGCAGCGTGGCCCGCTAGGCGGCAGCGCGCAGGCAGCGCTAGGTGACCCGTCCAAAAGGCTGAAATCCGCTTTTTCCTGAAACGACGCCACCGCATACTGCGGTATACCGTCGACCTTCGCCGCCTCTTCCGCTATCAGGGCAGCAAATGCAGCAATTTGGAGCAATCATGTCCGATATCATCTACACCAAAGTTGACGAAGCGCCGGAGCTGGCCTCTGCCTCGCTGTTGCCGATCATCAAAAAGTTCGCCGAAGCCGCCGGTGTGAGCGTCGGCACGAAAGACATCAGCCTCGCGGGCCGTATCCTCGCGACCTTCCCTGAGCATCTGAGCGAAGAACAGCGTCAGTCCGACGATCTGGCGGAATTGGGCCGTCTGGTGAAGACGCCCGAGGCGAATGTTATCAAACTGCCGAACATCTCTGCCTCCGTGCCGCAGCTGGTCGCCGCGATCAAAGAGCTTCAGGCCCAAGGCTACGCGCTGCCCGACTACCCCGAAGAGCCAAGCACAGACGAAGAAAAAGCCGTGCGCGCCAAATATGACGGCATCAAAGGCTCCGCCGTGAACCCGGTCCTGCGCGAAGGCAACTCCGACCGCCGCGCGGCCAAGGCCGTCAAGAGTTTTGCCCAGTCCAATCCGCACCGCATGGGGGAGTGGACCGCCGACAGCAAGACGCATGTCTCGTCCATGACGGGCAATGATTTCTTCTCTAACGAAGTTTCGGCCACGCTCGACGCCGCGACTGGCGCCAAGATCGTGCTGGAAACCGCGGACGGGGAAAAGGTGCTGAAAGAGGGGCTTGAGTATCCCGCCGGCACCGTGGTCGACGCGACCTTCATGAGCGCGACCGCGCTGAAGGACTTCCTCAACACCCAGATCGAGAAGACCAAAGAAGACGGCATTCTTTTCTCGCTGCACCTCAAGGCCACGATGATGAAGGTCTCCGACCCGATCCTCTTTGGTCACGCGGTCAAAACCTACCTTGCGCCGGTATTTGAAAAACATGGCACAAAGCTCAAAGAACTGGGCGTGAACCCCAACTCCGGTCTCGGCGATCTGCTGGAGCGCGTGAAGGGCGAGAGCGAGATCATGGCCGACATCGACGCATGCATGGAAGAGCGTCCGCCGATGTATATGGTCGATTCCGACAAGGGCATCACCAACCTGCATGTCTCTTCCGACGTGATCATCGACGCTTCCATGCCCGCGCTCATCCGCGCTGGCGGCAAGGGCTGGGGCCCGGACGGCAAAGAGCATGACGCCAACTGCGTGATTCCCGATAGCTCCTATGCGCCGGTCTATGACGAGGCGATCAACTTCTTCAAAGAGAACGGCAAGCTCGACCCGGCCACCGCCGGCACGGTGCAGAACATCGGCCTGATGGCGCAGAAGGCCGAGGAATACGGCTCCCACCCGACCACATTTGAGCTGGCCGAAGCGGGCACCGTCAAGATGATCCTCGACGACGGCACCGTGCTGCACCAGCATAAGGTCGACGCCGGTGACATCTGGCGCTCTTCCTCCGCGCGCAAGGCGCCGATCGAGGATTGGGTGAACCTTGCCATCTCGCGCCAGAAGGCTGAGGGCTGCCGCGCGATCTTCTGGCTGGACGCAAACCGCGCCCATGACGCCGAGCTGATCTCCTACGTCAAGCCCATCCTTGAGGCACAGGGCGTTGCCGACAAGTTCGAGATCATGGCCCCCCGCGAAGCGACCCGCGCCTCGCTTGAGACCATCACCAAGGGCGAGAACACCATCGCGATCACAGGCAACGTGCTGCGCGACTACCTGACCGACCTCTTCCCGATCTTGGAGCTGGCGACCTCGGCCAAGATGCTGTCCATCGTGAAGCTTATGAACGGTGGCGGCTTGTTCGAGACCGGCGCGGGCGGCTCTGCCCCCAAACACGTTCAGCAGTTGATGGAGCAAAACCACCTGCGGTGGGACAGCCTTGGCGAATTCTGCGCCCTTGGCGAGAGCCTGAAGTTCCTCGCCGATGCCCGCGGCAACGAGAAGGCGCGCGTGTTGGGCGATGCCGTGGAAACCGCGACGCAGGGCATCCTCGACCACGGTCGTTCCCCTTCGCGCAAGGTGGGTGAGCCCGACAACCGCGACAGCCACTATTGGTTCGCGCGCTACTGGGCCGAAGCCGTCGCCGCGCAGAGCGATGACGCGGACCTCGCCGCAGAGTTCGCGCCCATCGCCAAGGAACTGGCCGCCAAGGAAGCCGACATCCTGTCCGAGCTTGCAGCGGCCCAAGGCACGGCTGTCGATCTGGGCGGCTACTACCACACCGATGCGGAGAAAACCGCCCGCGTGATGCGCCCCTCCGAGACGCTGAACGGCATCATCGGGTAACTCGCCTGATACAAAAAAATCCGCCGCGTCGCTGTTTAGGCGGCGCGGCGGATTATCGTTTTAAGACCTGGCAGCGGGGCAGAGGCTATACGCCCGCCTACACCCCCTCAAAAATCCAAATTCTCCACGCTCAGCGCGTTCTGCTGGATGAACTCGCGGCGCGGCTCCACCACGTCACCCATCAGCTTGGTGAAGAGATCGTCGGCCTCGGCCATATCCTCCACGCGGACCTGTAGCAGCGTGCGCGCGTCCGGGTCGAGGGTGGTTTCCCACAGCTGGTCAGGGTTCATCTCGCCCAGACCTTTGTAGCGTTGCAGCGACAGGCCTTTCTCGCCCTCGGCAAGGATCGCGTTGAGCAGGTCCATGGGGCCATAGATCATCTGGCTGCGGTCCTTGCGGATCAGCTTGGCGGGTTGGTCGTAGACCTCCTGCAGGTGCTGCGTGAAGCTGCCGGATTTCTTCGCCTCGCCTGAGCGCAGCATGCGACCGTCGAGGGTGCGCACTTCCTCAACGCCGCGCAGAATGCGGGCGAGGCGGATGCCGTGGTCTTGGGTGATGCGCCCCTGCCAGCCGCGCTCGTATTCCAGCGCGATCAGGTTCAGACGGTCGGCGACCTTGTCGGCCACGCCCTGCAGGTCGCTGTCCACCGCGCCCTCGACAAAGGCCCCGGCGATGGCGGCCTGTTCGAGGATGTGGCGGGGGTAGTGGGTCGGGAAAGCCTCCAGCACGCGTTTTAGCTGGCGCGCCATGTCGACCACGCGGGTGAGGTCTTGGCCGGTGATTTCCTCACCGTTGCCTTGGCGCAGCATGGCGCCGTCGACACCCTGCTGGATCAGGTAGTCCTCCATCGCGGCCTCATCCTTGAGGTAGACCTCGGACTTTCCGCGCGAGACTTTGTAGAGCGGCGGCTGCGCGATGTAGAGATGGCCGTTCTCGATAAGTTCGGGCATCTGGCGGTAGAAGAAGGTCAGCAAAAGCGTCCGGATATGCGCGCCGTCAACGTCGGCGTCGGTCATGATGACGATCTTGTGGTAGCGCAGCTTGTCGATGTTGAACTCGTCGCGCCCGATCCCGGTGCCGAGCGCCATGACGAGGTTGCCGATCTCCTGGCTGCCCAGCATCCGGTCGAAACGCGCGCGTTCCACGTTGAGGATTTTACCCTTCAGCGGCAGGATCGCCTGCGTCTGTCGGTCGCGCCCGGTCTGGGCCGAGCCGCCCGCGCTGTCCCCCTCGACGAGGAAGACTTCGGTCTTGGCCGGGTCTTTCTCCGAGCAATCCTTGAGCTTCCCGGCGAGGAAGTTGACGTCCATCGCCGTCTTGCGCCGGGTCAACTCGCGCGCCTTGCGGGCCGCCTCGCGGGCCTGTGCGGCCTCCACGATTTTGCCGACGATCTGCTTGGCCTCGTTGGGGTTCTCTTCGAACCATTCGGCGAGACGCTCGTTCATCAGCCCCTCGACCGCCGGGCGCACTTCGGAGGAGACCAGCTTGTCCTTGGTCTGCGACGAGAACTTCGGATCGGGCACTTTCACTGACAGCACGCAGGTCAGACCCTCGCGGGCGTCGTCGCCGGTGAAGCTGATCTTTTCTTTCTTGGCGATGCCGCTGGTCTGGGCATAGGCGTTGATGGTGCGGGTCAGCGCGCCGCGGAAGCCCGCCATATGGGTGCCGCCGTCGCGCTGCGGGATGTTGTTGGTGAAGGGCAGCACCGTCTCGTGGTAGCTGTCGTTCCACCACATAGCGACCTCGATGCCGATGTCGTCCCGCTCCCCGGTGATGAAGATCGGCTCGTCCATGACCGCGTGTTTGTGCCGGTCGAGGTATTTGACGAATTCCTTCACGCCGCCTTCGTAGTAAAGCTCGGTCTGCAGTGGCTCGACGGGGCGTTCGTCCTTCAGGATGATGCGCACGCCGGAGTTCAGGAAGGCCAGTTCGCGCAGGCGCTTTTCCAGCGTCTCGAAGCTGTAGTCGATGTTCGAGAAGGTCTCGGTCGAGGCCATGAAGCGCACCTCGGTGCCAGTGCGGTCGGTCTCGCCCACGACTTCGAGGTGTTTGGTGGTGAAACCGCCCTCAAACCGCGCGATATGTTCCTTGCCCTCGCGCCAAATGCGCAGTTCCAGCCAGTCCGAGAGCGCGTTCACGACCGAGACGCCGACCCCGTGCAGACCGCCCGAGACCTTGTAGGAGTTGCTGTCGAACTTCCCGCCCGCGTGTAGCTGGGTCATGATGACCTCGGCCGCCGAGACGCCCTCTTCCTCGTGGATGCCCACCGGGATGCCACGGCCGTTGTCGCTCACAGATACGCTGGAATCCGCGTGGATCGTGACCGTCACCGCGTCGGCGTGTCCGGCCAGCGCCTCGTCGATGCCGTTGTCCACGACCTCATAGACCATGTGGTGCAGGCCCGAGCCGTCATCGGTGTCCCCGATATACATGCCGGGGCGTTTGCGAACGGCCTCCAACCCTTTGAGAACCTTGATGGAATCGGCACCGTATTCCTGTGGTGTCAGATCAGTGTCGGACATGCCGAAAAAACCCTTATCGTTTGCCCGATTTATAGTGTTTTCGACCGGCATTGTCACGCGAATGACACAAGATTTTGTGTCAGGCGAAGGGGATGATCAGGCCCACGAAAACCAGCATCGCGCCGGAGATCAGATTGATCCGTCGCAGGGTGCGCGGGGCGGTCAGAAAGCCGCGCAGATGGCCCACCAACAGCGCGATCACGAGGTTGCCGATGAGCGGCACGATGACCGAAGCGGCGAGGATCAGCCCGATGTCGGGGGCGGTGACCGCGCGCAGATCGGAGAAGCCGGGCAGCACGCCCATGTAGAAGAGCACCGCCTTGGGATTGCCGAGGATCGCGATGAGCCCGGCGATGAAACCGGGCCACATGCCGGGGCGGGTGAGGCGGCTGTCGGTGTCGATCTTCGCACCCGCCTGCCGGATCAGGCCCAGCCCCATGGCGATGAACACCAGTGCAGCGGTCCAGCGCAGCACCTCCATAAGCGTGTCGAAGGCCGAGACGATCCAAGTGATCCCCAAGATCGCCACCAGCGGCCAGAGCATGTCACCGATCGCCACGCCAAGCGCCAGCGGCCACGCCGCCTGAAACCCGCCCGAAAGCGCCCGGGCCATCATCGCCAGCCAGACCGGGCCGGGGGTGAGAAACAGGATCAGCAGAGCGCCGCAGTAGAGCAGCAGGTCGGTGGGCAATAGGGTCATGGTTGCCGCACCACCTGCGACAGGCCGTCATCCTCGGTCACTTCCACGTATTGCGCGCGGTCCCCGAGGCTGTCGAAAAGCTCCGGCCCCGTGCCGGTCATCCAAGCCTGCGCGCCAAGTGCCGTGATCTCGTCGTAAAGCGCCGCACGGCGGCCCGCGTCGAGATGCGCGGCCACTTCGTCCAGCAGCAGGATTGGCGGCGCGCCGAAATCGGCGGCGATGGCGCGGGCATTGGCGAGGATGAGCGAGACCAGCAGCGCCTTCTGTTCCCCGGTCGAGCAATCCCGCGCGGCGATGCCCTTGGCGGCATAGGTGCCCTCCAGATCGGCGCGGTGCGGGCCGATCAGCGTGCGGCCGGCGGCGACATCGCGCATCCGGTTGTCCGACAGCGCCCGGCGCAGCCCCTCGGCACTGTCGGGCATGTCGTTTTGCAGCATCAGCGTGGCGATGGGGAAGGCGGTCTGCGCCTCCTCCTGCGCGCTCGCGAGTGCCGTGAGGGCCTGTTGCCGGTTGGCGTGGATCTGCGCCCCGGTCTCGGCCATGCGGTCTTCGAGGGCGGCGTACCACGCAGGCTCGCGCACCATGTCCTTTAGCAGGCGGTTGCGCTCGCGCATGGCTTTCTCGTAGCTCAGCGACAATTCGGCATGGTCGGGCAGCATCGAGAGCGTCACCCGATCGAGAAACCGCCGCCGCCCCTCGGCGCCCTCGATCCAGAGCCGGTCCATCGCGGGGATGAGCCAGAGCACGCGGGCAATGCGGCCAAGCGCTGTCTGGGCCGCAGCCTTGCCGTCGATCTTAGTCTGCCGGGCGGCTCCGCCTTCGGACCAGATCTCGACCTCGTGCAGCACGCTTGGCCCATGCAAGACCCCGGTGATTTTCCATCCCAGAGCCTCGGGACGGCGGGTCATGTCTTGCGCGCTGCTGCGGCGCAGCCCGCGTCCGGGCGACAGGAGCGAGATCGCCTCGATCACATTGGTCTTGCCAGCGCCGTTGGGGCCGTAGAGCGCCACGGGGCGCGCGTCGACCTCGATCACCGCGCGTTTGTGCGAGCGGAAATGCGACAGGCCAAGGTTGGAAAGATACAGCTGCGCCATTCAGACCCCGTTTTCTTGGAAAGAAAACGGCGCGGAAATTGTGAAAATTTCCGCCAGCGTCACACGCGCATCGGCATGACGACATAGACCGCCGAGGTGTCGGTGCCCTCGCGCATCAGGGTCGGATCGCCCGAGGAGTTGAACAGGAAAACGGCGTTTTCGCGGTCCACCTGACTTGCGATCTCCAGCAGGTATTTCGCGTTGAAGCCGATCTCGAGCCGCTCGTCGCCGTAGGCCACGGCAAGCTCTTCTTCGGCCGCACCGCTGTCCGGCGCGTTGACCGAGAGCACCAGACGGTCTTCGTCGAGTTGCAGTTTCACGGCGCGGGAGCGCTCGGAAGAGACGGTCGCCACCCGGTCCACCGCGCGGGCAAAATCGGCAGCGTCGACTTCCATCTTGCGGGTGTTCCCCTGCGGGATCACGCGGGTGTAGTCGGGGAAGGTGCCGTCGATGACCTTGGAGGTCAGGGTGATGGCCGGAGTGGCGAAACGGATCTTGGTCTCGGACACGGATACCGCGATTTCCATCTCATCATCGTCAAGCAGTTTGCGCAGCTCGCCCACGGTCTTGCGGGGCACGATCACGCCGGGCATCTCAGACGCGCCCTCGGGCATCTCGGCGTCGATCCGGGCCAGACGGTGACCGTCGGTCGCCACGCAGCGCAGGGCCTTGCCGCCCTCGGCATCCGCCACATGCAGGTAGACACCGTTGAGGTAATAGCGCGTCTCTTCGGTGGAGATGGCGAATTTGGACTTGTCGAACAGGCGGCGCAGCACCGGGGCCGGAGCCGAGAAGTTCGAGGCGTACTCGGACGACGCCATGACCGGGAAATCCTCCCGCGGCAGCGTGGCCAATGAGAAGTTGGAGCGGCCCGCTTCGACCGTCAGGCGGCCTGCGGCGGTATCGGCGGTGAGGCTGATCAGCGCGCCGTCGGGCAGCTTGCGCACGATTTCATGCAGCAGCGTGGCCGAGACGGTGGTGGCACCTGCGCGTTCGACTTGGGCTGCGACCTTGTCGACCACCTCGATATCCAGATCGGTGGCGCGGAAGGAGACATCGCTGCCCTCGGCCTCGATCAGCACGTTGGCGAGGATCGGAATGGTATTGCGGCGCTCGACCACGGATTGGGCTTGCGAAACGGCTTTGAGCAGTGCCGCGCGTTCGATGCTGAATTTCATATGCCTTCTCCCATACCGACTGCCGGGAGAGGCAAACTACCCGGTTCCCACGCTTACACAAGAACTTTTGTGGCTTTGTTGAAGTGAATGCAAGAGGGGCGCAAGCTGCGCCCCCGATCGCTGTTTGACCGTGTCCTGAGGACAACCCTCAGGCCGCTATGATTAGGATTCGAGCGCCCGGCGCAGCAGTTCCAGATCTTCGGCGATCTGCCCGTCCGAGACCTTGAGTTCTTCGATCCGGCGCACCCCGTGCATGACGGTGGTATGGTCGCGCCCACCGAAGCGGCGGCCGATCTCGGGCAGGGAGCGGCTGGTCATCTGCTTGCACAGATACATCGCCACCTGCCGCGGGCGCGCGTAGCTGCGCAGACGCTTGGGGCCGATCATGTCGCTCAGGCGGATGTTATAGTGGTCGGAAACCTTGCGCTGAATTTCCTCGACCGAAATCTTGCGCTCCGAGGCGCGCAGCACGTCGGCCAGACAATCCTGCGTCAGCCCCATGTCGATCTCGCGGCCCACCAGCGAGGCGAAGGCGAAGAGACGGGTCAGCGCACCTTCGAGCACACGGACGTTGGAGGTGATGCGATGCGCGAGGAATTCCAACACGCCGTCGGCCACTTCGAGGTCGGGGTAGGTCTTGCGCTGCACGTCGACCTTGCTTTGCAGAATGCCGAGGCGCAACTCGTAGTCCGTGGGGTGCAGGTCCACGATCAAGCCGCATTGCAGGCGCGATTTCACGCGGTCTTCGAGGTCTTTGATCTCACCCGGGGCGCGGTCGGCGGAGATGATGATTTGCTTGTGCTGGTCCACCAGCGCGTTGAACGTGTGAAAGAACTCTTCCTGCGTGGAATCCTTGCCCGCGATGAACTGCACGTCATCAACCATCAGCACGTCGACGGAGCGGAAGATTTCCTTGAAATCCATCATCTTACGGTCGCGCAGGGCCTGCACGAAACGGTACATGAACTGTTCAGCCGAGAGGTAGAGCACGTTCATCTCGGGCTTGCGCTCATGCAATTCGCGGGCAATCGCGTGCATCAGGTGGGTCTTACCAAGGCCGACGCCACCATAAAGGAACAGCGGGTTGAAGGTGACGGGGCCGCCTTCGGCGACACGGCGGGCGGCGGCATGGGCCAGTTCGTTGGGCTTGCCGACGACGAAATTGTCAAAGCTGAAGCGCGGGTCGAGCGGGGCGGTGCTGAGCTGCGAATTGGCGGCAGGTTTCGCGGCAGCCGAAGTCTGACGCGCAGCCGGGGCGGGCTTTTCGGCGGCAGGAGTAGGCTGCTGATTCAGGGCAAAGTTCAGACGCGTGGCATCGGTGCCGGTCGCGTTGATCTCATGCAGAATCAGGTCCGAGAAGTTCTGGCTGACGTAGTTGCCGAAGAAATTCGTCGGCACTTTGAGTGTCACGATTCCGTCTTCGACGGCGCCGGGCACAAGCGGTTCAATCCAGGTGGTGTAGTTGTTCTGCCCCACGGTCTTTAGAAGCCGCTCTTTGATCTCGCCCCAGTGATCTAATGTCATCGTGCCTTACGTCCCGCTTTGCTCTTCGCACAGAGGCCGAGTGGATCCCGGCCCTTAATATTGTTTCACCCGGCAACAGGTCATCCACCCGGTCCCACGCGGATGACCGACCTGTGTCCTTCGGACTTTCAAAGAATGGCCTGCCCATGAGCCTGCTGTGCCGTAAACCGGCGCAAGAGGCGCTGAACGAACCGTTCGTGTTCTCATCGACAGGGTAAACGTGCTGGCAGCAGCATTCACGATGGTGCGCGGGACCGTCTGTGAACGGTCACTTGCACCCCCCTGAATTTGGCATTCTGCCAGTTGGCTGACGCCGTGTTCAGGGCCTGTCCCCCCAAGCGAAATGAATCGCTGGACCTTTGGTAGCAAGTGTTTCCGGTTCGCTTCAACATATCTTCCATCTTGACTCAGAGATTGCCGGAAAAGAATCTCTGGCGTGTTTTTTTCGCTGCACCCGCACGAAAAAAGGCGCCGCAATGCGGCGCCTCTTGTGTTTCTAAGGGCTTGGCGATGAAGCCAAATTACCCCAGTGCTTTGACCCGCGCGGACAGGCGCGACATTTTGCGCGACGCGGTATTCTTGTGGAAAACGCCTTTGGTGACGCCGCGCATCAGCTCGGGCTGGGCGGCTTTCAGAGCGGCGGTGGCGGCTTCTTTATCACCAGAGGTGATCGCCTCTTCGACCTTGCGCAGGTAGGTGCGGATGCGCGAACGGCGTGCTTTGTTGATCGCAAAACGCTTTTCGTTTTGACGGGCGCGCTTTGCGGATTGACGGGTGTTTGCCATGAGTATCAGCCTTCGGGTTCATATGTTGCGTAGCAATGCGTGACGCCAACCCGACCGGAAATCCGGACCCCCTTAGGGTAGGTGATTCTAGCCAGAGCGGGCTGCACGCGCATGTATTGGTGCCGCCTATAAGGCAGCGGGCGCGGCAATGCAAGCCGCGCCGGGGGCGACGCTTATTTGTCGCGGAATTGCGCTTCGCGCTTTTCGAGGAAGGCGGACATGCCTTCTTTCTGGTCTTCGGTGTTGAACAGCGAATGGAACATGCGGCGTTCGAACAGCAGCCCCTCGCTCAGCGGCACCTCATAGGCGCGGTTCACGCATTCCTTGACCACGGTGGCCGAGATCATGGATTTCTCGGCGATCTTGGCTGCGGCGCCCATCGCCTCTTCCATCAGCTTTTTCACCGGCACCACGCGCGACACGAGGCCCGAGCGTTCGGCTTCTTCGGCATCCATGAAGCGGCCCGTGAGGTTCATATCCATCGCTTTGGACTTGCCTACCAGACGGGTCAGACGCTGGGTGCCGCCGATGCCCGCCACGACACCGAGGTTGATCTCGGGCTGGCCGAACTTGGCGCTTTCCGAACAGATGATGAAGTCGCACATCATCGCCAACTCGCAGCCCCCGCCGAGGGCATAGCCCGACACAGCGGCGATGATCGGCTTGCGCACGCGCAGAATCTGATCGGTCTCGGGCGTGAAAAGATCCCCCATGAAGACGTCGACAAAGCTTTTCTCGCGCATCATCGCGATATCGGCCCCGGCGGCGAATGCCTTCTCCGAGCCGGTGATGACGATGCAGCGGACCTTGTCGTTTTCCTGCGCGCTTTTCAGCGCCTTGGCGAGTTCACCCAGCAGCGCCTCGTTGAGCGCGTTCAGCGCATCCGGGCGGTTCAGGGTGATCAGGGCCACATGGTTGTCCACGTCCACGATGATCGTTTCGTAAGCCATCAAGAATGCTCTTTGTTGTTGCGCTCAGGGGAATGTGCATACCACGGCACCCCCATGTTTCAAGTTATCTTTGGCAACGCGGACAATAGAAGGAAGAGCGCCCGCTTTGCACGATGCGCGCGATTGCCCCGTCGCAGCCCGGTCTGCGGCAGGCTTGGCCCTCGCGGCCATAGACGTCGAAACTGTGTTGGAAATAGCCCAATTCGCCATCCGCCTGCCGAAAATCCTTGAGCGACGATCCCCCCGCCGTGATCGCATCGGCCAGCACTTGGCGGATGATCGGCACCAGCCCGGCCGCGCGGCTGGCCGAGATGCGCCCGGCCTTGCGGGCCGGGTGAATCCCCGCGCGGTAAAGCGCTTCGCAGACGTAGATGTTTCCCAAACCCGCCACGATCCGTTGATCCAGCAGCGCCGATTTGATCGGCGTGTTGCGGCCTTTCAGCGCGGCGACCAGATGCGCTTCGTGAAAGTCGTTGCCCAAGGGTTCCGGCCCGAGCGAGGCCAGCAGCTTATGCGTCTCGGCCCCGGCGGTGGGCATCAAATCCATCGCGCCGAAACGGCGCGGGTCGTTAAAGGTGATCCGCGCACCGTTACCCATATGCAACACGACATGGTCATGTTTCTCGGGTGCGGGGTGGTTGTGCTGAAATTGCCCCAGAGGGTCGCCCGAAACCAGCATCCGCCCGGACATGCCCAAATGCACCAAGAGCGATTCCCCGCTCGCCAGATCGGCGAGGATGTATTTCGACCGCCGCCGCAGCAGCCCGACGCGCTGCCCGGTCAGCCGCTCCGCCATCCGCTCGGGGAAGGGCCAGCGCAGATCGGGGCGGTTCACCTCGGCGCGGGCGATCACTTGGCCCTCCATCGCGGGGGCCAGCCCCCGGCGGACGGTTTCGACCTCTGGCAGTTCCGGCATCTCGGTTTCCCCTCTGGCTTGCCTGTGACAAAAGGCACGCATTGTCCCTGCCCCCCGGCACCCTATAACAAGGGACAGAACCAGAGGATCGCAAGAGCAGATGACCCAGGACGCTGACAAAACAACCCATTTCGGTTTCGAGACCGTGCCCGAACATGAAAAGGCCGGGCGCGTGCAGGGTGTGTTCAACTCCGTCGCCAGCAAATACGACATCATGAACGATGTGATGAGCATGGGGATCCACCGCGTCTGGAAAGAAGCGATGATGGACTGGCTCGCCCCGCGCCCCGGGCAGAAACTGCTCGATGTGGCGGGAGGCACTGGCGATGTGTCTTTCAAATTCCTCAAACGTGCCGGACACGGCCATGCCACGGTGCTCGACCTGACCGAGCCGATGCTGGTCGAAGGCCGCCAGCGGGCCGAGGCGGACAGGCTGACCGGCAGCCTTGATTGGGTCGTGGGCGACGCGATGGCGCTGCCGTTCCCCGACAACACCTTTGACGTCTACACAATCAGCTTCGGCATCCGGAACGTGACCCGCCCCCAAGAGGCACTGAACGAGGCGTACCGCGTGCTGCGCCCCGGCGGGCGGCTGATGGTGCTGGAGTTCAGCCAACTGCCCAACCCGGCGATGCAGAAAGCCTATGACCTCTACAGTTTCAACGTGATCCCGCGCATGGGCCAAGCCATCGCGGGCGACCGCGACAGCTATCAATATCTGGTCGAATCGATCCGTAATTTCCCCGATCAAGAGACCTTCTTGTCGATGGTGCGCGCGGCGGGCTTTGGGCAGGCCAAATATCGCAACCTGTCGATGGGGATCGCGGCGCTGCATTCGGGTTGGAAGCTCTGATGCGCGGTCCGCACAACATCTGGCGGTTGATCCGCACGGGCGCGACCTTGGAACGCGCGGGGGCGATGAATGTGGTGCTGGATGCTTTCGATGCCTCCCCGCCGCTGCGTTTTGTGGCCCGCGCGCTTGGCCTGCCGTTCAAATGGCTGGGCTACAAGGGCGACCCGACGATGCCGCCCGCCACCCGCGCGCTCACGGCGCTTGGCCCGGCCTACATCAAATTCGGTCAGGTGCTGTCGACCCGCCCCGACGTGGTGGGCGACGATCTGGCGGTGCAATTGCGCGTGCTGCAAGACAAGTTGCCGCCCTTTGACATGGCGCTGGCCCGCAGCGCGGTCGAGCAAGAGTTGGGCGAGCCGGTCAGCGCGATCTTTTCCGAGTTCAGCGAACCCGTCGCCGCAGCCTCCATCGCGCAGGTGCATCACGCGCGGCTGGCCGAGACCGGCGAAGAGGTCGCCGTCAAAGTCCTGCGCCCCGGCATCGAAAAAGCCTTCCGCAAGGACATTGACGCCTTCTACCTTGCTGCCCGCATGGCCGAGATTTTCTCGCCCGGGTCGCGCCGCCTGCGCCCGATGGAGGTGATCGAACATTTCGATGGCGTCGTGCGGGGGGAGTTGGACCTGCGGCTCGAAAGTTCCGCCGCGTCAGAGTTCGCGGCCAACACCAAGGATGACGCCGGGTTTCAACTGCCCGAGATCAAATGGAATTACTCGGGCCGCCGCGTGATGACGCTGGGCTGGGCCGATGGCCTGCCGCTGGGCGACAATGCCGCGCTGGATGCGGCGGGGCACGACCGGGTGGCGCTGTCGGAACGGGTGTTGCAACTCTTTCTTCAGCACGCCCTGCGCGACGGTTATTTCCACGCCGACATGCACCAAGGTAACCTCAAGGTCGCGGCCAACGGCGATATCATCGCCTATGACTTTGGCATCATGGGCCATATCGACAGCTACACCCGCCGGGTCTATGCCGAGATTCTCTATGGCTTCATCCGTCGCGATTACCAGCGCGTCGCCAAGGTGCATTTCGAGGCGGGGTATGTGCCCGCCGACAAGGACGTCGATGAATTCGCCCGCGCCCTGCGTGCGGTGGGCGAGCCGATTTTCGGCATGGACGCCACCCGCATCTCCATGGCGCGGCTGCTGACCTATCTGTTCGAGGTGACCGAGCGTTTCGGCATGGAAACCCGGACTGAGTTGATCTTGCTGCAACGCACCATGGTCGTGGTCGAGGGCGTGGCCCGCTCGCTCAACCCGCATATCAACATCTGGGAAGTCGCCAGCCCCATCGTGACCGACTATATCACCAAGTCGCTCGGTCCCCGGGCCATCGTCTCTGATCTGCGCGACACGGCGATGGTCATGGCCCGTTTCGGCCCGCGCCTGCCCGGGCTGGTCGAACAAGCGCTGAACCGTCAGACCGAAGAGCAGCCCGAGCGCCGCCCCCGTTTCTGGCGCTATATCGCGGCGACTGCGGTGATGTCTGGCGTGGCCGGGGCCACCACAATCGCCCTGATTGATGCACTGCTTTAGGGCAGGGGGCCGCGAGGCCCCCCCCGGCCTTTAGGCGATACGTTCGATTGCCATGGCGATGCCTTGCCCGCCGCCGATGCACATGGTGATCAACGCGCGGTTGCCACCAATCCGCTCCAATTCATACAGCGCCTTCACGGTGATGATCGCGCCCGTCGCGCCGACCGGGTGACCAAGCGCGATGGCCCCGCCGTTCGGGTTCACCTTTGCCGGGTCGAAGCCCAGTTCCTTGCTCACCGCCAGTGCTTGGCTCGCGAAAGCCTCGTTGCTTTCGATCACGTCGAAGTCATCGGCCTTCAGCCCGGTGCGTTCCAGCAGGCGGCGCACGGCGGGGACCGGGCCGATGCCCATAACCTCGGGGCGCACGCCGGCGTGGGCATAGCCGAGGATGCGGGCGCGAGGCGTCAGCCCGGCAGATTTCGCGGCCTCTGCGCGGGCCAGCACCAGCGCCGCCGCACCGTCGTTGATGCCGCTGGCGTTGCCCGCCGTAACGCGGCCGTCTTTCTGGAACACGGGACGCAGCCCGGTCAGCGCCTCTGCCGTGGTCGCCTTGGGGTGTTCGTCGGTGTCGAAGGGCACCATGTCGCGCTTCACCTTGACCTCGACTGGCACGATCTGGTCCTTGAAATGCCCTGCCGCGATGGCCGCCGCCGCGCGTTCTTGGCTTTGCAGGGCGAAGGCGTCCATCTCTTCGCGGGTGATCGTGTGTTCATCCGCCACGTTCTCTGCCGTCACGCCCATATGCCCGGTGCCGAAGGGGCAGTTCAGCGTGCCCAGCAGCATGTCGAGGCTGCGTGCATCGCCCATCTTCTGGCCCCAGCGGGCGTCGGGCAGCACATAGGGCGCGCGCGACATGCTTTCGGCACCCCCGGCCAGCGCGAAGTCTGCATCGCCCAGCATCAGGCTCTGGGTGGCCGAGACCAGCGCCTGGACGCCCGAGCCGCAGAGCCGGTTCACATTCATCGCTGGCACCTCGTCAGGCACGCCCGCGTCGCGCGCGGCGACGCGGCTGAGGTACATGTCGCGCGGCTCGGTGTTGATGACGGTGCCAAAGACGACATGGCCGATCTGCGCCGGGTCAACGCCCGCCCGTTCCATCGCCGCCGCCGCGACGGTGCTGGCCAGCTTGGTGGGCGGGATGGCGGCAAGCGCGCCGCCGAAAGTGCCGATGGCGGTGCGTGCGCCGCTCAGGATGACGATATCGTCTGACATGAAACTCTCCTCTAATCGTTGGCGCCACTATGGGGGGCGGGCGCGGCAAAGTCAGGAGAAACGTCCCGTCATGCGACAGCTTGACAGGGAGGGGGCGCCGCGCGACATATCCGCCATGACGGACAACACCGACAAGATCCTGACACAGCTGCCCGCCCGCCTGAAAGAGGCGCGGCAGGGGCAGGGGTTGTCGCTCGACGCCGTGGCGAAGCTCTCGGGCGTGTCGCGCTCTATGGTCAGCCAGATCGAGCGCGGCGAATCGAGCCCCACCATCGCGACGCTGTGGAATCTCACCCGCGCGCTTCAGGTGGATTTCGCCGGCCTTCTCGACGCCGCCCCCGGCGAGCCGCAGATCGAGGTATTGCGCAGCGCCGCCGTGCCGACGATCAGCAATCTGGGCGACGGTTGCCGCATTCGCATCCTGTCCCCGCCCGAGGAGGCCGGGCATCACGAGGTCTATGAATTGCTCATCGGCGAGGGCGGCGTGCTCGACAGTGCGCCCCACACCCGCGGCGCGCGCGAGCATCTCAGTGTCTTCGAGGGCGCGGTGGAGGTCACCAGCGGCAGCGGGACCGAGCGGCTGCAGGCCGGCGACACTGCGCGCTATGCCGCCGACGTGCCCCATGCGATCCGCGCGACCGAGGGGCCGGTGCGCGCCTTTCTGGTGGTTCAAGACGCCTAGTTTCCGCAATATCGGAAAAATTCCGCCATTTAGGAAATCCTCTATTTCGGAATCGCCTCCGCTATGGTAGAATCTCCCTGAAAAGGAGAGCCTCATGACCCAAGCATTTCTGTCCCATGTCACCGACACCCTGTCCGAGATCGACGCCGAGGGCATGATGAAGCGCGAGCGGCTCATCACCACCCCGCAGGGCGGCGAGATCGCAGTGGGCGACCGCGAAGTCATCAACCTTTGCGCCAACAACTACCTCGGCCTCGCCGATCACCCCGAGCTCATCGCCGCCGCCAAGGAAGCGATGGACGAGAAGGGCTTTGGCATGGCCTCGGTCCGTTTCATCTGCGGCACGCAGGACATTCACCGCGAGTTGGAGCAGAAGCTGGCCAGCTTCCTGGGCCATGACGATTCGATCCTCTTCGCTGCCTGTTTCGACGCCAACGGTGGGCTCTTCGAACCGCTGCTGGGGCCGGAAGATGCGGTCATTTCAGACGCGCTGAACCATGCCTCGATCATCGATGGCATCCGGCTCTGCAAGGCCAAGCGCTACCGTTATGCCAACAGCGACATGGAGGATCTGGAGGCCAACCTGAAACAAGCCCGCGAGGACGGCGCGCGCTTCATCATGATCGCCACCGATGGGGTCTTCTCGATGGACGGCTACCTTGCCAAACTGCCCGAGATCGTGGCACTGGCCGAGAAATACGAGGCGCTGGTGATGGTCGACGATTGCCATTCCACCGGCTTCATGGGGCCAAAGGGCGCGGGCACCCCGGCGCATCACGGGGTGAAGGTCGACATCGTGACAGGCACGCTGGGCAAGGCGCTCGGCGGGGCGATCGGCGGCTATATCGCCGGGCCGCAGCCGGTGATCGATCTGCTGCGCCAGCGCGCGCGGCCCTATCTGTTCTCGAACTCGCTGCCATCCTCCATCGTGCGCGCCGGCATCCGGGCGCTGGAACTGGTCGAAGACGGCGATGATCTGCGTGCACGCCTTTTCGAGAATACGAAATACTGGCGCGCGGGGCTGGAGAAGTTGGGCTTTGACCTGCTGCCCGGAGAGCATCCCATCGTCCCCGTGATGCTGGGCGAGGCGCAGCTGGCGCAGGACATGGCCGCCAAGCTCTTTGAGGAAGGCGTCTATGTCTCGGGCTTCTTCTTCCCGGTGGTGCCGCGCGGTCAGGCGCGCATCCGCACCCAGATGAATGCGGCCCTGACGCGCGAACAGCTCGACCGCGCGCTGAAAGCCTTCGAGACGGCCGGCAAGGCCTGCGGGGTGATCTGATGGCGACGAACGAGATGAAGGCACTGGCCAAGCTGCACCCCCGCGAGGGGCTGTGGATGACCCATGCGCCGGTGCCCGAGGTCGGCCCCGAGGACGTGCTGATCAAGATCAACAAGACCGGCATCTGCGGCACCGATATCCATATCTGGAACTGGGACGACTGGGCCGCCGGGACCGTGCCGGTGGGGCTGATCACAGGCCATGAATTCGCCGGCGAGATCGTGGAGCTGGGCCGCAATGTCGAAGGGCTGGAGATCGGCCAGCGCTGCTCGGGCGAGGGGCATCTGATCGGCAAGCAGTCGCGGCAAAGCCGGGCGGGCAAGTTCCACCTCGATCCCGCGACGCGGGGCATTGGGGTGAACGAGCAGGGGGCCTTTGCGCAATACCTCAAGCTGCCCGCCTTCAACGTGGTGCCGCTGCCGGACGAGATTTCCGACGACATCGGCGCGATCCTCGATCCCTTGGGCAACGCGGTGCATACTGCGCTCAGCTTCGATCTGGTGGGCGAGGACGTGCTGATCACCGGCGCGGGGCCGATCGGCATCATGGCCGCCGCGGTGGCGCGTCACGTCGGCGCGCGGCATGTGGTGATCACGGATGTGAACCCCGACCGGCTGGCGCTGGCCGAGAAAGTCGCCGACGTGGTGCCGGTGAACGTGGCCGAGGAGGACTTGGCCGATGTGATCCCGCGGCTGAAGATGAAGCAGGGTTTTGACGTCGGGCTTGAGATGTCGGGCAACCAGCAGGCGCTGGACCAGATGGTGGAGGCGATGACCATGGGCGGGCGCATCGCCATGCTGGGAATCCCGCCGGGCAAGTCGCCGGTGGACTGGAGCCGCATCGTCTTTAAGGCGATCACCATCAAGGGCGTCTATGGCCGCGAGATTTTCGAGACCTGGTACAAGATGATCGCAATGTTGGAGAACGGGCTGGACGTCTCGGGGATTATCACCCACCGCTTCGGGGTGGATGACTTCGAACAGGGGTTCGCCGCGATGAAATCGGGGCGGTCGGGCAAGGTGGTGCTGGACTGGAACTGAGCCACTCAGGGGCGCAGGCGATTGCGCCCCTGTTGCGTGAGGACCCAAACGTCCTCCCCTTCGAACACCGCTGCGCAGAGCGGTTTGCCATAGCCCGCCCCGGTGTCGAGGTTCACCCGGTTGCCATAGTGCATGGCGCTGTCGACCGGCGTGTGGCCGTGGACGATCACCTTGGGGTGGGGCGCGGTGTGTTGGTGAAACTCCTTGCGGATCCACAGCAGATCATTCTCGCGCTGATCGTCCAGCGGCACCTCGGGGCGGATGCCCGCATGGGCAAAGAACAGGTCGGGCGTTTGATGTGACAGGGCGAGGGTCTTGAGGAAATCCACATGGCTCTGCGGCACCTCTGCGCGGGCTTTCTCATGCACCTCTGACATCCGGTCGCGCCCGCTGACCGAAACCCCGTAGGACCCCAGCGTCGTATCCCCGCCCAAACGCGGGTTAAGCCAGTTAAGCTCTACCAGCAAAAGCGGATCGTGGCGGGGGAAATCCTCCATGAACCAACTGAACATCCGGTCGTGATTGCCCATCAGGAAGGTCCAGTTGCGGCCCTCGGCCTTGCCTTGGGCCAGCCGCTCAATCACCGCTTTGCTGTCGGGGCCGCGGTCGGTGTAATCACCCAGAAAGACGATCTGCGCCTCCGGCCCGCCGTCTTCTTCGATCAAGGTCAAAACGCGCTCAAGCTCGGCGGCGTAACCGTGGATGTCTCCGATGGCATAGATGGGGCTGGGCATGATCGTTCCTGTCCTTCTGCACCCCCTCGTGATGCCGCAAAGCGGCGGGGAAGGGAAGGCTTAGGCCCGACAATGCCCTAAAAGCAAAAGCGCCCCACGAGGGGGCGCTTCCAGATTGTGCAGGTCGTGCGGGCCTTAGACCACGTCGAATTGCAGCGGCTTGATCTGCCGGAACATGCCGGTGTCGCGCAGCTTGCCGATCACCGTCTCGGGCACCTGATCATCGACATAGAGCAGGGCAATCGCCTCGCCCTTGGCGGTGTGGCGGCCAAGGGTGAAGTTGGCGATGTTCACGCCGTTCTCGCCCATGGTCTGGCCCAGTGTGCCGATGATGCCCGGCACGTCTTCGTTGGTGGTGTAGAGCATGTGCTCCCCGATCTCGGCGTCGATGGTGATGCCCTTGATCTGGATGAAGCGCGGCTTGCCGTCCGAGAAGACGGTGCCCGCGATGGAGCGCTCGCGCTTCTCGGTCACCACGGTCACCTTGACGTAGCCGTCGAAGACGCCGGATTTGTCCTGGTTGGTGGTGGAGATCTGGATGCCCTTTTCACGCGCGACCACGGGGGCGGAGACCATGTTCACGTCCGGGTTGGCGCGTTTCATGATGCCCGCCACGACGCCGCAGTTCAGCGCCTTGAGGTTCATCTTGGCGACCGAACCGTCGTAGAGGATGTTGATCGCCTTGATCGGCTCGTCGGTCATCTGGCCAATGAAAGCGCCGAGATGGCCAGCCAGCTTGACCCACGGCCCCATGACCTTGGCTTCCTCGGCGGTGACCGAGGGCATGTTGAGCGCGTTGGTCACGGCACCCGTGAGCAAGTAGTCGGACATCTGCTCGGCCACTTGCAGGGCGACGTTCTCCTGCGCTTCGGTGGTCGCGGCACCGAGGTGCGGGGTGCAGACCACGTTGGGCAGATTGAAGAGCGGGTTCTCCTTGGCCGGTTCCTCTGCAAACACGTCGAAGCCCGCGCCCGCCACATGGCCCGACTTCAGCAGGTCGGCCAGCGCTTCCTCGTCCACCAGACCGCCGCGGGCGCAGTTGATGATGCGCACGCCGGGCTTGGTTTTTTCGAGGTTCTCGCGGCTCAGGATATTCGCGGTCTGCTCGGTGTAGGGCACGTGCAGGGTGATGAAGTCGGCGCGGGAGAGAAGTTCGTCCAACTCGACCTTCTCGACGCCCATCTTCTCAGCCTTTTCTTCGCCCAAGAAGGGGTCATAGGCCACGACCTTCATCTTGAGGCCCCGCGCGCGGTCGCAGACGATGCCGCCGATGTTGCCCGCGCCGATCACGCCCAGCGTTTTGCCGGTCAGCTCGACGCCCATGAACTTGGACTTCTCCCATTTGCCCGCATGGGTGGAGGCGCTTGCCTCAGGAATCTGCCGCGCCACGGCGAACATCATCGCGATGGCGTGCTCCGCGGTGGTGATCATGTTGCCGAAGGGCGTGTTCATCACGATCACACCCTGTTTCGAGGCGGCTTCCTTGTCGATGTTGTCGGTGCCGATGCCCGCGCGGCCGATCACCTTAAGGTTCGGCGCGTTGGCGAGGATCTTTTCCGTCACCTTGGTGGCCGAGCGGATGGCGAGGCCATCATAGTTGCCGATGATCTCGGCCAGCTTGTCTTTGTCCTTGCCCAGATCGGGTTGGAAATCCACGTCGATGCCGCGGTCGCGGAAGATCTGAACAGCAGCTTCGGAGAGTTTGTCGGAGATGAGTACTTTGGGGGCCATTTCTCTGGTCCTTCATAAACGGGGTCAGCGGTGCGCAGAAACGCGCAGCCGACGAGAGGGGGGAGTAGGGTGCGCGATCCTCGCGCACCATCGCGTCACGCGTTGATTTCGGCTTCAAAAGCCCATTCGAGCCAAGGCAGCATCGCTTCGATGTCCGCCGTCTCGACCGTGCCACCACACCAGATGCGCAGGCCCGGAGGGGCATCGCGGTAGGCGCCGATGTCGAGCGCTGCGCCCTCATCCGCCAGCCGCTTGGCCACGGCCTTGGCAAAGGCGGCGCCGTCTTCGATGCGGTCGTCGGTGAACTTCAGGCAGACCGAGGTGTTGGAGCGTGTCGCGGGATCGGTGGCGAGGAAGTCGATCCAGTCATGCGCTTCGACGAAATCGGCCACGGCCTTGGTGTTGGCATCCGCCCGCGCGATCAGGCCTTTCAGGCCGCCCACGGATTTGGCCCAGTCCAGCGCCAGCAGGTAATCCTCGACGCAGAGCATCGACGGCGTGTTGATCGTCTCGCCGCGGAAGATGCCCTCGTTCAGCTTACCGCCCTTGGTCAGGCGGAAGATCTTGGGCAGCGGCCACGCGGGGGTGTAATTCTCCAGCCGTTCCACGGCGCGGGGGGACAGGATCAGCATGCCATGCGCTGCTTCGCCGCCCAGCACCTTCTGCCAAGAGAAGGTTGTCACATCGAGCTTGTCCCACGGCAGGTCCTGCGCGAAGGCGGCAGAGGTCGCGTCGCAGAGCGTGAGCCCCGCGCGGTCCGCCGGGATCACGTCGCCGGTCGGTACGCGCACGCCGGAGGTCGTGCCGTTCCAGGTAAAGCAGACGTCGTTGTCATAGTTCAGCGCGGCCATGTCGACGATCTCGCCATACTCGGCGGTGTGGACCTGCGCCTCGATCTTCAGCTGCTTGACCACATCGGTGACCCAGCCCGCGCCGAAGCTTTCCCAAGCGACCATCTCGGCGGGCCGTTCGCCCAGGAGCGACCACATGGCCATCTCGAAAGCGCCGGTGTCGGAGGCGGGCACGATGCCGATGCGGTAGTCGGCGGGCACGCCAAGCACTTCGCGGGTGGTCTCGATCGCCTGCGCGAGCTTGGCCTTGCCGGGCGCGGCACGGTGGCTGCGGCCCAGCGGGGCATCGCCAAGCTTGGTCAGATCGAATGTGGGGATTTTGGCGCAGGGGCCGGAGGAGAAACGCGGGTTTGCCGGTACGGCAACAGGTTTCGCTTCCGGGCGCGGTGCCGGTTGTTCAATAGCCATTGATGCTACCCTCTCAGATATTCGCCCTTCGTTGGGGAAGGGTGTCCCACTTGCCGGGATACGCGGGGAGGCCGGGCTGGTGCAAGTCGCAAAATGACGCTAGGACGCCGGTCATGTCGCTTTGCGCGGCGCGAATGATGCGGATCGGAAACTTATGTTCACGGCAATCTTGTTGACCTCCCCCACCAACCCCAGCCTCGACCCCGCGCTGGTGGAAAGCCTGCGCAATGCTTGGGGCGGGGGCGACGCGCTTTGGCTGGCCCCGGATGAGGCGGCGGAGTTTTCGCTGGCCCAGATGCCGGAAAACCGTTGGGATGTCTGGGAAAGCTGCCAGTCCATGGGGGTCGATCTGGTGATCGTGCCGACAGAGGGCCGCCGCAAGAAGATGCTGCTGGCCGATATGGACAGCACGATGATCCAGCAAGAATGTATCGACGAATTGGCCGATGAAGCAGGCGTCGGGGAGCGCGTGAAAGAGATCACGGCCCGCGCCATGAACGGTGAGTTGGATTTCGACGGCGCCCTGCGCGAACGGGTCGGCCTGCTTAAAGGTCTGGAAGCCAGCGTGATCGACAAGGTCTTGGCTGAGCGGATCACCCTGATGCCCGGCGGCGGGGCGCTGGTGGGCACGATGAAGGCCAATGGCGGCTATGCCGCACTGGTCTCGGGCGGGTTCACCGCCTTTACTGCCAAAGTGGCCGAGATGCTGGGCTTTGATGAGAATCGCGCCAATACGCTGCTGGTTGAACAGGCCGCGCTGACGGGCGATGTGGGGCTGCCGATCCTTGGGCGTGAGGCCAAGGTGACTGCCTTGGAAGAGATTACGGCAAAGCTGGGGATCACCGAGGATCAGGTCATCGCCGTGGGTGATGGGGCCAATGATCTGGGCATGTTGGGGCGCGCGGGCATGGGCGTGGCGCTACATGCAAAGCCTTCTGTCGCGGCGGAATGTGACATCCGCATCAATTTTGGCGATCTGACCGCGCTGCTGTTCGTGCAGGGCTATGCGCGTAGCGAATTTGCGGGCTGAGCCTGCCCGCGTGGCACTGCCGCTTCGTTTCATCCAAGCGGCAGCGCGAGTGGCTTAAAGCAGCCCCGCCGCTGGTTTCAGCATCCCGGTTTCAAGCCCGCGCCAGTTCTTGATCGGCGCGTTCATCCGCTTGAGCGCGGCGGGGTGGTTGGCGTCCAGCGCCCCCAGTTTGACCATCAGCGCGGTGATCGCACATTCGGCGGCGCGGGTGGTGCCGCAGGCGGCTTTCAATGCGATGCCCAGTTTGCGCTCGGGCCAGATGGCGATGAAGAAGCCTTCGGCCCCGGTCTTCAAGGCGACCTTGCCGTCCATCGCCCGCATCAGTTCTGTGCAGGCACGGCCTTCGCCCGCGACGAGTTCGGGGTGCAGGCGCATGGCTTCGTGCAGGCGCGCCTCGGCAGAGCCTTCGGGCGCGGCGGCGAAATGGACCATGGCGCGGGCCATACCGTGCAGGGTGCAAGCGTAATTCGGGGCCGAGCAGCCGTCGATCCCATAGCCGGGGGAGGTTTCTTGGGTGACCGTCTCGAAAGCTTCAAGGCAGGCTTTTTGCACCGCGTGCTCTGGCTTTTCGTAATCCGCACCGCCACCCAGATGTTGGTTCAGCGTCAGGAAGCCTGCGTGTTTGCCCGAGCAGTTGTTGTGGATCTGGCAGGGTTTCTCATGGGCGCGGATCAGCCCCTCCATCGCGTCGCGGTCGGCGGGCTCCTGCGGGCCGCAGCGAAAGGCGTCGTCGTCCAGACCCAGCGTGTCGAGCCAGACGCCCACCCGGTCGGTGTGGATGGCGGCCCCTTGGTGCGAGGCGCAGGCCAGCGCCAGTTGCTCGGTGCTCAGCCCCGCCTTGTCCGCCGCGCCGGAATTGATCAGCGGCAGCGCTTGGATCATCTTGGAAGACGAGCGCGGCAGAATGACCTTTTCCGGGTCGCCCCAAGCCTCGACGATCTGGCCGCTGGCGTCGCAGATCACGGCGTGACCGGAATGCACGCTTTCCAGAAAGGGTCCGCGCCAGATTTCCGCAAAGGGGGCTGCTTTGGTCATGAGGTTCATCCTGTTTCTGGGCGAAAACCTGCCAATCAGGGTTTCGTCGGTCGCGCGTTTGCCGTTATTGTGGTTGGTGTCGAACAGATAACAGACACCCGCAAGAGAGCAACCCGCCCGAGGTTGCCCGGTTGGGGTCTGTGGACGTGTTGAGGTCAAGGACGGCTGGAGGCTGGACAGATGGGAATGATGAAGACATGTGGTCTTGCACTTGGGGCGCTCGCCCTTGTGGCGAGCGGCGCAGTGGCGCAGGAGCAGAGCACCAACCGGGTGGCTGCCAAGACCGACTGGAGCGTCTTTGTAGAAGATAACCCGACAGAATGCTGGGGCGTCTCGACGCCTAAGGAAGTGGTCAACACGCGCGATGGGCGTGTCGTGGCTGTGAACCGGGGCCAGACATTGCTGATGGTATTCTACCGCCCTTCGGCAGAGGCCAAGGGTCAGGTTGCTTTCACCGGCGGCTATCCTTTCGCCTCGGGCTCGACCGTGACGATGAGCATTTCGGGCAATACCTATGAGCTGTTCACCGAAGGCGAATGGGCGTGGCCCGCGACAACGGCGGATGACGCCAAGATCATCGCCGCGATGAAACGCGGTGCGGATGCGACGCTGGTCGGCAAGTCTTCGCGCGGGACGCAGACCAAGGACACCTTCTCGCTTCTGGGCTTCACCGCTGCGGTTGAAGATGCGGAGAAGCGCTGCGGGGGGTGAGCCTCTGAGACTTGAGAGTTTGGGACGGCCTCGCGATTGCGGGGCCGTTTTTGTTTGGGGTGAACGTGCCACCCGGGCCCGGGGCAAGCCGCAGGCGCCGGGCCATCGCCTGCCCGCCCCACGGGTAGGCGATTTGGTGAGGCTGTGTGTGACTTCGCAGGGCTTACACCATGATTGAAGCATCAAGTGGTATCGAAAATATGTTGGTTCGCAGACCCGCGGGCAGGCGATGGCCCTCGCACGAAAAAGCCGCGGCTTCCTTTCGGGAGCCGCGGCTAAGGATACGTCGTATATTCCGATGTCAGGCCGCCCGCGAGAGCGGCGCCGCCACCTCTTCCTCGATAAACGCGCCGTGCAGCGCCTTGATCACCGGTTGCAAGCTCTCCCGCTCGACGATGAACTGCACGTCCACGTTGCGCGGCCCTTGGCTCGCGCCGATCGCCGTCTCGCCAGCCTCTGCGATGGCCACGAGGCCCCGTTGCAGCACCGAGAGACCGTTCAGATCGCGCCCGATGACCGAGGCCATGGACAGCGTGCGGGTGGTGATCTCGGCGGTGGGGTAAATCTCGGCCAGATCCTTCTCCACCCGGCGCATCGTTTTCAGCGAAGCGTCCAGATAATGGGTGATCGTATTGGCGTTCGAGACTTTCGAGACAATCCGCACGTTGTGGCGTGTCAGTACGTCGAGGATCGCGGTGTCATAGCCTTTGACGCCGACCATGTCCTGCTCGAACAGTTCAAGCGTGACGATGTCCAGACCGGTCACGATTTCCACCGCGGGCGCTTCGGCCTGACGGTCATCGATCAGCGTGCCGGGGTCTTCGGGCTCGAAAGCATTGGTCACGCGCAGCGGCACGTCGGCTTGGCGCAGGGTCTTGGCCGCCTTGGGGTGGATCGCCTCCATTCCCATGTTCGACAGCTGATCCGCCACGTCGTAGTTGGTGCGGCCGATCTTCTTGACGGCATGTTCACCGACAAGCTTCGGGTCGCAGGACGACAGGTGGAATTCCTTGTGAATGATCGCCTCCCGCGCGCCGGTGAGAGCGGCGAGCTTGGAGAATGTCACCTCGGAATAGCCGCGGTCGAACTCGCGCATCAGACCTTCGGCGCATTGCGCGTAGCCTGTGACGATGGGCATTTCCGTATGAGGGTCGATGCCCTCCATCGCCTGCGCGATGCGCTCATCGAGGGTCACATTGCCCTCGTCACGCCACCCCGAGAGGTCGACGAAACGGGCGTTCACGCCAGCGCGTTGCAGCAGGATTGTGGTGACGAAGGCGGAATGCGCCTCGCCCAGACCGGACAGCAACTCGCGGATTTGCAACATGTGTTCCGACAGGCGGAAGTGGCCATAGGCGCAGAGGCGCTGTAGGTCAATCAGGCAGTTGCGGGCACCATGGGTGCGCTCGGAGACAAAGGCGTCGGCCTGTTCGATGTCACCGGGATGCTCCAGCACCTCGCGGTGCACGCGCTGCATCTCGGCCGAGACGCGGGTCAGCGCCTCGTGCCAGCCGTGATCGTTGCTGGCATTGGCCAAATGGGCGTAAACGCCCGGCTCGCCGGATTTCTTATGCTCCAGCAGCAGGTTCGTGATCCCGCCAAAGGCGGAGACCACGAAGACGCGCCCATAGATGTCCGCGCCCTTACGGTCACCGACAAAGAGCGTATCTTTGAGTTGGTTCACGCGGGACATGGACGTCCCGCCGATTTTTTCGACAGTGTGGGACGGTTGAGTCATAAAACTTAAGCGACCTCCTCGGCAGGCGCATAGGAACCATCTTCGCGGTGCACTTCGTTGCCGGTGACCGGCGGGTTGAAGCAGCACGCCATGTGCAATTCTTCCTCTGCGCGCAGGGTGTGTTTGTCGTTCAGGTTCAGGGCGTACATCACGCCGGGGGTGATCTCATGCGTCTCGCCGGTGGCAAGATCGGTGATCGAGCCTTTGCCCTTCATGCAATAGACGCTCTCGAAGTGATGCTTGTAGTGGAACGTGTGTTCCGACCCGGCCTCAAGCACGGTGATGTGGAAGGAAAACCCCATCCCGTCATCGGCCAGAAGCATCCGTGTGGAGGTCCAATTCGCATCCGCCACGTGACGGTCTGTGCCCTGAAGTTTGTTAAAATCGCGTACAATCATCGGTATTACTCCGCTGCCAGTTTCATGTTGCCCGTCACATCGCGGGTCGCTTGAAGAAGGATATCAAAGCCTTCGCGCATAACCTTCTCCGGCGTGGTGAGCGGGGCAAGATATTTTACGATCTCGTCGTTCGCGCCCGATGTTTCGATCACAAGGCCCAATTCATAGGCACGCGCGCAGATCGCACCGGCCAGCTCGCCTGAGCCGACGTCGACGCCCTGCATCAGGCCGCGGCCTTTCAGCGTGGCGCCGTCGACCAGATCGGCCACATCCTTAAGCGCAGTGGTCAGCAGCACGGCTTTCTCGGCCAGCGACTTTTCGAAGGTGTCATCAGACCAGAACTTCTCAATCGCGACGCGGGCGGTGACGAAGGCATGGGTGTTGCCGCGGAAGGTGCCGTTGTGCTCGGCGGGCTTCCAGATGTCATGCTCCGGCGCGATCAGCAGGGCCGCGAAGGGCAGGCCAAAGCCGGAAAGCGATTTCGCTTGGGTGATCATGTCAGGCTTGATGCCGGATGCCTCAAAGGAAAAGAAGCTCCCCGAACGGCCACAGCCCGCCTGAATGTCGTCGACGATCAGCAGCGCACCATGTTTGCGGGCGATCTTTTCGATGCCCTGCATCCATGCGTCGGAGGCCGCGTTCAACCCGCCTTCGCCTTGGATCGGCTCAAAGATAAAGGCCGCGGGCGCGTCGATGCCCGAGGAGGGGTTCGACAGCATCGCGTCGATCATCTCAAGCGTGTCCACGTTCTCGCCCAATGCGCCTTCGAAGGGCATGTGGGTGACATCGGCCAGCGAGCCGCCGCCCGCGCCGCCGCGTTTGCCTTTGTTGCCAGTCAGCGCCAGCGCGCCCATGGTCATGCCGTGGAAACCGTTGGTGAAAGAGATCACGTTGGTGCGGCCTGTTACCTTGCGCGCCAGCTTGATCGCGGCTTCGACGGCATTGGTGCCGGTCGGGCCGGTCATCATAACCTTATAGTTCATGCCGCGCGGCTTGAGGATTTTCTCCTCATAGGCTTCGAGGAAGGCCGCCTTGGTCTCGCTATGAAAGTCGAGGCCGTGGGCGATGCCATCCGCGGTGATATGCTCCACCAGCGCCTGCTTCATGTCCGGGTCATTGTGCCCGTAGTTCAGCGAGGAGCAGCCGGCGAGGAAGTCGATGTAGCGGTTGCCTTCGCCATCGAACATTTCCGAGCCGCTGGCGCGGGTGAAAACGGCGTTCATACCGCGGCAGTAGGAGCGGGCTTCGCTCTCGCGGCGGGTAAAGATGGTCGTGTTCTGTGCCATGTCCTTAGGCATAGGAATTCCTTTCTCTTCTAGAGAGTCTGTCGTGTGAATTGTCAGCTGCGGTTTACGCGGCGCGTTTCAGCGCGGCGGCCTCGGGCAGCGTGATTGTCACCATATGTTCGGTGTCATGCGCGCCCTCGAAGTGGGCGTCTTTGGTAAAGTGGGGCGCATCGGAAAGATCGCCGCCGATGTGGTTCGCAAAGCTGCGGAACAGCCCCCAAGAGGCGTCGTTGTCGCGGGTGATCGTGGTTTTGAGGGTCTTGGCGTCCTCGGTCTCATCCCGGTTCACCAGTTCCATCAGCATGGTTTTCCCCAGACCAAGGCCACGGGCCTTGGGGCTGACGGCGACCTGCCAGACAAAGAAAGCATCTTGGGCAGGGATCATATGGCCGGAGATCCAGCCCACGATATCACCGTCCAACTCGGCCACCACGCAGGTGTCGCGGAAGTGGTCGGCTTGGATCAGGTTCGCATAGAGCGAATTTTCGTCGAGCGGTTTACAGTCGCGAATCAACCGCCAGATGGCGGCTCCGTCCTCGGCATTGGGCTTGCGCAGCTTGGGTGTGCGGGCTTTTTTCATGTCGAGTTTATTCTGCATCCGTTCGTGGCTCCCTGATTGTTTCGATAGGCTAAATAAGTCATGCGCGATGATACTTCAACAATCAAAGCAAATTACTTCAAGATGCGCTTATAGCGTGATTTAAGCGCCATAGAACTGTGCATATTTGTTTCGTTTTCCGAACGAAATTAGGCGGCTTCGCTTAGCTATACTAAGCGATCGGGCAGGTTTTGAGCGATTGCTGAGAATGCCGCCAATGTGCAATGATGCACCATGACGCAGAAACATCCCGACCGGGTCGACGAAAGTCTGATCGCTTTGCGCCGCATTTTGCGGGCCACCGAACTCTATGCCCGCGATCTGGCGCAGGCCGCGGGGGTGACCCCTGCGCAGCTGCGCGTTTTGCAGATCGTGGGAGAGAAGAAAGACCCGACGGCCAAGACCCTCGCCAATCAGATGGGTGTGAGCCAAGCCACCGTGACCGCCTTGGTCGACAAGCTGGTGGCGCGCAGCTTGGTCTCGCGCCAGCCTTCGGCGCAGGACCGTCGCCAGACCAACATCACCTTGACCACCCAAGGCGAGGATGTGTTGGAAGAAGCCCCCGATGCGCTGCAACAGCGCTACGTCCGCGCCTTTGCGGATCTCGCCGATTGGGAGCAGGCGCAGCTGGTGTCGTCGTTGGAGCGTGTGGCGGCGATGTTGAACGTGGACAGTCTGGATGCCGCGCCGGTTCTCGCGACGGGGGAGTTGCGCACAAGCAAGAAGACCTATTGAGCGCGGTCCCAGACCTCGGCGGCCAAACCCTTTTGCAAATCGCGCCTTTTCTTATATAGAGACCCATCCCTAGCCAGTGAGTCTTTGAAATGTCCGCTTCCGCGCCCATCACCCAAGACGTGATGACCCTTCCCCGTAAGCTGCCCGAAGGGCCGATCAACCTTGTCGGCCTGACCCGCGACGCCATGCGCGACGCGCTGATCGCCCATGGCACGCCCGAGAAACAAGCGAAGATGCGTGTGGGGCAGATTTGGCAGTGGATCTACCAGTGGGGCGTGCGGGATTTCGACGCGATGACCAACCTCGCCAAGGGCTACCGCGCTCAATTGGCTGAGAAATTTGTGATCGAAGTGCCCGAGGTGGTGACCCGTGCGGTGAGCGAGGATGGCACCCGCAAATACCTCGTGCGGATCGCGGGCGGTCATGAGGTCGAGGTGGTTTACATCCCCGAAGAGGGGCGCGGCACGCTTTGTGTATCCAGTCAAGTGGGCTGCACGCTGACTTGCTCCTTCTGCCACACCGGCACGCAGAAGCTGGTCCGCAACCTCACGGCAGGGGAGATCATCGGTCAGGTTATGGTGGCGCGTGACGATCTGGGCGAATGGCCTGAAATCGGCGCGCCAAAGGATGAAACTCGGCTTTTGAGCAATATCGTGCTTATGGGCATGGGCGAGCCGCTCTACAACTTCGAGAACGTGCGCGACGCGATGAAGATCGCGATGGACCCCGAAGGCATCCAGCTGTCGCGCCGCCGCATCACGCTGTCGACTTCCGGCGTCGTGCCCGAGATTCACCGCACCGCCGCCGAGATCGGCTGCCAGTTGGCCGTGTCCTTCCACGCCACCACCGACGAGGTGCGCAACAAGCTGGTGCCGATCAACAAGCGTTGGAACATTGAGGCGCTGCTGGAGGCGCTCAAAGCCTACCCCAAGGTCAGCAATTCCGAGCGGATCACTTTTGAATACGTGATGCTGAAGGACGTGAACGACAGCGACGAGGACGCGCATCGTTTGGTCAAGCTGATCGAGGGCATCCCGGCCAAGATCAACCTCATTCCCTTCAATGAATGGCCCGGCTCGCCCTATGAGCGGTCGTCGAACAACCGCATCCGGGCTTTTGCCAACATCATCTATCAGGCCGGCTATGCCTCGCCCATTCGCACCCCGCGGGGCGAGGACATCATGGCGGCCTGCGGTCAGCTAAAATCGGCGACCGAACGCGCGCGCAAGTCGCGCAAGCAGATCGAGGCCGAGGCGGGGATGGGCGGTTAAGCCAGCCCCGCGCGGTCCCGTGCCAGCGCTTCTGCAGTGACACCCTCGGCGGCGATGTCGCCGGGGATTTCCTCACCCCGCACCAATGCCGCCGCCGCGCGCGCCAGCGCCGGGGCGGTCTGGATGCCGTAGCCGCCCTGACCGGCGAGCCAAAAGAAACCCTCTCCCTCGGGATCGAACCCCGCCACCGGATCGCCATCGGGGAGGAAGCTGCGCAGCCCGGCCCAGCGGCTTTCGATGCGCGGGCGCTCCAAGTCGAAGGCGGTTTCGATCCGGTCGATGCAGATCGCGATATCCAGTTCCTCGGGCTGCGCGTCGCAGGGCGGCGAGGGCGTGGCATCGGCGGGCGAAATCAGCAGCTTGCCCGCATCGGCCTTGAGGTAGAACTGCTCGTCGATATCCACCACCATCGGCCAACGGTCCGGCACCATGCCCGCGGGCGGGGCCACCGTCAGCGCCGTGCGGCGTTTCGGGGTGAGGCCCGCAGGTTTCAACCCGGCCAGCGTGGCGATCTCATCCGCCCAAGCCCCTGCGGCATTGACGATCACCGGGGCGTGGAAGGTGCCTTGGTTCGTGTCGACCTGCCAGTCACCCTCTTTGCGAAGCGCTTGCACCTCGGCCTTGGTTTGCAAAACGCCGCCCGTCACGCGGAAGGTCTTGAGGTAATGCTGATGCAGCCCGTTCACGTCGATATCCGCCGCCGAAGTGTCCTGCAGCCCGCCGGTGGCATAGCCTTTGCGCAGCAGCGGCACGCGCGTCTCGACCTCGGTCCCGCTCAGCGGGGTGACATGGGGGCACAACTCCTCAGCAGTGCGGGCGAGCGATCCTTGCTGGTCCTGCCGCGCGACGAAGACCGCGCCGCGGGGTTCCAGCAGCGGATGCGCCAGATGCGGGCTGGCAGGGTCGTGAAAGAAAGCGGCAGAAGCGCGGGAGAGGGCGCGGATCACCTCAGGCCCATAGGTCACGGTAAACAGCGCGGCGGAGCGGCCCGTGGTGTGATAGCCCGGCTGGCTTTCGCGCTCCAGCAGCAGCACCCGGCGGTCGCTGGACAGTTCAGCGGCGATTGAAGCGCCCGCTATGCCCGCACCGATCACGATGCAATCGAAACCTGTTGTTGAATTGTTCATACTCTGCCCTCTCTGCGCTGAGGCTAGCACCGCCCGCGGCGGGGCAAAAGGGCCGAAGCGCGGTCCGCCTCTGCCCCTGCGGGCAATCGGATAAATCCGCCATATTGTTGCAATTGCATGAAATTTTCGTCCGGCGCGGCAAAGCCGTTGACCGAACGCCCCCGCCCGGCGCAGTCTGTCACAAAGGGCGCATGCGGTGATGCCGAACACGCCCCGACCCACAGGAGTGCTGCCCCATGTCCGAACTGACCCTTTCCAAAACCCTTCCCGCGCTGACGCTGGCCTTTGGCCTGATGGCCTCGGCTTCCGCCGCTGCCGAGCTTGTCATCGGCATGCAGCAGGAGCCTACGTCGCTCGATCCCACGGCGGATGCCACCGCCTCCATCGACAGCATGATGACGCAAAACGTCTTCGAATCGCTGACCACCGTGGCCGAGAACGGGGAAGTGCAGCCTAATCTCGCGACCTCTTGGGAGGTGTCGGATGACGGGCTGACCTATACCTTCACACTGGCCGAAGGCGTGACCTTCCACGACGGCAGCACGCTGGACGCCGAGGATGTCGTCTATTCCTTCGACCGCGCCATGGGTGAAGACAGCGTGAACCCGTCGAAGGACATTTTCGAGCCGATCGAAAGCGTCAAGGCCGTGGATCCCCAAACGGTCGAGATCACGCTCACGAACAAGGATGCCTTCTTCCTGTTCAACATGGGGCAGGGCGACAGCGCCATCGTGGCTTCGGAAAGCGTGGAGACCAACAACGCCAACCCGGTGGGCTCCGGCCCCTTCAAGTTCGACAGCTGGACCCGCGGCGACCGGCTGACGCTGGTCAAGAACCCCGATCACCGCGATGCGGCCGAGGTGGCGCTCGACAAGGTGGTCTTCCGCTTCATCTCAGACCCGGCCGCCGCCACCGCGGCGATGATGGCTGAAGAACTCGACGCTTTCCCCGGCTTCCCCGCGCCGGAACTGCTGCCGCAGTTCGAGGCCGACCCGCGCTTCCGCGTCAACGTCGGCTCGACCGAGGGCGAGGTGATCCTTGCCATGAACAACGCCAAGCCGCCTTTCGACAATGTCGAGGTGCGCCGCGCCGTGGCCACCGCCATCGACCGCGATGAGATCATCGAGGGCGCGATGTATGGCCAAGCCGTGCCGATCGGCAGCTTCTACCCGCCGCATGGCACCGCCTATGTCGACCTGACGGACGCCTATCCGCATGACAGTGCCAAGGCCGAGGAGATGTTCGAGGCGGCGGGGGTCGCGGGGGCCACCATGACCCTGCGCGTGCCGCCGTTCCCTTACGCCACACGCTCGGCCGAGATCATCCAGAACCAACTGTCGGAGGCCGGGATCGACGCCAAGGTCGAGAATGTCGAATGGGGCTTCTGGATCGATGAGGTCTACAAGAAGAAGAACTACGACATGACCATCATCGCCCACACCAGCCCCAATGACATGGGCAATTTCGCCCGCGGCCCGGATTATTTCTACGGCTACGACAATGCCGAGATGACCGCCCTGTGGGAGAAGATCCAAACTGAGGTTGATCCCGAGGCGCGCAACGAACTGCTCAAGCAGGGCCAGCAGATGCTGTCCGACCAGTCGGTGCATGGCTTCCTGTTCCAGCTGCCTCTCCTGGGCGTCTTCCGCCAAGAGGTCGAAGGCTACTGGTCCTCCTCGCCCGTGCTCTACATGCCGCTGAAGAACGTGCGCATCGCCGACTGACCTGAAACGGCCGCGGTGCCCCCGGTGGCGCGGCTTTTGGACCTGACTTCGTGGCCTATTTCCTCTTCCGCCGCACGCTCGGTTTCGTGCTGACCCTGCTCGCCGTCTCGCTCGTGGTCTTTGCCGTGATGAACGTGCTGCCGGGCGATCCGGCGTTGACCATCCTTGGCATGGACGCGAGCGAGGATGCCATCGCGGCGCTGCGCGAACAGCTCGGGCTTAACGAGCCGCTGGCGACGCGGTACCTTGCTTGGGTTTGGAACGCGGCGCAGGGGGACTTTGGCCTCAGTCATTCGTTTCGCGTGCCGGTTTCGGAACTCATTGCCGAACGCCTGCCGATGACGATCTCTCTCGCGGTGGCGGGGATGCTGGTGACGCTGGTGCTGGCGCTGGGCCTTGGCATCACGGCGGCGGCGCAGCATGGGCGCGCGGGGGATTGGGGGGTGATGTTTCTGAGCCAGCTTGGCATCGCCGTCCCCGCCTTCTGGCTGTCAATTCTGCTGGTCATGCTCTTTGCCGTGAAGCTGCGCTGGCTGCCGCCGGGTGGCTTTGCCGGCTGGGACGATCCGGGGGCGGCGCTGCGCTCGCTCATCCTGCCCACGGTGGCGCTGGCGTTGGTGCAATCGGCGGTACTGGCGCGGGTCACGCGCTCTTCGGCGCTGGAGGTGATGCGGCAGGATTTCGTGCGCACCGCCCGCGCCAGCGGCCTGTCTCGACAACGGGTGCTCTGGCGGCATGTGCTGCCCAATGCGCTGGTGCCGATCGTGACCATCGTTGGCATGCAGTTCGCCGCATTGGTGACCGGGACCATCGTGATCGAGAATGTGTTCTACCTGCCCGGTCTGGGGCGGCTGATCTTTCAATCCATCGCCAACCGCGATCTGCCCACGGTGCAGGCGCTGGTGATGCTTTTTGCCGCCATCGTGGTGACGGCGAATTTCGTGGTCGATCTGCTCTACGTTGTCATCGACCCCCGGTTGAAGGCGCGGGCATGAGGCGGCTTCCGGCGAATTTCCTGCTGGGGGCGCTGCTGGTGAGCCTCGTGGTCGGGGTGGCGGCGCTGTCGCTCGTCTGGACCCCGCATGACCCGCAGGCGATGTCGATCGGCACCAAGTTCGCGCCGCCGTCCCAAACCCATTGGCTGGGCACCGATCAGTTGGGCCGTGACGTGGTGGCGCAGCTGATGGCGGCGGCGCGCAACTCGATGACCGTGGCACTGGTGGCGGTGCTCTTGGGTGGCAGCATTGGCGTGGGGCTGGGGCTTCTGGCCTCCGCACTCGGTGGCTGGGTTGAGGATGCGGTGATGCGGCTCGCCGACTTGGGCTTTGCCTTTCCGGCGCTGTTGTTCGCGATCATGCTGGCGGCGGTTTTCGGACCTTCGCTGACCAATGCAGTGCTGGCGATCTCCTTCATCAACATTCCCATCTTCGCCCGCGTCACCCGCGCCTCGGCGAACCAGATCTGGACGCGCGATTATGTCGCCGCTGCGCGGGCCGCCGGGCGCGGGCGCTTCGCGATCAGCCGCGATCATATCCTGCCCAACATCGCCGCGGCGGTGATCGTGCAGGCGACCATCGAATTCGCGGTGGCGATCCTTGCCGAAGCGGCGCTGAGCTATCTCGGCCTCGGCGCGCAGCCGCCCGCCTCGAGCTGGGGGCGGATGCTGTCGGAGGCGCAGACGCTGATGTATCTCGCCCCGCAACTGGCGATCTATCCGGGGCTGTGCATCGTCGTGGCCGTGCTGGGCTTTGGCCTTCTGGGCGACGGGCTGCGCGACATCACCGATCCCCGACTGGTGCGCGCGCGATGATTGAGCTTAGCAATCTTTCGATCCATTTCGGCACTGCCGCCGCCCTGCGCGACGCCAATCTGGTGATCGAGCGCGGCGACCGTTTGGGAGTTGTGGGCGAAAGCGGTTCGGGCAAGACGCTGCTGGCGCTTTGTCTGATGGGCATGGCGCCCGAAAGCGCGCGGTTGACCGGGCAGCTACGCATCGACGGGCAGGACATGGCCGCCGCGTCTGAGCGCGATTGGCAGAGGCTGCGCAGCCGCCGCGTGGCGATGGTGTTTCAGGAACCGATGGCGGCGCTGAACCCGCTGCGGCGGGTGGGCGACACGGTGATGGAGCCGATGTTGCTGCATGACGGGCTGACACGCAGCGCCGCCCGTGCCCGCGCCCTGAGCCTGTTCGAAGAAGTGGGCATTCCCGATCCCGACCGTCGCCTGCGGCAGTTCCCGCATGAGATGTCCGGCGGCCAGCGCCAGCGGGTGCTGATCGCGCTGGCGCTGGCCTGCAACCCGATGCTGCTGATCGCGGATGAGCCGACAACCGCGCTCGACGCCAATGTGGCGCTGCGGATCACCGACCTGCTGCAACGGCTCGCGCGGGAGCGGCAGATGGCGCTGGTTTTCATCAGCCATGACCTCGCCGCCGTGGCGCGGGCGACCGAGGACATCGTGGTGATGTATGCGGGCGATATGGTCGAGCAGGGCCGCACGGCAGAGGTGCTGGGCACACCTGCCCATCCCTATACCAAGGGGCTCTTGGGTGCGCGGCCCGATCTGGGCGTGGCGGGGCGGGATGCACAAGGAAAACGGCGCAGGCTGCCGACCATTCCTGGCGCGGTTCCGCCGCTGCAGGGGCTGCCGCAGGGCTGCCGTTTTGCGGGGCGCTGCCCGGTGGAACTGCCCCAGTGCGCCGCGCAGCGCCCGGCCTTCGTGCAGAGCGACGCGGGCCGTGCCGCCGCCTGCCACCTGCTGACGGAGGGGTGCCATGACTGACGCGCCGCTTTTAGAGGTCCGCAACCTGACCCGCCGCTACAAACTGCCGCGCCAAAGTCTGCTGCGTGCCCCGCCAGTGCTGACGGCTTTGGAAAACGCCTCCTTTTCGCTGCACGCCGGGGAGACTTTGGGCGTGGTCGGGGAAAGTGGCTCGGGCAAATCCACTCTGGCGCGGCTGATCATGGCGTTTGAGCGTCCGGACGCGGGCGCGGTGCTGTTTCGGGGGCGCGATCTGCATGGGCTCGGGGGGCAAGAACTGCGCAGCCTGCGGCGCGATTTTCAGATGGTGTTCCAAGACCCTTTTGGCTCGCTCAACCCGCGCCGCCGTGTCGGCTGGTCCATCGCCGAGCCGCTGCGCGCCAATGGTGAGACCGAGGATATCCCCCGCCGCATCGCCGAAGCCTTGGGGCAGGTCGGGCTGCATGCCGCGGACGCGGGCAAATATCCGCATGAGTTCTCTGGCGGACAGCGCCAGCGCATCGCAATCGCGCGGGCCATCGTCACCCGCCCCGCGTTGTTGGTCGCGGATGAGGCAGTCTCGGCCCTCGATGTCTCGGTACAGGCGCAAATTCTCAACCTTCTGATGGACCTGCAGGATGATCTGGGCCTCGGCATGCTCTTTATCAGCCACGACCTTGCGGTGGTCGGCTCGATCTGCGACCGGGTGCTGGTGCTACAGCATGGCAAGACCTTGGAAAGCGGTGCGGCGGCAGATGTGTTGCGCAGCCCCGAGCACCCTTATACGAAAACCCTGCTGACAGCCGCAGGAGTACGCCCATGACCCGTTTCGTCCACCTGACCGACCTGCATATCTCGCATCCCGATTTGGCCGACCCGCATCTGCACAGCGACACGCCCGCCACCCTGCGCCGCGTGGTGGAGGTGATCAACGCGATGGAGCCCCAGCCCGATTTCGTGGTGGCCAGTGGCGATCTGACCAATCACGGCGACCAGCAAAGCTATGCCCTTGTGCGCGAGATTATGGAACCGCTGAAAGCGCCGCTGGTGATGGCCCTCGGCAATCATGACAAACGCGATGGGTTCAACGCGGTCTTTGCGCCGGGGCTGGCCGATGCGCCCTATTTCCACGACGCGCCGCAGGGCGATCTACATGTCATCACGTTGGACAGCAGCGTGCCGGGCAAGGTGGCCGGGGCGCTGGACGACGCGCAGTTCGAGTTTTTGGAAGCCGCGCTTGAGCGTCATGGCGAGCTGGCGAAACTCTTGGTGATCCACCACCCGCCGCGCATTGATCCCGCCGCCCTCGCATGGGGCAGCCTGGACGGGGCGAGCAGTGCGCGTTTGGCCGAGATGTTGAAGGGGCAGCGCGTGGCGGGCATCCTCTCGGGCCATGTGCATGTGAACCGGGTGAGCCATTGGCACGGCATTCCGGTGGTCATTTCCAACGGGCTGCACTCCACTGTCGATCTGACCGAAACTCGCGATCTGCGTATTATGGAGGGGACCGGATTCGGCATTTGCGAATGGCATCCCAGCGGGCTGAGTGTTTCCTTTGCCCCGCTTGACCCGACGGCGTCTGAATTGGCGCGGATCGACCGGGCACAGCTAAAATCCTTTGAGTAGAATGACATCCACCCCCGCTGGCCGCAGCCTCGCGCCCTGCGCCGCGGTGCAGTAAAAAAATTATTGTTGACCCTCAACCTTTTTAATTTCACACAGCGAGACATGAAAAGGCTATACCCGGCATAAGATCGGGCCGCTGTTCACGGGGAGGGTGAATTTGCTGACTGCCAATGGCGACAGTGTATCGACGCTTGGCGCGCGTATGCGCAAGCAACGTCATCGTTTGTCCCTGACTTTGCAGCAGTTGGGCGAAGCCTCTGGCGTGTCGGTCGGGTATCTGAGCCAGGTGGAGCGGGGCCGGGCCACGCCTTCGCTGGGCACCCTGTCGCAGATCGCGGTGGCGCTTCAGGTCGATGTCAGTTTTTTCATCTATACGCCAAAGACCCAAGACAGCCTGACCCGCGCGGCTGAACGTCCGCGCTTTGCCGTTTCGGGCTCATCCATCGAATATGAAAAGATCGGCGCGGATTTCCCGGGCCATGAGCTGTCCTCCTACATCATGAACGTGCCGCCGGGCTATGCCTCGGAAGAGGTCGTCCATGAGGGCGAAGAGGTGATCTATATCCTTGAGGGAGAGATCGCGCAGGTCGTTGATGGGGGGGAGCATATCATGCGGCCCGGCGACAGCCTGCATTACCTCGGCAGCAGCCCGCATTCGTGGTCCAACAAGACCGACAGGCCCGCCCGCGTGCTCTGGGTGGGGCGGATGCAATATGAACAGGCCGCTGGCGCCAATAGAATACGTCCGAATGAAGGGGCGGTCGCCACCGCATTCGCGTCGTCTCGCCCGTAAGGGCGTATCACCTGCGGCGGATACCCCGCTGCCAAGAAACAAACCAACCAGGAGAGAGAATATTATGTCTTTTACAACGAAATTGGCCACCGGTGCCATGCTGGCGGCCCTTGGGGCCTCGGCGGTATCGGCCCAATCGCTGGTCTATTGCTCCGAAGGCTCGCCCGAGGGTTTTGACCCCGCGCTGTACACAGCCGGCACCACATTCGACGCTTCCAGCCACCCGATCTACAACCGTCTGGCCGAGTTCAAAGTCGGCACGACCGAAGTCGTGCCCGCGCTGGCCGAAAGCTGGGAAGTCAGCGAAGACGGCATGACCGTGACCTTCAAGCTGCGCAAAGGTGTGAAATTCCACTCCAACGACCAGTTCACGCCGACACGCGATTTCAACGCCGACGACGTGATCTTCAGCTTTGACCGTCAGGGCAATGAAGAGAACCCCTATCACACCGTCTCGGGCGGCACATGGGAATACTACGGCGGCATGTCCATGCCCGATCTGATCGAAAGCATCGAGAAGGTCGACGACTACACCGTGGCCTTCAACCTGACCCGTCCCGAAGCGCCCTTCATCGCGAATATGGCGATGGACTTCGCTTCGATCGTGTCCAAGGAATATGCCGACGCGATGATGGAAGCGGGCACGCCTGAAATGGTGAACCAAGCGCCCATCGGCACTGGCCCGTTCAAGTTCCAAGCTTACCAGAAAGACGCGGTCATCCGTTACCTGCGTAACGACGACTACTGGGGCGATGCGGCCAAGGTTGAAAGCCTGATCTTCGCGATCACGCCCGACGCCTCCGTGCGCTACCAGAAGGTGCAGGCGGGTGAGTGCCACGTGATGGCATATCCGAACCCGGCTGATGTTCAGGCGATGAAAGACGCCGAAGACATCGTCGTGATGGAGCAAGAAGGTCTGAACGTGGGCTATCTGGCCTATAACACGCAGGTCGCGCCCTTCGACAACGCCAAGGTCCGCAAGGCCCTGAACATGGCGATCGACAAGCAGGCGATCATCGACGTGGTATTCCAAGGCTCCGGCGAAATCGCCAAGAACCCGCTGCCGCCGACCATGTGGTCCTACAACGACGCCATCGAAGACGACAATTATGACCCCGAGGCCGCCAAGGCGATGCTTGAGGAAGAGGGCGTCAGCGATCTGTCGATGAAGATCTGGGCGATGCCGGTTCAGCGTCCCTACAACCCCAACGCCCGCCGTATGGCCGAGCTGATGCAGGAAGACTTCTCCAAGGTTGGCGTCGATGTCGAAATCGTCTCCTACGAATGGGGTGAGTATCTGGAGCGTTCCAAGTCCAAGGACCGTGACGGTGCCGTGCTGCTGGGTTGGACCGGCGACAACGGTGACCCAGACAACTTCCTTGCGGTTCTGCTGGGCTGTGACGGTGTCGAAAAATCCAACCGCGCCCAGTGGTGCAACGAGGAATTCGACGCGCTGATCCAGAAAGCCAAGGTTCTGCCGACCCAAGAAGAGCGTGCGCCGCTTTACGAAGAAGCGCAGGAAATCTTCAAGGATCAAGCGCCTTGGGCCACCATCGCGCATTCGGTCGTCTATATGACCATGCGCCCCGAAGTTGAAAACTATGTCGTGCACCCGCTGGGTGGCCACATCTTCAACCAAGTTGGCCTGAAGCAGTAACACTGCCGCTTTGACCAAAGGGGGCGGCATCATGTGCCGTCCCCATTTTATTAACCTCGCCAGCCCGAAAGCCAGCCCATGTCTCCTTCGCTGAATGATCGCCTGTCGGCCTATGCCGATATCGCCGCCGACCTATCGGTCGATGCCGTGGCGCTGGTGCCCGGCCCGAATTTCACCCGCGCCGTCGACCATGCCTTCATGAGCCACGAACGCCCCTTCGTTCTGGTGATCCCCGCCCGCGGCCCCGCCGCCGCCTTGGTGCCGAACCTTGAATTGGGCAGTTGGGAGTTGGTCGGTTTCGACGGGGCCGTTTTCGATTGGCGCGACCAGACGGGCTATGACGATGCCTTTGCCGCGTTGTTGCAACATCTGACCATCACCTCGCTTGCCGTTGAGGGCCAAGTGATGCGCGTCTTTGTGCATCACGCGCTGAAGAAAGCGCAGCCCGACCTGCGGATCATCGACGCCGAGCGTGAGATCTCCGCCCCCCGCATCATCAAGACCGAGGCCGAGGTCGCGGCCCTACAAAAAGCCATCAACATTTCCGAACGCGCCCTGCGCGCCACGCTGGATAGCGTGAAGCTCGGCCAGACCGAGAAAGAGATCGAACAAAAGCTGGTGCAGATGGTCTTTGCCGAAGGAGCTGATGATCTGTCATTCGCCCCCATCGTCGCTGCCGGTGACGGCTCGGCCCGCCCGCATGCCAAGGCGCGTGAGGATTATCGCGTCAAAGCAGGCGATGCGCTGCTGATCGACTTCGGCGCGCGCAAGGACGGCTTTGCCGCCGACATCACCCGCACCGTTTTCCTTACCCATGTCAGCGACGAGGGGCGCGCCGTGTACGACACTGTGCTGCGCGCCAATCTTGCCGGGCTGGAGGCCACCCGCGCAGGCGTCACCGCGCATGAGATCGACGATGTGGTGACCGGCGTGCTCGAAGCCTCCCCTTTTGCCGACCGCATCCGCACCAAGACCGGCCACGGTCTGGGCCGCGATGTGCATGAAGCGCCTTATATCATGCGCGGCAACCACATGACTTTACCCGCCGGAACGGTGTACACCAACGAACCCGGTCTCTATGAGATCGGCAACTTTGGGGTGCGCATCGAAGATGACGTGCTGATCACCGAAGATGGCTACAAATCCCTGACCAACTTTCCGAAGGAACTGATGGTGCTCCCGTGCTGAAATATGTCTTGTCGCGCCTTGCGACCTTCATCCCCACTTTTATCGGCGTCACGCTGATATCATTCGCCTTTATCCGCTTGCTGCCCGGCGACCCGATCGTCGTCATGGCCGGTGAGCGCGGCATTTCCGAAGAACGCTATCTCGAACTGCAACAGCAGTTCGGCTTTGACCGGCCGATCTATGTGCAGTTCTGGGATTACTTCACCGGCGTGATACAGGGGGATTTGGGCACGTCTTTCGTGACCAAACGCCCGGTCTGGGATGAGTTCTTCTCGCTCTTCCCCGCCACGCTTGAGCTGTCGCTCTGCGCGATGATCTTCGCCGTGGCCTTGGGCCTGCCCGCAGGGGTGATCGCGGCGGTGAACCGGGGCAAGTTCTTTGACCGGGCGCTGATGTCGACCGCGCTGGTGGGCTATTCGATGCCGATCTTCTGGTGGGCGCTGCTGCTGATCATCGTCTTTTCCGGCAACTTGGGCTGGACCCCGGTCTCGGGCCGGATCGACCTTCTTTACTATTTCCCCAACGCCACCGGCTTTATGCTGATTGACAGCATCGTATCGGGGCAGGACGGGGCCTTCCTCTCGGCGCTGCGGCACCTGCTGCTTCCGACCATCGTGCTGGGGACCATCCCGCTGGCGGTGATCGCGCGGCAGACCCGTTCGGCGATGCTCGAGGTGCTGGGCGAAGATTACATCCGCACCGCCCGCGCCAAGGGCATGTCGACGGGCCGGATCAACGGTATCCACGCCCTGCGCAACGCGCTTATCCCCGTCATCACCGTGATCGGCCTGTCGGTCGGCACGCTGCTGGCGGGCGCCATCCTGACCGAGACGATCTTTAGCTGGCCGGGCATCGGCAAGTGGATGGTCGACAGCATCTTCCGCCGCGACTACCCGGTGGTTCAGGGTGGCCTTCTGCTCATCGCCGTCATGGTCATGGTCGTGAACCTTACCGTCGACATGCTCTACGGCATCATCAACCCCAAGATCAGGAAACGCTAATGGACGACGCACTCTCTGCCGAAGCCGAAATGGTGCACGACCGCCCCGGCCGCTTGCGCGAATTCTGGTTCTATTTCCGTGAAAACCGCGGGGCCGTGATCGGCCTGTGGATCTTTGCCATCTTCGCCGTGCTGGCGCTCTTCGGCCCGTGGATCGCCCCACATGACGCGACCGAGCAGTTCCGCTCGGCCACCCTGCAACCGCCCGCGTGGCAAGAGGGGGGGACGTGGAAGCACGTGCTGGGCACCGACCCTCTGGGCCGGGACATGCTCTCGCGGCTGATCGTCGGCGCGCGCTATTCCTTCTTCGTGGGCATCGTGGTGGTGACCATCGCCGCTTCGGGTGGGATCATCATCGGCCTCATCTCGGGCTTCGCGCCCAAATGGGTCGATACGATCATCATGCGGATCATGGACATCATCCTCGCCTTCCCGTCGCTCTTGCTGGCGTTGGTGCTGGTGGCGATCCTTGGGCCAAGCCTCACCAACGCGATGATCGCCATCGCCATCGTGCTTCAGCCGCATTACGTGCGCCTGACCCGCGCCAGCGTGATCTCCGAGCGGCAGAAGGACTATGTCACTTCGGCCCGCGTCGTTGGCGCGAGTACGCTGCGGCTGATGGTCGTGACCGTGCTGCCGAACTGCCTTGCGCCGATCATCGTGCAGGCCGCGCTGTCGTTTTCGACCGCGATTCTTGACGCCGCCGCCTTGGGCTTTCTCGGCATGGGCGCACAGCCGCCGACCCCTGAATGGGGCACCATGCTGGCCGAGGCGCGCGAGTTCATCCTGCGCGCATGGTGGGTCGTGACTTTCCCGGGTCTTGCGATCCTCGTCACCGTGCTGGCGATCAACCTCATGGGCGACGGTCTGCGCGACGCCCTCGATCCGAAACTGAAGCGGAGCTGATTGATGTCTCTATTGCGTATCCGCAACCTCTCGGTCGATTTCGCCACCGCCTCGGGCAAGTTCCGCGCCGTGGACAGCGTCGATCAGGATGTCGACACCGGTGAGATCCTCGCCATCGTCGGAGAAAGCGGCTCGGGCAAGTCGGTCTCGATGCTGGCGCTGATGGGGCTTTTGCCTTGGACCGCCACCGTCACCGCCGATGAGCTGACCTTTGACGGCCACGACCTGCTGACCATGGACAAACGCGCCCGGCGCAAGATCGTCGGCAACGATCTGGCGATGATCTTTCAAGAGCCGATGTCCTCGCTCAACCCCTGTTTCCCGGTGGGCTGGCAGATCAAGGAATCCCTGCGCGTGCACCTCGGCCTGAACCGGGCCGAGCGGCACAAGCGGGCGATTGAACTGTTTGAGCAGGTCGGCATTCCGGACCCGGAAAAGCGCCTTTCGGTCTTCCCGCACCAGATGTCGGGCGGGATGAACCAGCGCGTGATGATCGCCATGGCGATTGCCTGCAAGCCGAAGCTTTTGATCGCGGATGAGCCGACGACCGCGCTCGACGTGACCATTCAGGCGCAGATCCTCGACCTGCTGACCTCGCTGCGCGACGAGACGGGCATGGGGCTGGTGCTGATCACCCATGACATGGGCGTGGTGGCCGAAACCGCCGAGCGCGTGAGCGTGCAATATGCCGGTCGGAAGATCGAAGAGCAGCAGGTACTGCCGCTCTTCCGCGAACCGCACCATCCCTATACGGCGGCGCTGCTGGACGCGCTGCCAGAACGGGCCACGGAGAAACGTCTGCCGACGATCCCCGGCGTGGTGCCCGGCCAGTTCGACCCGCCTGCGGGCTGCCTCTTCTCCCCGCGCTGCAAGTTTGCCAACGACAAGTGCCGCGCCGAGAACCCGCCGCCCTTGGGCGAGGATCTGGGCAAGGCGCGCTGTTTCTATCCGCTCAACACCAATGAAAGGGCCGCGTCATGACTGCCCCCGTAATGACCGCCGACGCGTTGCAGCGACACTATCAGGTTGGTGGCGGCTTCCTGCGCAAGACCCAGACGCTCAAGGCCGTCGCAGGTCTTGATTTTCAACTGCACCCCGGCAAGACGCTGGCGGTGGTGGGTGAAAGCGGCTGTGGCAAGTCCACGCTGGCGCGCATGGTCACGATGATCGAGGAGCCGACCGCAGGCTCGCTGACACTCGATGGCAAGCCGGTGCGGCCCGAGGATTGGGCCGACCTGCGCCAGCATGTGCAGATCGTCTTCCAAGACCCCTATGGCTCGCTTAACCCACGCCAGCAGATCGGCACGATCCTGCAGGAGCCGCTGGTCATCAACCGCAAGGACATGTCCAAGAAAGAGCGCGAGGAGAAGGCGCGCGAGATGCTGCGCCTCGTCGGTCTGCGGCCCGAGCATTACGACCGCTACCCGCATATGTTCTCGGGCGGTCAGCGCCAGCGCATCGCGGTGGCCCGCGCGCTGATGCTCGACCCCAAGGTGCTGGTGCTGGATGAGCCGGTCTCCGCGCTCGACCTGTCGATCCAGTCGGCGATCCTGAACCTGCTGGTGGACCTGCAGGAGAAGATGGATTTGGCCTATCTCTTCATCAGCCACGACCTGTCGGTCGTGCGCCATGTGGCCGATGACGTGATCGTCATGTACCTCGGCCGCGCGGTGGAGAAGGGGCCGAAGGACGAGGTTTTCGACAATCCGCGCCATCCCTATACGGCGGCGCTGCTCTCTGCCACACCGCGCGCGGACCCCGAAGGCGGCAAGGAGCGCATCAAGCTACAGGGCGAATTGCCTTCGCCGCTGGCGATCCCCGACGGTTGCCCCTTCGCCCCGCGCTGCTGGAAAGTGCAGGATGTTTGCCGGAAAGAGCGCCCCCCGTTGGAGGGCGCGCCGCATCCGGCGGCCTGCTACTTCCCCATCGACGAATGAGGCGGGCGCGGGTGGCTCAGACCACCTGCGCCACCACGCCGATGCAATCGCCCATCTTGACCAGCCCCGGCACATGCCGGGCGGTCAGGATGCCGCTTAGCTGCGCATGGGCGAGGATCGCTGGCTGACCGCTTCGGTCGCTGGGCCAGAGGCGGGCGATGGGCTGACCCTCGGTCACCGCGTCACCCAGATCGACCAGCGGCTCCAACAGGGCCGTGGTCTCGCTAAAGGTGAAGCAGCGCCCGTCGGGCATGTCGAGCATCACGCTTTCGGCCACCTCCGGCTTCCCTTTCAGAATGCCCGCATGGATCAGCAGGTTGCGCGCGCCTTTGCGGGCGACGGCGATGCTCTTGGCCGTCGATGTGCCCGCGCCCCCCAATTCGGTGGTGACAAAGACCTTGCCCTGTTCCTCGACCTCGGTGTCGAACATGCCGCGGTTGTCGATCTCTAGCATTTTCATGGAGTAGGGCGCGTTGAAGGCCTCCATCGCGGCCATGCAGGCGGCCTCCTGCCGCTTGTCGGGCAGGATATGTGCAGCGGCGAAGGGCAGGAAATCCAGCGTGCGCCCGCCAGAGTGGTAATCCAGCACAATATCGGCCAGCGGCACCAGTTCGGTGGCGATGTAATGCGCGATCTTCTGGGTCACCGTGCCGCCCGGGCTGCCCGGAAAGCTGCGGTTCATATTGCCGCCGTCGATGGGCGAACAGCGGCGGCCTGCGGCGAAGGCGGGTTGATTCATCATCGGCAGGATGATGACGCGACCCGTGACCTGCGCCGGATCCAGCGTGGCGGCCAGTTCCTGCAAGGCAATCGGACCTTCGTATTCATCGCCGTGGTTGCCACCGGTCAGCAGCGCTGTGGGGCCGTCGCCGCCATTGATGACGGTGATGGGGATCATTACGGACCCCCAAGCGCTGTCGTCGCGGCTGTAGGGCAGGCGCAGGAAACCGTGATGCGCGCCGGGTTGGTCGAGCGGGATGGTCGGGGTGATAGGATTGCTGGTCATGCGGAAACAAACAACTTTCGCGGTGTGGTGCAGAAACATTCATGGCCGGTCTCGGTGATGCGGATCGGCTCGGTGATCTCAAGCCCGCCATCGTCAAGCCAAAGCGCGGGCATGAAATGGAAGGTCATGCCGGGCTCTAGGATCGTCTTGTCGCCACGGCGGAAAGAGATGGTGCGCTCGCCCCAGTCGGGCGGGTAGCTGATGCCGATGGCATAGCCGCAGCGGCTGTCCTTCTCGAAGCCCGCCTTGTTCAGCGTGGCGTTAAAGGCATTGGCGATATCCTCGGCCCGGTTGCCGGGTTTGGCCTGTTCGAGACCTGCATCAATCGCATCCAGCACGGCGCTTTCCGCGTCGCGGTATTTTTGCGGCACATCGCCAAAGAACAGCGTGCGCGACTGGGGGCATTGGTAGCGCCGATGCGCGCCTGCGATCTCAAAGAAGGTCGCCTCGTTGGGCTGCATGGGCCGGTCGTCCCATGTCAGATGGGGGGCTGTGGCGTCCATGCCCGAGGGGGCCATCGGCACGATGGCTGGGTAATCGCCCCAGAACCCCTGCGCGCCGCGAATGCCGGTGGCATAGATTTCGGCCACCAGATCGTTCTTGCGCATACCGGGCACCGCGACTTCGAGGATGCGGACGTGCATTTCCTCCACGATACGGGCAGCGCGTTCCATGTATTCGATCTCGCGTTCGGATTTCACCGCGCGTTCCCAGTTCACCAACGCCGTGGCATCCAAGAAGGTCGCCTTGGGCAGTTTGGTCTTGAGCGTGTCATGTGCGCGGGCGGAGTAATAGTAGTTGTCCATCTCGACGCCGATACGCGCCTGCTCCAACCCCATCTCGCTAAGCAGGGCCGAGAGGTCTTCCATCGGGTGTTTTTCGGGGTTCTGGACGTAGGTATCGTCATAGCCGCGAATGCAGTCGTCCTCCATGAAGACCGTCCGCCGGGCGCCGAGCGCGTCCATGCCGCGGCCCCACCAGACCGGCTCGCCCTCATGGGTCAGGATCACCGCTTGGTAAACATAGAAGGACCAACCGTCATAGCCCGAGAGCCAAGACATGTTCGACGGATCGCTGACGACGATGGCATCGAGATTGCGCGCGGCCATGGTCTTGCGCGTTCGGTCGACCCGGCGCTGGTACTCGCTGTTTGTAAAATTCGCCTCATAAGTGGTCATAGGCCAGCCCCTTTCATGTCTGGTTACCCGAATAATGCGATCCGGCCAGAGGGGCCGGGATCACGGAATGATGCCTTGTGCATGGGCGCTTGGCATGTCGCAGTCGAACAGACGGCCATAGCCATCGGGGCGGCCCGAAAGCCCGCCCATCCGTTGCAACGCCCAGCACAGCGCTTGGTTAGAGGTCACGACGGGCTTTCCCAGCCGTGCTTCGATCCGGTCGATCACGTCAACGCCGCGCAGGGAGGTGCAGGAGAGGAAAAATGCCTCTACTTCCGCGCCATCCAGCGCAGCGGCGCCGTTTATGATGCTTTCGTCGTCGATCCGCGCCATGTCGCGGTCGTCTTCCAATGCGAAGGCCCCGTTGCGCATGACCTCTAGCCCCTGATCGTTGAAATAGGTGGCCAGCGGCGCGGCGGTTTCCGGCAGATAGGGGGTCAGCATCGCCACCCGCGTCACGCCAAGCGCGGCAAAGCCTGCGATGGCGGCAGAGGCGGGGGTGATGACGGGCACGCCGGGCAGCCCCTCGCCAATCGCCTCGCGCACCGCCGGGTTGCCGATGGCGACCGAGGCCGAGGTGCAGCAAAAGGCGATGGCCGAAAGCTGGATGCCCGGCACCAAGAGCGCCGCCGTGCGGGCCATATCGGGGGTCATGGCGCGCAGCCGCTCAGGCGTGGTGGGGTTCTCGAAGGCGATCCGCGCCACATGCAGCGCCGCCTGCGCCGGGTCGATCAGCCGCGCGGCGTCGCGTTCAAAGGTCATGTCAGTCGACAGCAGCATCGCCCCCAGCCGCACGGGGTCATCTTCACGCAAACGGCAATCAAGCGCCTCGCTTTGCACAGGGGGTGTCACCTGAATATTCCTTTGACCTAGACGACAAGCACGGGGCATTTCGCGAGCCCCGTAACCTTGTGAGAGACCGAGCCCAAGAGATAGCTGTCGCCCGTGGCCCCAAGGCCGCGCGAGCCGATGACGATCAGGTCAACCTCATGTTTCTTGGCAAATTCCGTCACCGCCCGCGCGGGGCGGCCAGAGCGGACGAAGGCGCGGACATTCTCGACTCCCGCGTCTTTCATCAGTTGCTTGCCGTGGGTGATAATCTCGGTCGCATGGGCCTGCATCGCGTCGTCGATATTGCCCGGATCGTTCACCCGCACCATCGACAGCGACGCCTCCAGCATCGAATGATGCCGGTAGATCGTCAAAAGCGTCACTTTCGCCCCGGTCAGCTTGGCCATCTCTGCCGCTTTCATCAGCGCGCGGTCGGCATTCACCGAGCCGTCATAGGGCGCGAGGATATGGGTGAACATGACGCTCTCCTCTTATTTCGCAAAGGCCAGATCGCGCAGGAACAGGGCGATCTGCGGGAAAAAGATCAGGGCAACCGAGACGCTCAGCAGCATGATGATGAAGGGCGGGGTGCCGCGGATGACCTCCATATAGGGCCGTTTGAAGACCGCGATGGCGGTGAAAATATCACAGCCGAAGGGCGGCGTGGCCGAGCCGATGGCGACTTGCAGCGTGATGACGGTGCCGACCAGCACCGGGTCGAGGCCGACCGAGTCCACCACCGGTGCGAAGATCGGCACGAAGACGAGGATCACGACGATGGGGTCCACGAACATACAGCCGATGAAAAAGGCCGCCGAGATCACGAAGAGCACGCCAATCGGCCCCATGCTGTCGATCCCGATGCCGGTCAGCACCGCTTGAGGAATTTGCGCGAAGGAGATCACCCAAGAGAATGCCGCACCCGCCGCGACGAGGATGAAGACCACAGCGGTAATCAGCCCGGTCGACTTCGCGGTTTCATAGATGCCGGCAAAGTCGATTTCCCGAAAGACGATCATCTCAAGGAAAATGGCATAAAGAACGCAGGCCGCCGCCGCCTCGGTCGGGGAGAAGACACCGCCGTAGATGCCGCCGATGATGATCGCCGGGAAGCCCAACGGCCAAAGCGCTTGGCGCACCGCGCGGAACCGCTCGCCCCATGTCGCTTTTTCTTCGGTGGGGACGTTGTGGCGGTAGGCGTAGATCACGGAATAGACCGAGAAAAGCGCGAGGATCAGCAGCCCCGGCCCGATGCCCGCGATGAAGAGTTCGGCAATCGACGTGTTAGAGACGACGCCGTAGATGATCATCCCGATGGAGGGCGGGATCAGGAAGGCGATGTCGGAGGAGTTCACGATCAGCGCCAGCACGAAACTGTCTTTGTAGCCCGCCTTCAGCATCCGGGGCCGCAGCGGGGAGCCGACGGCGACGACCGTCGCCTGTGTGGAGCCCGAGACCGCGCCGAACATGGTGCAGGCCGCGGCAGTGGCGACCGCGAGACCGCCTTTCATATGGCCGACGAAAGACATCACCATGTCGATCAGCCGCCCGGCGGATTGGCCCCGTGTCATGATGTCGGCGGCAAAGATGAACATCGGCACGGCGATCAGCGAGGCGGGTCTGACCCCCGCCATCATCTGCTGCACCATCGTCTCAAGCTGGCCGAAACCGCCGAAGAGCGAATAGAAACCGACGAAAGCCCCCACGATCAGCGGGATCATCATGGGAAAGCCGAGCAGCAGCAGGACGACCATGACAGAGAAAATGGTGACGGCCATGGCTCAGACCTCCCGCTCGTTGTCGTCGTAGCCTTCGAGAACGCTGGTCGACAGGTAAATATCTGGTTCGATGATGTTTTTGATCGCTGTCAGCAGGTATTGCAGCCCGGTCATGAAAAAGCCGAAAGGCACCCAGACCAGCGTCCACCAGACCGGCACTTGCAGCGCGGGCAGCAGGCGGCCCCGCCCAGCTTGAGTCATGATGTATTGCAGCGCGTACCAGGCAAGGCCGAACATGAAGACAGCGGTGACAAAGGCGATGAAGATCATCAGCGCTTTGCGCGGGCGCGGGGGGAGGGCGTCGAAAATCGCCGACATGCGGATATGCCGCCCATGCCGCGCGGCATAGGAAATGCCCGCGAAAGTGATGAGAATGATCAGAACGCTGTTCAGTTCTTCGGAAAAGAAGATCGAGCTTTGAAAAACGAAACGGCCCACCACATTGGCGATTGTATTCGCGGCCATCAGCAACACCCCAGCGGCGAGCATCACAGACTCAAGCCAGCTGATCGCGTTGTCGATCGTGCCCAGAGGGCCGGGGAGGGTGGATTTATAGGTGCCCACGGGGGCGTCATCGGTGCCGGTGGTATCTGTCTGCGATTGCAGTTGCGAACTGTGGTTGTCTTCCGTCACCGGCGTCATCCCGTAGATGGTTCAAATGGATCGCGTCAAAATAAGGTCACCCCCCGGCGATGCCGGAGGGTGAGAAAGTCGTTTACTTAACGGCTTCGAGGTCGGCCTTGAATTGGTCAAGGATTTCCTCGCCGCTGTCGCCTGTCATTTCGATGAAGGCTTCTTCGACCGATGCGGCCTTGTCTTTGAAGGGCTGACGCTCTTCTTCGGACAGGATGTTGATCTGCATGTCGGGCTTCGCCGCTGCGATGTTATCCAGCGACTTTTCCTGCAGGCCGGACTGGTATTCGAGGATGTATTCGAATGCCGCGTCAGAGGCGTTCTGAACCACCTCTTTGTCCGCGTCGGACAGGCCGTCATAGAAATCCTTGTTGGCCATCACAGCGGTGGTGAAGTTGTTGTGGCCGATGCAGGTGATGACCTCGGTCACCTCATACATCTTGGTGGATTCCAGATAGAAGCCGGGGTTTTCCTGACCTTGGATGATGCCGGTCTGCATCGCGCCATAGACTTCGCCCCATGGCAGCGGTGTCGGGGTCGCGCCGAAGGCTTTGTAGCTTTCGACCAGAAGCGGGTTGGTCATGACGCGGAACTTGACCTCATTGAGGTCTTCGGGCGTTTTGACCGGCTCTTGTGTGGTCATGCAGACGTCACCCTCGGGGAACATCTTGAGCAGTTCCAGACCCTGCTCTGCATAAAGCTCGGGGAACATTTCGTTGATTGCCTTGGAGGTGCGGAAGAACTCGAACAGTTCCTCGTCGTCCTGCGGCAGCAGGTAGGGCACGAAGAAGACCTGCGCCTCGGGGATCAGCGCGCCGGTGAAGCCGGGGGATTGGTCCACGAACTGAAGAATACCGGCCTGCGCCTGTTCCATCGTGTCAACGGATTCACCCAATGTGCCATAGGGGAAAAGCTGCACTTCGTGGTCGGAGTTCGCTTCGACCTCTTCCTTGAATTTCTGGGCGTATTTGCCCTGCACCTCGTCCAGTGCCTCTTCAAATGCATAGCGCCATGTGTCGGCGGAGGCCGCGCCTGCGACGCTTGTCACGGCTGCGAGGATACCCCCGGTGATAACGGTCTTGAAATTAGCCATCTGTCTCCCTTTCATTTATTGCCCGCGCAGCACAAAGGCCGCAGCGAAACTAATGTCCTGACTGCTAGATCATTTAAACCGATCCCAATCATGTCAATGTGAATATTGATCCATGACAATTTGAGACGCTCTCACAGTCATTCCGCCCTACCCCTGTTGCGTAATCTTGCATCGATCATGCGAATCCCCCGGGCGAATTCGGGAAAGGATTGCCCCCCGATCGAGACGCGAAGCCCCGGGTGGCGGTCGGGCGGGCCGATGGCGAAACTGGCCCCGTTGGCCACGGCGACCCCGCTTTCGCGGATGGATTTGACCAGTTCGGCCTCTTCGTAAATGTCGTGACAGGGCAGCCAGAGGTGCAGCCCGTTCGAACTGGTCCGCATGTCGAGGCCGCGAAACACATTGGCGGCGAAATCGGCACGGTCGCGCAGGGCCAATTGCTGACGGTTGAGCAGGGTTTCGGCGGTGCCTTCTTCGATCCAGCGCCCGGCGATCTCGGTCATCATATTGGTGGCCATCCAACTGGTCACCATATGCCGGTTGGCCGCCGAGGCGCAGAGGTGATCCGGCACCACCAGATAGCCGACCCGCAGCCCCGGCAGCAGGCATTTCGTGAGGCTGGTGAAATAGAGCACCCGTTCCGGGGCCATGGCCGCCATCGGTGGTGGCGGCGCGTCTTGCAGCGGCCCCCATGACTGGTTCTCGATGATCAGCAGGTCATGGCGTCTTGCCACCTCGATCACCGCAGCGCGGCGGCTTTCGGTCATGGTAAAGGCCAGCGGATTGGCGCCATTGGGGATCAGATAGACGGCCTTCACCGGTTCTTTCGCGCAGATCCGCTCCAGCGCTTCGGGGCAGATGCCGCCCGCGTCGACGGTCACCCCTTGCAGGCGGATGCCCAAAAAGCGGGCGAGGGGGCGCAGGGTGTGATGGCCGATGTCTTCGCTGACGATCAGATCGCCCGGTTGCGCCGCCGTCATCATCGCCACAGTCATCGCGCTGGTGCTGCCGTTGGTGGGGATCACCGCCATCCCCTCTAAATCCAGCCCGCAGAGCGAGAGCCAGCGCCGCACCGCGCTGCTGCTGTCCCCGGCGCGGAGGTCTTGGCGAAACCCGCCCATCATCGCGCGGGGCAGGGAGCGGGCCATGGCACGGAGCGTCTTTTGCATCGCCTCTTCATGGGCGTGATCCAGCACAGGTTTCAGGATCGACATATCCAGCAACCGCCCGGCGGCCTTGCGGCTGACGAAGGGCATGGAGATCTCATCGCTCGCCGCGCGCACGAAGGTGCCGCGACCCACCTCTCCGACGATTTTGCCCGCCTCGACGAGCTTGTCATAGGCGCGGCTGACGGTCTGCACGCTCAGCGACAGGTCAAAGGCCATCTGGCGCTGTGTCGGCAAGCGGTCTCCGGGTTTGAGCACGCCGTTCTGTATTGCCGTTTCAATCGCCTGAACGAGTGAACGATAGGCAGGACGGGTCAGGGATCCGGGGTCTGGGCGCCATTTTGTCATGATCTGGATGATCACCACAATCATGACAATTGACAAGTCCGGCATGCGCTCGCATGAAGCGGATATGAGCTTTGTCAAACTCGATAAGCGCGATATCGCGGTGCTGTCGATCCTCTCTCGCGAGGGGCGCATCGCCAAATCCGCGCTTGCCGACAAGGTCAACCTGAGCGCCACCGCCTGCGGCGAACGGCTGTCGCGGCTGGAGGCTGCGGGCATCATCACCGGCTATCAGGCCCATGTCGCCCTGCGCCGCATCGCCCCGCATGTCACCGTCTTTGTGCAGGCCGAATTGGGCAACCATCGGGCCGAGGCATTTCAGCGTTTTGAGGCCGTGATCGCGCAGCATGATGAGATCGTGCAGTGCTGGGCCTTGGGCGGCGGCTTTGACTATCTGCTACAGGTCGTCACCCGCGACATCGACAGCTACCAGCGTCTGATGGATGCGCTGTTGGATCAGCAGGCCGGGCTGAGCCGCTACTTTACCTATGTCGTCACCAAATCGGTCAAATCGGCACCGCTGCCCCTGTCGCTGCTCCTGCCCGAGGGCGAAAGCTGAGCCGCCGTAGTTTTTCCGGCGGGCCGGGGGCTGCGCCGCAAAACCTCCTGCCGATCGGCTGATATTCGGTCAAACCCGCGCCGGTTCCTGCCTTACCTTCGGGGCAATTCATCCCAAGGAGGTGCCCGATGACCAAGATGATCCCAACCCCCGCCGATGGTCTGCCCGCGCTGACGCGGGGCGCACTGGCCCGCCACTTTGCCTATGTCGATGGCGCATGGGTCGCGGGGGCGCAGAGCGATGATTTCAACGTGACCGATCCGGCCAGCGGCGCGGTACTGGGCGCGGTGGCCAAGCTTAGCGCCGAAGACAGCCGCGGCGCGGTGGATGCCGCCCATGCTGCCTTCCCCCATTGGTCGGGCCTTCTGCCGCAAGAGCGCGGCGCGATCCTGCGGCGCTGGCGCGACCTTATGCTGGAGAACCGCGAGGATCTGGCGCGGATCATGACCGCCGAACAGGGCAAACCCATCTCCGAGTCGCGGGGCGAGATCGACTATGCCGCCTCCTTCTTTGAGTTCTATTCCGAAGAAGCCCGCCGCCCGAACATCGAAGGCGTCACCTCGCATCTGCCGGATGCCGAGGTGGAAATCTGGCGCGAGCCGGTGGGCGTGGCCGCCCTCATCACGCCGTGGAACTTCCCCTCTGCCATGCTGACCCGCAAGGCGGGGGCGGCGCTGGCGGCGGGCTGCACCGTGGTGGCGCATCCTTCGGCAGAGACGCCCTTCTCGGCGCTGGCGCTGGCCGAATTGGGCGAACAGGCAGGGCTGCCCAAGGGGGTGTTCAACGTCGTCACCGGGGAGGCGCCGGAGATCGTGAAACCGTGGATGGAAGACACCCGCGTGCGGGCGATCTCTTTCACCGGCTCCACCGAGATCGGCAAGCTGCTGTACCGTCAGGCATCGGACAGCGTGAAACGTCTGGTGCTGGAGCTCGGCGGCCATGCGCCTTTCATCATGTTCGATGATGCCGATATGGACCGCGCCGTCGAAGAGGCGATCAAGGCCAAGTTCGCCACCTCCGGTCAGGACTGCCTCGGCGCGAACCGCTTCTTCATTGCCCGCGACAGCTATGCGACGTTCTGCGCGCGTTTCACCGCCGCGACCGAAGCGCTCACCGTGGGCATCGGGGCGGATGACCCCGACATCGGCCCGTTGATGAACGAAAAGGCCGTGGCCAAACAAGAAGAACACGTCAAAGATGCGCTTGACCGTGGGGCGCGGCTGCTTTGTGGTGGCAAGCGTCACGCGGCGGGGCCGCTGTTCTTTGAGCCGACGGTGCTGGCGGATGTACCGCCCGATGCGCTGATCATGCGCGAGGAAACCTTTGGCCCCGTGGCCGCCATCGCGGCTTTCGACAGCGAGGATGAGGCGATCCAGCGGGCCAATGACACGGAGTATGGCTTGGTGGCCTATGTCCACAGCCAAGACCCCCGCCGCATCTACCGTGCCAGCCGGGCGCTGTGTTTTGGCATGGTGGCGGTGAACCGCACCAAGGTGACCGGCGCGCCGATCCCCTTTGGCGGGACGAAACAATCGGGCATCGGACGCGAAGGGTCGCGGCTGGGGCTCGAAGCCTTTACGGAAGTCAAATACGTCTGCCGTGACTGGGCCTAAGATTTGAAAGACATGGCGCAAAGCCGCGCCGGAAGAAAGGAAAGACCAATGCTGAAGAACGATATGCTCGAACAATGGGACCGTGAGAATTTCTTTCACCCCTCCACCCATCTGGCGCAGCACGCCCGCGGCGAAAGCCCGACCCGTGTGATCAAGACCGCCAAGGGCAGCCATATCACTGACCGCGACGGCAATGAATTGCTCGACGCTTTCGCGGGCCTCTACTGTGTGAACGTGGGCTATGGCCGCACCGAGATTGCCGAGGCGATTGCCGAGCAGGCGCATGAACTGGCCTATTATCACTCCTACGTCGGCCATGGCACCGAGGCGAGCATCACCCTGTCCAAGATGATCCTCGACCGCGCGCCCGAAGGCATGAGCAAGGTCTATTTCGGCCTCGGCGGGTCGGACGCGAATGAGACGAACGTCAAGCTGATCTGGTATTACAACAACATCCTTGGCCGCCCCGAGAAGAAAAAGATCATTTCGCGTTGGCGTGGCTATCACGGCTCGGGGCTGGTGACCGGCTCGCTGACCGGGTTGGAGCTGTTCCACAAGAAGTTCGACCTGCCGTTGGCGCAGGTGGTCCACACTGATGCGCCCTATTACTACCGCCGCCCCGACGCCAACATGAGCGAAGCGGAGTTCACCGCCCATCTGGTGGGCGAGTTGGAAGCGCTGATCGAACGCGAAGGGGCCGACACCATCGCCGCCTTCATCGGGGAGCCGGTTCTGGGCACCGGGGGCATCGTGCCGCCGCCCGAGGGCTATTGGGCCGCCGTGCAAGAGGTGTTGAACAAGCACGACATCCTGCTGGTCGCGGATGAGGTTGTCACCGGCTTTGGTCGTCTGGGGTCGATGTTCGGCTCGGATCACTACGGGATGAAGCCTGACCTGATCACCATCGCCAAGGGCCTGACCTCGGCCTATGCGCCGCTGTCGGGCTCCATCGTGGGCGACAAGATGTGGAAGGTGCTGGAGCAGGGCACCGATGAAAACGGCCCCATCGGGCACGGCTGGACCTATTCGGCCCACCCCATCGGCGCGGCTGCGGGGATCGCGAACCTCAAGCTGATCGACGATCTGAAGCTGATCGAGAATGCCTCGGACGTGGGCGGCTATCTGAACGCGCAGATGAAAGCCGCATTGGGCGATCACCCCAAGGTGGGCGACATCCGGGGCGAAGGCATGCTCTGCGCCGTGGAGTTGGTCGAAGACCGCGAAGGGCGCACGCCTTTCGATCCGGCGCGCAAAGTAGTGCCGACCATCGTCGGCGATATGGTCAAGGCCGGTGTCATCGCCCGCGCCATGCCCCAAGGCGACATCATCGGTTTCGCGCCGCCCTTCTGCCTGACCCGTGAGGAAGCGGATAAGGTCGTGGGGGTCACCGCCGACGCGATCAAGGCGACCTTGGGCTAAGGCTCAAATCTACGAGACATTTAAGCGGCCCGGCGGAAACGTCGGGCCGTTTGTATTGGAGGGAATCACACCCCGCGAGAGGTGCCGCAGCTAGACCGATCAGAAATGAAAAACGGTAAACAGGGCCGTTTATCGGGCCAGATTCCCCCGATATGGAAACAGTGCCCCGGTTTGTCGCCTATTTACTAAGAATTCGCCAAAATTAGGCCACAGTTCCCAGAGAAATTAGAAGAAAGCAGCGGTCCGTCCAGTTTGGGGCCCAAAGATTTTTATCTGTGGAGAGATGTAATGAGAATTCTGGCGGTGGATGACGATCCGATTATCCTCGAATTGCTTGGGCAATTTGTAGAGATCATCGGCGCGCATGACCTGACGACCGCCCCATCGGCTCTGCATGCGGTTGAAATGTTGGGTGATCCCAATCTCGGGCCGATTGATTGCTTCATGCTTGATATTCAGATGCCGGGTATGGATGGGATCGAACTGGCGCAGCACATCCGCAATTCGGCGCGCCATGCCGATACGCCGATCTTGATGCTCACCGCGATGTCCGACAAACGCTATATCGACGCCGCCTTTGCCGCCGGGGCGACCGACTATGTGACCAAGCCTTTCGAGATTGCCGAACTCAAGGCCCGCATCGGGCTGGTCGAAGGCATGGTGAAAGAACGTCAGCAGCGGACCAAGAAGATTTTCGCCGCCAAGACAATCGCCGATCAGGCGACGCATATGGAGCTGTTCGAGCCGGTCCCGATCTATGACGTGGACAATGTGATCGACTATACCGCGATGGAGAACTACGTCGCCCAACTGTCGCGCAGCGCGCTTTTCGGCTCCACCGCCTTTGCCTTCACCATCCGCGAGGTCGATGCCTTCCACGCGACGATGACCTCTTTCGAGTTCTATAGCCTTGTCTCAGATGTGGCCGAAATCCTGTCCGATACGCTCGTCGATCATCAGGTGCTGATGTCCTACGCGGGCAATGGCACTTTCGTATGTGTCACGGAGAGCGGCTGGCGCCCGAATATGGGCGGTTTGATGGATGCGGTTAACTTTGAGTTGTCTCAAACCGAATTGTTCGACAATAATGGCGAGCGTGTTCACCCGCGTGTCAGCGCGGGAGAGGCCGTGCGGCTGATCTGGAAAAGTGGCAATTCCGTCATGGATGCGCTGGCGCAGGCCCATGCAAGTGCAGAAGCCGCCAGTGAGGCGCATACGAGATCGCTCAATGATTTTTGGCAGAATGATCAACAGGCATGACTAAAATGTTAGCGGAACTTCCCGGCATAGAGCGCATCAGACAGCGCTTTGTCGAAATGCTGGACGAGCGTCAGACGCTGATCGCAACCCATGGGTTGGCCGCCTGGGACGGGACCACCGTAGACGAAATCAAAAGCAATCTGGCCAGCGCGCAGGCCATTCTGCACCAGATCGCAGGCAGCGCCGGGTCGCTCGGCTTCGAAGAGCTGGGCCGTCTGGCACGCAAATGCGAAACGCAGATTGTCGAGCATCTGGCCGGGCCGCGCGCCAACCACGCCGATTGCCCGATCGAGATCATTTCGGAACTGGATGGGTTCGTCGCCCATTGCCGGCAGGAAATCGACGCCCACGCCTAAGGGCGCGGCGCCCGGTATTGAGCCGGTCCAAAACCTACTGACAATTTACCGCAAACCCGCCCGCAAGGGCAGGCCAAAGGCAAGTCGGCTCAGCCTGCTTGCATTGCCGCCTTGACCTGATCCGCCAGCGAGATCGGATCGAAGGGTTTGCTGATCACGTCAGCCGCCCCCAGATCGCGAAGCTCTTCGATCTCATTATGCTGGGCGCGGGCGGTCATGAAGATCGCGGGCACGTCGCGCAGGCTTTCCATCTCGCGCATCTTCTCAAGCGTCTGGCGACCGGTCATGCCGGGCATCATCATATCGAGCAGGATCACATCGGGCGTGTAGGACTGAACCTGATTCAGCGCCGCTTCCCCGGTCTCGCATTGGACGACGTCGAAATCGCCGCTCAGCTCAAGCGCCATCAGCGCGATTTCACGAATATCGGCGTCATCCTCGACGTGCAGCAGTTTGATCATTCCATACTCTCTCTAGGAGGCTTCGCGCAGCAACGCGGCCGGTTCCTCTGCCGCTACCTGAGAATTTTTCTTCGGCAGGGTAAAGTAAAATGTCGTACCAAATCCCTCACGGCTGTCAAAACCTATTTTACCGCCGAGATTCTCGACGATGGCTTTGCAAACGCTGAGGCCCAGCCCGGTGCCGCCTTTGTCGGCCCGGTTGGAATTGGACAGATCGGCAAACCGCTGGAACACCTTGTGCTGCTCGGAAGCCGGAATGCCGGGGCCACGGTCCGCCACGGAGATGCGCAGTTCGTCGTCATTCTCTTCGGCGCGGATGGTCACACGCTCCCCAGGTTTGGAGAATTTGGCCGCGTTCGACAGGAAGTTCGTCAGCACCTGAATGACCCGGTTCGGGTCCGTGGTGACCTTGTTCAAGTCCTCCGTCCCTTCGACCTGAATGCGCACGCCATGGCGCTGCTCCAGTGAGGCATTGGCGGCGCTGGTTTCGTGCAGAAGTTCCGCGATGTCGACTTCCTCAAGATTGAATTCCAGCCGCCCGTTGGCAATTTTCTCAAGATCGAGGATGTCGTTGATGATCAGCACAAGCCGGTCGGCGTTGCGGTGGGAGATCTCCAGCAAGGCACGCGCCTTGCTGGGCAATTCGCCCGCCGCCCGCGACAAGAGCAGCCCCATGGAGCCTTTGATCGAGGTCAGGGGCGAGCGTAGCTCGTGACTGACCATCGAGATGAACTCCGACTTCATCCGCTCTTCGTTGATGATATCCGAAATGTCATGCAGCATAATCAGGAACCGCCCCGTCGCCCCACCGGTGGGCAGCAGCTTGATCGTAACTTGGAAATGGTTGCCAAACAGTTGCGTGTCGAACTGCGTCATCGCTTTGCCCGACTTTTTCAGCGCGCGGCAGGCGTCCAGCAGGGCCGGGTTGTCGCTTTCCTCGGTCAGGGTTTCGAGCGTTTGCGTGCGGTAGCTGTCCTTGCTCCAGCCGGTGCGGCTCATGGCGACGCGGTTCATATAGCTGAAGCGTTCTGTCTCGGCGTCGACGATCCAGATGTCATCGCGCAACTCATAGAGCGTTTCCGCCGTGTCGCGCTCGGCCAAAAGCTCGTTGGCATGGGTCACATCGGTACGGGCCGAAATCGACCCGGCCCAAGCGCCCTTTTTGTCGAAAAGTGGCATCACGGTGCACTGCGTCTGGATCACCCGACCATCGGCGCAGCGCAGCGGGGTTTCGCCCTGCCACGTCTTGCCTGCCATCAGGGTGGCGCGGATCTCTGCGGCAAGTTCGCGAAACTCTTCTTGGTAAAGCATCGACACAGGCTGGCCGATCAATTGATCGCGGGTGTAGCCTGTCAGTTCGATGAAACGGTCGTTGACCTGTTCCAGCATCCCGCCCGTATCCACGATGTTCACAATGGCATGGCTGTCGAACGCTTTAAGCCTTTGTTCCATATCTGAATTATCGGCAGGAGCCTGCGGGTTTGGTTGCAATGCGGTCGCGGCAAAGGGCGTGAGCCCCGCCAGAATGATCGCACCGACGACGGGGGTAACCTCGCCCATTTGGCCCGCGAAAATTGCGGATGTTGCGGTGTACCAGCTGCCGGAAATGGCAGTGCCCAGAAAAAATGTGGCGGCGGTACGCTTGGTAAATGGCTTTGACGACACTTGGAATTCCTCGCCCCGAAGCGGACATGCTTAAAACTATAGCATGACTTGTGCATTGTAATTTAATCAAAATGCCAGAGCATATTGGCAATAATATGGCATGTCGCACTTTAGCGTCACTCCGCTGAAATGCCACGGTTTATAACGCGCCGGTTAAGAGGCGCGGGCGGTTGTCCCCGTAATTGAGTTGACCACCGAGCTGATCCCGCTCCGTGATTTGACAAGGTTGATCCCCACGCGGGGGTCGGGTTCGCGGTTGTTGTCTGCGGAAAGGCTGATGATTTTGGCCGCGGGATGCAGGCGGGTGATATCTTCCAGCAAAGAGCGTGCATCGCCGTCGGGCAGGGACCAATCAAGGATCACGACGTCGACTTCATCCTGGCCGATCAACTGTCGCGCTTGGGCAAGGTTGGTGACATTGGTCACCTCCGCCACGCTGTCCAACCCGGTGCGGATCACCTCGGCAAAGTCGATGTCGTCTTCGATATGCAGCACGCGTAGCTTGGTGTCCCGCTCCTCCGCTTCCACGTCGGGGCTGGCGGGCGTTTGCGCGGTCTGCGCCTCGGCAATGGGGCAGGTGAACCAAAAGACGGTGACGCCGTTGGGGATGCTTTCAAACCCGATGGTGCCGCCTTGGCGCTTGATGATCTGCCGCGTGATGTTGAGCCCCAGCCCGGTGCCGCCCTTGGCGCGGGTGTCGGAGCCATCAGCCTGCGAGAAGGCCTGAAAGATGCGCGGGCGGAAGTTTTCCGGCACGCCGGGGCCGGTGTTCTGGATAAAGACGATGGCCCGGTCCTCCAGCCGCTCGGCGCGGATTTGCACCTCGCTCTCGGCATCGGAGTATTTGCAGGCGTTCGAGATCAGATTGGCCAGCACCTGCCGGGTGCGGCTTTCATCCACCCGAACTGTCAGCGGCTTGTCGGGCAGTTGCAGGCCCAAGGTGTTGTTATGGGTGATCGCAAAGGGCGACATTTCGTTGACCGAGTCGGTGATCACCTTGTTCAGATCGACATCATGGAAGTCGAACTGCACTTCGCCCGATGAAATCTTCTCAAGGTCGAGAATGTCGTTCACGATATGCGACAGCCGATCGGCATTGCTGCGGGCAATGTCGATCAGGCGGATATGCGCGGGGAGGAAGCGGCTGTTGTCCGTGGTGTCAATCAGCCCCAAAGCGCCTTTGATCGAGGTCAGCGGCGTGCGCAGCTCATGGCTGACGGTCGAGACAAACTCGCTCTTGATCTGTTCCAGCTTCTTTTGGTCGGTAATGTCGTTGATCTGAACGATAAAGACATAGCCGCGGGCGTTCTTGTCGTAGGTCCAAGAGACGTTGAACAGGCCCCAGCGTTCATAGCCCAGCTTGTGGGTGATGCGGTATTCGGCCTGATAGGTCTGCGAGCTTCGGGAATCGACCAGCCCGCGCACCTCACCGTAGAGCTTTTGCAGATCGCCCTCGGGCATCAGATCGCCCAGTTTGGTGTTCGACAAAAGCTCTTCTTCGCTATAGCCGCAAAGGGTGCAAAGCGCGCTGTTGACGCTGTTGAACACGCCGCCTTCGCCCAAGATCGCCATGCCCACCGGGGCCGCGGCCAGCACTTGGCGAAACCGCCGCTCGCTGGTTTCAAGCGCGTTGCGGGCGTGGACGATGTCGGTCACATCGGTCTGGGTGCCGACCATCCGCAGGGCGGTGCCGTTTTCATCGCGTTCGGTCACCACCGCGTCAGAGCGCATCCAGCGCCACTCACCGGTGCCGATCTTCAGCCGGTATTCGGTAACGGAACGTTGTTGCTGCCCCGAGATACAGGCCTGATCAGTCTGGGTCAGCAGAGGCAGGTCATCTGGGTGAACGCGTTTGAGGAATTCCCCCTGCGGGTCGGGCAGCCGCTCGAAATCCGCCATCCCCAGAATGCGCCGCCATGTGTCGGACACCTCGGATTTGCCGGTGCGCAGGTCGATGTCGAAAACACCGATCTGCGCGCCTTCGAGGGCGAGGTCATAGAGCGCCTTGTTCCGCGCCAGCTCATCCTGCACCGCCAGTTCCGAGGTCAGGTCACGCACGATTGCGGTCACCCGCCGTTCGCCGGTGTGGGTGGTCCAATTGTTGCGTTGCAGATCAAGCTTGAGGTCTTGGCCAAAGCAGGTCTTGCCCGCCGCGTTGACCTGTTCGTGGTCGTGATCCTCAACCAGATCGGTGACGAGTTCGCCGAACTCCATCCCCTTGAGCGCCTCATGCCCATAGCCAAAGCAGACCAGCGCCGCTTGGTTGGCAAAGAGCACCCGGTCATTGCTGCCGAGCAAGAAGATGGGCGTCACCGCGTTTTCGATAACGGCGCGGTTTTCCTCTTCATGGGCGTCGATCTGGCGTTCGCGAAGTACGGCAAGCTCGCTCAGCGCGGCGCTGCGCTGGCGCAGGCTGCGGAAGGCCACGAAGAACAGGATCGCCAGCAGGATGCCGGAGACCAGCAGGATTTCCGGCACGGCACTATGGGTGGCGCGGTCAAAGCTGGCGGTGCTGACATGGACAACGGTCCAAGGGCGGCCAAAGCGTTCGATGGTCTGGGTGATGCTGTGGTGGCCGGTGGCGATGCCTTCGGGCGTGCTGTCGAAAATCCGGTTTTCGGGGGCCGTGGTCAGCCCATCGTAGACTTGGATGTCATAGGACTCTCCCTGAGCGGGGGTCAGCCCGGACAGCAGGTTGGCCCCGACAAAGGGCGCATAGACCCAACCGATGAAACCGGCGGTCTCCTGCGCCGGGCTGTTGTCGGCGGCATAGACCGGGCGCAGCAGCAGGAAACCGGGCTGGCGCGTCTTGTCCTGCACCAGCAGGATGCGCGGCGTCAGCTTCGGCTCTCGCGTCTCACGGGCGCGCAGGGCGGCGCGGCGGCGGTCTTCGTTAAAGCTGATATCAAGGCCCACGGCCTCTGCATTCGGTCCTTGGGGGTAGATATACTGGATCACCATCTTCTCGGCATTGCCGGTGTCGGGGTGGATGCGGAAATCCTCGATCCCGAGGGCGGTGACCTTTTCGATGAACGCCTCTTCGGTGCCTCTGGCAACGGGGGCAACAAAGCCGATGCCGTTGATGCCGGGCAGGAAGCTGTCGATCTCCAGCGTATCGGCATAATGCGCGAAATCGCTGGCCGTCACCTCGTCCGAGGCGTTCATGAAGGCGGCGATGCCATTGAGGCTTTGCAAATAGGTATGCATCCGCGCGTCGAGGCTTTGCAGGCTTTCCTTTGCGATCCGATCAAAGGTCCGTTCGGCGGCGATGTCGTTGCTGCGACTGCTATAAAGAAACACCCCTAAAGTGATGGCGAGGCATCCGATAAACAGTATAATTTCGGGTCGCCGCACCAGTTCAAGCCTTTGTTTCTGGCCACCAAATGGCGGCAAAATCTTTCCCCGAAATGAACGTCGCGCATCGCGGGAGGGGTATGTCCAATCCGGTCATATTCACCCATGGGTCGAAAAAATCAACAAACGGATTCGCCGCGCATGCAAAGCGCGGTGATTGTGGCTTTGCGGCAAAGGCCGCGGGGGCCCGGGCGATTTACGGCAGGGATTGTGACCCGTCACCGCGCGCTCTACCAATGACGGGCCGGGGAGGCGGGACAGAATATCGGGAGAGAGCACCATGAACGACGAAACGCAGCTAGAGGGCCGCTATGACTATATCATTGTCGGTGCGGGCACCGCGGGCTGTGTCTTGGCCAACCGTCTCAGCGCCGATCCGGCCAATCGGGTTCTGCTGCTCGAAGCCGGGGGGGATGACAACTATCACTGGGTAAAGGTGCCGGTGGGGTATCTTTACTGTATCGGCAACCCGCGCACGGATTGGATGATGAAAACCGCGCCCGAGGCGGGGTTGAACGGGCGCTCTCTGGCCTACCCGCGGGGCAAGGTGCTGGGCGGCTGCTCTTCGGTGAACGGCATGATTTACATGCGCGGGCAGGCGGCGGACTATGACCATTGGCGGCAACTGGGCAATGCCGGGTGGAGCTGGGATGACGTGCTGCCCTATTTCTTGAAATCCGAGGATCACCATGCGGGCGGCAGCGAGATGCACCGCGCGGGGGGCGAGTGGAAGGTCAGCAAGCAGCGCCTGCGGTGGGACATTCTGGAGGCCGTGCAAGACGGCGCGCGGGAGTTCGGGATCGAGCCACGGGCGGATTTCAACGATGGCGACAACGAAGGTTCGGGCTTTTTCGAGGTGAACCAGAAAGGCGGGGTGCGCTGGAACACGGCGCGCGGTTTCCTGCGCCCTGCGATGAAGCGCCCCAACCTGCGGGTGATCACCCATGCCCATACCGATGGGCTGGTCATGGACGGCAAGCGCGTGACCGGCGTGCGTTTCACCCATAAGGGCCGCGCGATGCGCGCCGAGGCCGAGGGCGAAGTGTTGCTTTCGGCGGGGGCGATTAATTCGCCCAAGATCCTTGAGCTGTCGGGGATCGGGCAAGGTGACCTTTTAGGCGGCATGGGGATCAACGCGCTGCACGATCTGCCCGGCGTTGGGGAGAACCTTCAGGACCATTTGCAAATCCGCACTGTCTATAAGGTGCAGAACACCAAAACGCTCAACACGATGACCCATTCGATTTGGGGCAAGGGCCGGATGGGGTTGGAATACCTCCTGCGCCGCAGCGGTCCCTTGGCGATGGCGCCCAGCCAGTTCGGCATGTTCACCAAGTCCGACCCCGCGCTGGAAACGCCGGATCTGGAGTATCACGTGCAGCCGCTGTCGACCGACAAGCTGGGTGATCCGCTGCACCCTTTCCCGGCGATCACCGTCTCGGTCTGTAACCTGCGGCCCGAAAGCATCGGCAGTTGCCATCTCACCAGCCGCGACAGCGCGGTGCAGCCCGATATCCGGCTGAACTATCTTTCCGCCGAGAATGACAAACGCGTGGCGGTCACGGCGATGAAACAGGCGCGTCACATCATGACGGCCAAGGCGCTGCACCCCTATGCGCCCGAGGAAATCCTGCCCGGCCCCGCCGTGCAGAGCGACGAAGACCTGCTCGACAAGGCGCGCGACATCGCCACGACGATTTTCCACCCCGTCGGCACCTGCAAGATGGGCAGCGATCCGATGGCGGTGGTCGATAGCGATCTGCGGGTGCATGGCTTAGGCGGTCTGCGTGTCGTGGATGCGTCGATCATGCCCAAGATCGTATCGGGCAACACGGCTTCGCCAACGGTGATGATCGCCGAAAAAGCCGCTGATGCCATTCTGGCGGGGCGGTAGGCGATGCTGACCACGCGGCTGACCAAACGGCTGGGGATCGACCACCCGATTATCCAAGCGCCGATGGCCTTTGCCGCAGGCGGGCGGTTGGCGGCGGCGGTTTCAGGCGCGGGCGGTTTGGGGATGATCGGCGGGGCTTATGATGCCGGCGATTGGATCGCCGAGCAGCAGGAACTGGCGAGCAACCAATCGGTCGGCTGCGGTTTCATCACTTGGAAGCTGCGAGAGCATCCGCAGGCGCTGGAACAAGCGCTCGACCGTGATCCGACGGCGATCTTTCTTTCCTTCGGCGACCCGGCAGAGTTCCTCCCCGCGATCCGCGCGGCAAAGGTGCCGTTGATCTGTCAGGTGCAAACCCTGCGCGACGCCGCCCATGCGATTGATCTGGGGGCCGAGATCATCGTCGCCCAAGGGGCCGAGGCTGGCGGCCACGGCGAGAAACGCGCGACCTTTACACTCGTCCCCGAAGTCGCGGATCACATCGCCCGCCATGCGCCCGAGGTGCTGCTCTGCGCCGCAGGCGGCGTCGCGGATGGGCGCGGGTTGGCGGCGGCGCTGATGTTGGGGGCCGACGGTGTGGTCGTCGGCTCGCGCTTCTGGGCCTCGGAAGAGGCGCTGGTGCACCCCGCGATGCGAGAGGCCGCGCTCAAGGCCTGCGGCGACGACACACTGCGCAGCACCGTGACGGACATCATGCGCGGCTATGATTGGCCCAAACGCTACACGGGCCGTGTTTTGCGCAACGATTTCACCGACCGCTGGCATGACAACCCCGACGGGTTGCGCGCCGCGCTGGCGCAGGAGCTGCCGCGCTGGCAGGCGGCGGTGGCCGCGGGGGATGCCCGCACCGCCAACGCCTTTGTCGGAGAGGTGGCAGGGCTGATCGGTGCGGTCAGCCCCGCCGCTGATATCCTGCGCGATATCGTCCAAGGGGCCGAAGCGGCCTTGGGCCAGACCTTCACCCGGTAACGGGGCGGGGGCGGGCCAAGGCGGCTTAGCCGTGATCTTCGACCTCTTCGCGGCCCGGCACATGTTCGCGGGCGGGGGCGGTTTCCCAATTTTCGATCACCTCCATCGCCTCATCCGCGCTTTCGACAAAGCGGAACAGGTCGAGGTCTTCGGCTGAGATCGTGCCCGCATCGGCCAGCGCGTCCCAGTTGATGATCTTTTCCCAGAACTCACGGCCAAACAGCAAGAAGGGCACTCGGTTCATGCGGCCCGTTTGGATCAGCGTCAGCGCCTCAAAGAGTTCGTCCATCGTGCCGAAACCACCGGGGAAGACGCAGATCGCGCGGGCACGCATCAGGAAGTGCATCTTGCGGATCGCGAAGTAGTGGAAGTTGAAGCATAGCTCGGGCGTGACATATTCGTTGGGCGCCTGCTCGAACGGCAGCACGATATTGAGCCCGATGGAATGGCCGCCCGCGTCCAGCGCGCCGCGGTTGCCCGCCTCCATCACACCCGGCCCGCCGCCGGTCACGATGACGTTCTCGGTGCCGCCGCTTTCCATCGACTTTTCGGTCATCAGCCGGGCAAAGGTGCGCGTCTCGTCATAAAAACGCGACAGATCGGCCAGCGTCTTGGTCCGGGCGGTGTGTTTCTCGGCCGGTTCGGGAATGCGCGCGCCGCCAAAGAGCACGATGGTCGATTGGATGCCATGGGCGTCCAGCAGCAGCTCGGGCTTAAGAAGCTCCAGTTGCAGACGCACCGGGCGCAGCTCATCGCGGCACATGAAGTCATCGTCGGTAAAGGCCAGACGATAGGCAGGCGCGCGGGTTTGGGGCGTGTCGGGGGCGTCTTGGGCTTTGGCGCGGTCTACATTGGCGCGGCGCAGGGGGTGGCGGTGTTCGTCGGTCATCCTCGGGTCTTTCCTTGGTCTGGGGCTTGGCTCAGGTGGCGCGATGGCCGCTTAGGTCAAGATGCCCTGTTGTTCGGCGAATGACCACGCCCCTCATCGCCCGGCAATTGCACCCTAGGCAGTGCAAGGCTATAGCCCTCAAAAGGCCTTTTCATCATTCGGAGACTCGCCCCATGTCCAACGCCCAACTTGAAACCGCCATCGAAGCCGCTTGGGATACCCGCGATCAGATCACCTCCGCCACCACTGGCGAAGTGCGCGACGCCATCGAAGAGACGTTGAACGCGCTCGACAGCGGCAAGCTGCGCGTGGCGGAAAAGCAGGACGACGGTCAGTGGCATGTCAATCAGTGGGCCAAAAAGGCCGTGCTGCTGGGCTTCCGCATCAAGGACATGGAACATCAAGAAGGCGGCCCGCAGGGCGCTGGCTGGTGGGATAAGGTCGACAGCAAGTTCAAAGGCTGGGGCGATACCGAGTGGAAAGAGGCCGGTTTCCGCGCCGTGCCGAACTGCGTCGTGCGCCGCTCGGCCTATATCGCACCGGGCGTGGTGCTGATGCCGTCTTTCGTGAACATCGGCGCCTATGTCGATTCTGGCACCATGGTCGACACATGGGCCACGGTCGGCTCCTGCGCGCAGATCGGTAAGAACGTGCACCTCTCGGGCGGCGTCGGTATCGGCGGCGTGTTGGAGCCGATGCAGGCGGGGCCGACCATCATCGAAGACAATTGCTTCATCGGCGCACGGTCGGAAGTCGTCGAAGGCTGCATCGTGCGCGAAGGCTCGGTGCTGGGCATGGGCGTCTTCATCGGCCAGTCGACCAAGATCGTCGACCGCGAAACCGGCGAGATCATGTATGGCGAAGTGCCCGCAGGTTCGGTCGTCGTGGCGGGCACCATGCCGTCGAAGAACAACGTGAACCTCTACTGCGCCGTGATCGTCAAACGGGTGGACGCCAAGACCCGCTCCAAAACCTCGATCAACGAACTGCTGCGCGACTGAACGGAACCAAATACCCCGTCATGGCGTTGAGACCTGAATTTAAAGGAGATTGACGACATGACGGGTATCGGTTGGTTTGCCGCAATCATCGTGGGCGGCCTTGCGGGCTGGATCGCGGAAAAGATCATGAAATCGGACATGGGTCTGATCATGAACATCATCCTCGGCATTCTGGGTGCCTTGGTCGCGAACTGGCTCTTGATGCTGATCGTCGGCAGCACGCTGGGCGGTTGGTTCGGTCAGTTGGTGGTGGGCGTCATCGGTGCCTGCCTGCTGATCTGGGTCACACGGATGGTCCGCGGCAAGACTTAGGGGCAGGGGCGCGGCCCCTTTCCAAATCCAAGTGAAACGGTTAGGGCTGCCGAAAGCAATCGGCGGCCCTTATCATGTCTGAACCCAAGAAAACCAAGAAACCTTCGCGCCAGCAGGTCTTTACCCTTTTGGTTCAGATCGGCCGCAAGGATGGTGACGGTCTGCCCGACAAGGCCACCGGTGCTGCGCTGATGTGTTTCGCCCCTGGTATCGACGAGGCCGAAGCCGTGCGCGAGACGGTGGCGATCCTCAAACAGGCCGATACCAACCCGCTTGACGTGACCGGCTACGGCACGCTGGAAGAGCGCGAAGCCGAAGGTCAGGAGATCGACGCCGAGGAACGCGCCCTGATGCAGCGCGCTTTGGAAGAAAACTCGGTCATCGTCGCGCAAATGACCCCCTTTTACGACTGACCCGCGCCCCACACGGGGAATTGCAATGCGCCCCCTTGGCATTGGCGCGATTTGCCCACACAAGTTACCGGACAAGCGATAACCCCTGAAAAGGAGCCGATATGTCCGGTCTCGACCCTGTTGATCTCACCGCGAAACTGGTGCGCTGCGCCTCTGTCACCCCCGCGAACGATGGGGCGCTGGAAGTGCTCGAAGAGGTGTTGGGCGCGGCGGGTTTCGACTGTACGCGCGTCGACCGGGGCGGCATCTGCAACCTCTTTGCCCGCTGGGGCAACAAGGGCAACACCAAGTCCTTCGGCTTTAACGGTCATACCGATGTCGTGCCCATCGGGGATGAGGCGGATTGGTCGATGCCCCCCTTCGGGGCCGAGATCAAGGACGGCATCATGTATGGCCGGGGCACCACGGATATGAAATCGGGCGTGGCGGCTTTCGTCGCAGCGGCGGTGGATTTCGTGAAGGACACGCCGCCCGATGGCTCCATCGTGCTGGCGATCACCGGGGATGAAGAGGGCGATGCCCTCGACGGGACCACGGCTCTTTTGGACTACATGTCGGAGAACGGCGAGCGGATGGATGTCTGCCTTGTGGGGGAGCCGACATGCCCCGAGACCATGGGCGACATGATCAAGATCGGGCGGCGCGGCTCGATGAACGCGCATTTCAAAGTGACCGGCAAACAGGGCCATGCGGCCTATCCGCACCGCGCGAACAACCCACTGCCCGCGATGGTGCGGCTGATGGATCGTCTGGCCAGCCATGAGTTGGATCAGGGGAGCGATCACTTCGACCCTTCGACGCTGGCCGTGGTGACCGTCGACACCGGCAATAAGGCAACCAATGTGATCCCGGCGCAATGCCGCGGCGCGGTCAACATCCGGTTTAATGACCACCATTCGGGCGCAAGCCTCAGCGACTGGCTGAGGAGCGAGGCGGATAAGATCGCCAAGGAGTTCGGCCTGCAAGTGGATGTGGAGATCAAGATATCCGGCGAAAGCTTCATCACCCCGCCGGGCGCCCTGTCCGATCTGGTCGCGGGCGCGGTTGAGGCTGAGACGGGCGTGCAGCCCGAGCTTTCCACCACCGGCGGCACCTCTGACGCGCGTTTCGTCAAGGCGCATTGCCCGGTTGTGGAGTTTGGTCTGGTCGGCCAATCCATGCACCAAGTCGATGAGCATGTGCGGGTCGAACATATCGAACAGCTCAAATCCATCTACGGGCGCGTGCTGCGGAATTATTTCACGTGAAACCAACGCTCATCGTCATGGTGAAAGAGCCGCGCCCCGGTCGGGTGAAAACCCGTCTGGGCCGCGACATCGGCATGGTCGGCGCGGCTTGGTGGTTTCGCCACCAAACGCGCCGCCTGTTGCGTCGGATCGAAGACCCCCGTTGGCAGGTGGTGCTGGCCGTGGCCCCGGACGTGGAAGGGCTGCAAAGCCGCGTCTGGCCCGCGCATCTGCCGCGTTGGCCGCAGGGCAGGGGCAATCTGGGCGACCGTATGGCGCGGATGCTGCGCAGCGCGCCGGGGCCGGCCTGTGTGATCGGGGCGGACATTCCGGGCATCAACCGCAAGGAACTGGCGCGGGCATTCGATGCGCTTGGCAACCATGACGCGGTGTTTGGCCCGGCGCCCGATGGCGGCTATTGGCTCGTAGGGCTAAAACATCCCCGCCGTGCGCCGCCCACGCTCTTTGACGGGGTGCGCTGGTCTGTCCCCCATGCGCTGTCCGACAGCCGCGCGACCCTACCGGGCTGCCGCATTGCCGAAGTCTCTACCCTGCGCGACGTGGACGAAATTCACGATTTGCCATGACGACAGGGGGGCTGCGTGCTACCTGCTGAGGTATGAGCAAGATACCCAGCAAATCCGAGATCCTCGACTGGATCGAACAGAACCCCACGCTGACCGCCAAGCGCGACATCGCCAAAGCCTTTGGCATCAAAGGCGCGGCGCGGATCGACCTGAAGCGCGTGCTGAAAGAGCTGGAGGCCGAGGGCCATCTGGAAAAGCGCAAGCGCAGCTATCAGGATCCCGACCGCCTGCCGCCGGTCTCGGTCTTGCTGGTCACGGGGCCGGACAGCGATGGCGATCTTTTTGCCAAGCCGATGGAGTGGCATGGCGAGGGGAAAGAACCCATCGTTCTGCTGATCCCGCGCGAGAGTGATCCGGCGCTTGGCGAAGGTGACCGCATTCTGGCGCGGCTGACGCTGGTAAAAGGCGAAGATCACCACTATGAGGCCCGGCTCATTCGTCGCATCGGCTCCAACCCGCGCAAGGTGCTGGGCATTTTCCGCAAAGCGGCCGAAGGTGGGCGGATCGTCCCGATCGACAAGGGCACGGATCGCGAATGGCGCGTCGGTGCCGACCATACCCATGGCGCGAAAGACGGTGAACTGGTCGAGGCCGAGCAGGCCGGACCGAAGGCGCGCATGGGATCGCCCCGCGCGCGCATCGTCGAACGGCTGGGCGATCCGTCCGAGCCGCGCGCCGTCTCGCTCATCGCGATCCACCAGCACGGCATCCCCGACGACTTCCCCGACGATGTGATCGCACAGGCCGATGCCGCCAAGCCGCAGGGGCTGAAGGGCCGCGAAGACCTGCGCGATCTGCCGCTGGTCACCATCGACCCATCCGATGCGCGCGACCATGACGACGCCTGCTATGCCCATGCCGACGATGACCCCAAGAACGAGGGTGGCCATGTGCTCTGGGTCGCTATCGCCGACGTCGCCGCCTATGTGACCCCCGGCTCCGCGCTGGACCGCGAGGCGCGCAAGCGCGGCAACTCCACCTATTTCCCTGACCGCGTGGTGCCGATGCTGCCGGACCGGCTTTCGGGTGACCTCTGCTCTCTGCACGAGGGCGTGCCGCGCGCCTGTATCGCCGTGCGCATGGTGCTGGATGCCAAGGGCAACAAAATCGGCCACAGCTTCCACCGTGGCCTCATGCGCTCGCCTGCCTCGCTGCATTACGAGGAAGTGCAGGACGCCATCGACGGCAATCCGAACGACCGCACCGGGCCGCTGTTGGAGCCGGTGTTGAAGCCGCTCTACGCCGCCTATGACGCGCTGAAGACCGCCCGCGCCGAGCGGCAGCCGCTGGAGTTGGACCTGCCGGAACGCCGCATCGAATTGGGCGAGGATGGCAAGGTGAAGTCGGTGAACTTCCGCGAGCGGCTCGACGCGCATCGGCTGATCGAAGAGTTCATGGTCTTGGCCAATGTCGCCGCCGCCGAGACGCTGATCAAAAAGAAAACCCCGTTGCTGTTCCGCATCCACGAGGAACCCTCGCCGGAGAAGCTCGAATCCCTGCGTGAAACCGCACAGGCGGCGGGTTTCACGCTGGCCAAGGGGCAGGTGCTGCAAACTGCGCATCTTAACCGGCTGCTGGATCAGGCGGCGGGCACCAATGACGCGGAGTTGATCAACCTCAGCACCCTACGCTCGATGACGCAGGCCTATTATGGCCCGGCGCATATCGGGCACTTCGGCCTTGCGCTGCGCTCCTACGCGCATTTCACCTCGCCCATTCGCCGCTATGCCGACCTCATCGTGCACCGCGCGCTGATCACGGCGCATGGTTGGGGCAAGGATGGGCTGACGCCCGAAGAGATTGAGGGGCTGGAGCAGACCGGCGCGCATATCTCCGACACCGAGCGGCGCTCGATGGTGGCCGAGCGTGACACGACCGACCGTTACCTTGCCGCCTTCCTGTCGGAGCGCGTGGGCAACGAGTTCACCGGACGGATCAGCGGCATTGCGCGTTTTGGTGCTTTCGTGAAGCTGGACGAGACCGGCGCGGATGGGCTGGTGCCGATGCGCTCGCTCGGGCGGGAGTATTTCCACCACGACGCCGAGGCGCAGACGCTGATGGGCTCGGACACCGGGATGACAATCGGCCTTGGCCAGCGTGTCACCGTACGACTGGCCGAGGCGGTCCCCGTAACCGGGGGCATCGCGCTGGAATTGCTTGAGATTGAAGACCAAAAGGTCAAACAGGGCGGGGGTGGTGGCCGCCGCAGCCCGGCGGGCCGTAGCAAGCCGCGCGGCAAGGCCGTGAAGGCCAAGCGCAAGAAGGACAAGATCAAACGCAAAGTGACCCGCACCCGCCGCTAAGACGGCAAACCGGCGGAGCTTCGCGGATGGCCGCCCCCCTCCCTTTCCACCGGGGCGGGGCGGGCATAGGATTTGCCGTAACTCTATGAGGTGAGGCGATTATGATCCGGCACTACGCGATGATTTCAGGCATTCTGGCGACCGCTGGCATGGGGGCGCCGGCCTTTGGGTCTGGCCCGACTGAATCCCTGCGCCCCGCGCCGCGCGCGCCGCAGGCCGTGCTGGCCGCCGTGTCGCCAGCGGCGCAGGAACCCGCGGCAGAAGCCAGCGGCGACGATGCCGGGCTGCGCGCTTGGGTGAAAGAATTCCGCCCCCGCGCCCTGCAACAAGGCATCACCGCCACCTCGGATCTGAGGGTGCAGAACGGGCAGAAGGCGCTCGCCCAATGGCAGCGCACGCTGGAAGAGATCGAAGTGAAGTACGGTGTCGAGAAAGAGATCGTCACCGCGATCTGGGGGCTTGAGAGCGCCTATGGCAGCTTCCGCGGCGGGGATCGGGTGTTGGATTCACTGGCCACGCTTGCCTATGACGCGCGGCGGGCGGAATTTTTCGAAGGCGAGCTCCTCGACGCCCTGCGCATCCTTCAGGCGGGCGATACCGATGCCGATCAATTGCGCGGCTCTTGGGCCGGCGCGATGGGGCATACGCAGTTCATGCCTTCGTCCTTCCACGCCCATGCGGTCGATTGGGATGGCGACGGGCGGCGCGACATCTGGGGCGATGACCCCAGCGATGCGCTGGCCTCTACCGCCGCCTATCTCAAGTATTTCGGCTGGACCAAAGGGCAGCCTTGGGGTGTCGAAGTGGCTCTGCCCGAGGGGTTCGACTATCTGCTGGCCGACCGCGCGGTGACCAAGACCTCGGCGGAATGGGCCGACCTTGGCGTCACCGCGCTCGATGGTGGGGCGGTGGCGGATCATGGCCCGGCGTCGATCTTGCTGCCCGCGGGCGCCGAGGGGGCCGCCTTTATGATCTTCCCCAATTTCGCGGTGATCGAGCGCTATAACACGGCGGATGCTTATGTCATTGGTGTGGGCCATCTGGCCGACCGCATCGGCGGCGCGGGCGAGATACAGCAGGACTGGCCCCGCGAAGACCGCGCGTTGAGCTTTGATGAGCGGATCGAATTGCAGACCCTGCTGACCGAGGCGGGTTTTGACACGCAAAAGATCGACGCCAAGATCGGGCCGCTGACCGTCAATGCCGTGCGCAGCTATCAAAAGGCCGAGGGGATCGCGCCCGATGGCTATGCCTCCCCCCGGCTGCTGGCCCGACTGCGCGCCGAGTGAGGGGCCGCCCCCGATTGGGGGCAGCCCGATGTTTTAGGACGCGGCTTTGAGCATGTCCTTGTCTTTCAGATCGGCATAGGTCGCATCCAGCGCCTTGGTCGCCCGTTCGGCGAAGATCTTGATCTCTTCCGGGGTGATAATCAGCGGCGGGGAGATGATCATCCGGTCGCCGACATGGCGCATCACCAGATTGTTGGCAAAGCAATGTTCGCGGCAAATGTACCCGGCGGTGCCGCTATCGGCGAATTTCGCGCGGCTTTCCTTCTGAGGCGTCAGTGGGAGGGAGGCCATCAGGCCCGATACGTTCACCCCGCCCACCAGCGGATGCTCTCCCAGCTTGTCCAGCGCCTCTTTCAGCGCGGGGGCGGCGACGTTTTGAACATGGGCGACGATGTTCTCTTCTTGCATGATCCGCAGGTTTTCCAGCGCCACGGCGGCGCAGACCGGGTGGCCGGAGTAGGTGTAGCCGTGGTTGAACTCGCAGGCGTTGATGACCTCAGCCACCTCGTCGCAAACGATCGACCCGCCGATGGGCGCATAGCCCGAACTCAGACCCTTGGCGATGGTCATGATATGCGGCTTGATGCCCATGGTTTGCGAGCCAAACCAATTGCCCGTCCGACCAAAGCCGCAGATCACCTCGTCAGCGATCAGCAGAATGTCGTGTTTGTCGCAAATGCGCTGAATCTCGGGCCAATAGGTGCTGGGCGGCACGACGACCCCGCCCGCGCCCTGAACCGGTTCGGCGATGAAGGCCGCGACCTTGTCCGCGCCCAGCTCGACGATCTTCGCTTCCAACTCCTGCGCGCGTTTCAGCCCGAAATCTTCGGGCGCCATATCCCCGCCTTCGGCATACCAATCGGGCTGGCCGATGTGGTGAATGCCGGGGATCGGCAGCCCACCTTGCTCATGCATATAGGTCATCCCGCCAAGACTGGCCGAGCCGACCGAAGAGCCGTGATAGGCGTTTTTACGGCTGATAATATGGCTCTTTTCAGGTTTACCCTTTTGCGCCCAATAGGTGCGGACCATGCGCAGATTGGTGTCATTCGCCTCTGACCCGGACCCGGCAAAGAAGACGTGGTTCAGATCCCCGGGGGCCAGATCGGCCAGTTCCTTGGCCAGCGCGATGGCGGGCACATGGGTCGTTTGGAAGAAGGTGTTGTAATAGGGCAGTTCGTTCATCTGCCGCGCGGCGACATTGCCCATCTCTTCGCGGCCATAGCCAAGGTTCACGCACCACAGCCCCGCCATCGCATCGAGAATCTCATTCCCCTCGCTGTCGGTCAGGTAGATGCCCTTGGCCCTTGTGATGATGCGCGCGCCCTTGTCGCTCAACTCATCATTGGTGGTGAAAGGATGCATGTGATGCGCCGCATCCAGCGCCTGAAGGTCCGCGGTGGGGAGGTGATTCGTGATGGGCGGCATGGGGATGCACCTTCTATTTGCATGAAAAATAAGCTTCGCCGCAGAATATGATCAAATTATAGCATGTCAATCGAATCAACGCGGAACGGGCAGACCATCAAGGGCTGCGCGAATTTGGGTCATTCCTTGGGCAACATCGCCCGCCATGACCTCACCCGCCAAAGCGGCATTGCCCTCGGCAAAGGCCGCCAAAAGCTCGGCATGTTTGTCGGGCAGATTGCTGGTGCCATAGCGCCCGCAAACCACCCGAAGCGAGGGGCCAAAACGCAGCCAAAGACGGTCCACCGTCGCGGCCATGATCGGCGCTTCGGCAAGGTCGTAAATCATCCGGTGAAAGCTATAGTTCTGCATCAGATAGCCGCCGACATCGCCCCGGTCGATGGCATGGTTCAGTGCGTTGTCACAGGCTTTCAAAGCGTTCAAACGCTCATCCGTCATGCGGTTTGCGGCGCGTTTGGTCAGTTCCGGCTCTAGCGTTTCACGCATGAATCCCAGTTCTTCCAGCCCCGCATGGGTCAGTTCCGGCACGGTGACCCGGCGGTTGCCCAAATGGGTCAGCGCCCCTTCCGAGATCAGGCGGCGGATGGCCTCGCGCACCGGCGTCATGCCCGCGTCCAAAGCGGCGGTCAGACCTTGGATCGTGACCCCCTGTCCGGGGGCCAGATCGCCAAAGAGAATCATCTTGCGCAGGCGTTCGTAAACATGCTGATGGATCGGCGTCTTGGCCGCCGCATCGGCGGCGGGAAGCAATCTCGGATCGGTTTTTTCTGAACCCATGGGAGCGATCTTTCCGTCTTGTTTCGCCGTGTCTTGCAGCATTTCATTCTGCATGAAAGCATAAACCATCTTGCCCGAAGAGGCAAAACTTGATCAAATTGACGAAAGGTGGGGATCAACCCGACCTGTCTAACGGGAGTATGAAATGAAACATGTGCTACTAAGCAGCGTCGCCGTTGCCACCTTGATGGCAGGTGCCGCCTCTGCCGAAACAGTCCGGGTCTACAACTGGTCCGACTATATCGACGAATCCCTGCTGGATAAATTCGAAGAAGAGACCGGCATCGAATTGGTCTATGACGTGTTCGACAGCAACGAGGTGCTGGAGACCAAAATGCTCGCCGGTGGGTCCGGCTATGACGTGGTCGTCCCCTCGGGCACCTTCCTGCAGCGCCAGATCACAGCCGGGGCATTCCAGCCGCTGGACACCTCCAAACTGCCCAACCTTGAAAACATGTGGGACGTGGTTTCCTCGCGTACCGAACAATATGATCCCGATAACGCCCATTCGATCAACTATATGTGGGGCACCACTGGCATCGGCGTGAATGTCGGCAAGGTGAAAGAGATCCTGGGCGAAGATGCCCCGATCGACTCTTGGGACTTGGTTTTCGACCCGGCCAATATGGAAAAACTGGCCGACTGCGGCGTGCATTTCCTTGATGCCCCGGCAGAGATGATCCCCGCCGCGCTGAACTACATCGGCGAAGACCCCAACAGCCATGACCCCGATGTGATCGCCAAGGCCGAAGAGGTCTTCATGCCGGTCCGCCCCTATATTCAGAAGTTCCACTCTTCGGAATATATTAACGCTTTGGCCAACGGTGACGTCTGCGTCGCGGTGGGTTGGTCCGGTGATATCCTGCAGGCCCGTGACCGCGCGGATGAAGCCGACAACGGTGTCGAAATCGCCTATAACGCCCCCTCCGAAGGCGCGCAGATGTGGTTTGACCAGATGGCCATCCCGGTTGACGCGCCGAACCCCGAGGGCGCGCATAAGTTCCTGAATTTCATCATGGACGCCGAGAATATGGCCGCCGCGTCGAACTATGTGTACTACGCCAACGGTAACGAAGCCTCGCAGGAGCATCTGATCGAGGATGTGATCGGCGATCCGGCGATCTACCCTTCTGAGGCGGCGTTGAACAACCTGTTCACCACCACACCTTACCCGCCGAAAGTACAGCGCGTGGTGACCCGGCTCTGGACCAAGATCAAGTCCGGTACCTGATCTGAAACAGGGGGTGCGGCCAGTCTGGTCGCGCCCCTTTTTCTTGCCCCGCGACCCCGATCAAAGCCCGAGCAAAGCCCGATCAAAGGATGTCTCAACCGTGAGCCCAACCGTCTTCGCCCCCTGGAACGACCCCGACGAAAAGCCGCTCATTCGCTTTAAGAATGTGACCAAGAAATTTGGTGAGTTCGTCGCCATCGACGATCTGTCTTTGGACATCTACGCACAGGAATTTTTTGCCCTGCTTGGGCCTTCGGGCTGTGGCAAGACGACGATGATGCGGATGCTGGCGGGGTTCGAAAGCCCGACCACCGGGCGCATCGAATTAGCGGGGCAGGACATCGCCCCGGTGCCCCCGAACAAACGCGCGGTGAACATGATGTTCCAATCCTACGCGCTGTTTCCGCATCTCAGCATCTGGGACAACATCGCCTTCGGCCTGCGCCGCGACAAGATGGAGAAGGACGCCATCGCCGCCCGCGTGGCCGAGATGCTGAAGCTCACCCGGCTTGAGAAATTCGCCCGCCGCAAACCGCATCAGATTTCCGGCGGCCAACGGCAGCGTGTGGCGCTGGCGCGCTCGCTAGCCAAAGCGCCGAAGCTTCTGCTGCTCGATGAACCCTTGGGCGCGCTCGATAAGAAGTTGCGGCAAGACACCCAGTTCGAACTGATGGACATTCAAGAATCCACCGGCACCACCTTTGTCATTGTGACCCACGACCAAGAAGAGGCGATGACCGTCGCCTCCCGCGTGGCGGTGATGGACGAGGGGCGCGTGATTCAGGTTGCCACCCCAGCCGAGATCTATGAAGCGCCGAATTCCGTCTATGTCGCCGACTTCATCGGTGACGTGAACATCATCGAAGCCAGCACCAAGGCCATTGGCCAAGATCAATACCATCTGAACTGGATCGACGGGCAGCCGCCGCTGACCGCCACCTCTGCCGCGCCGTTCAGCGAGGGGCAGCAGGCCCATCTGGCGATCCGGCCCGAGAAAATCCGCATTTCGACCGAGAGGCCCGAGGATGCGCCCAATGCGCTACAGGGCAAAGTGCTCGACATCGCGTATCTGGGGAACCTTTCCACCTATCACGTCGAACTGCCCGGCGGGCAGGTGATCAAGGCGCAGACGGCCAACACTCGCCGCATCGCACGGCGTGACATCACATGGGAAGACCCGGTCTGGATTTCATGGAGCGCCACCGCAGGCGTTTTGTTGGCGCAATGAACATGCGTCGTTTCGCCCTGATCGCGGTCCCGTACCTCTGGCTGTTGGCGCTGTTTCTGGTGCCTTTCCTGATCGTTTTCAAAATCTCCCTCTCCGATACAGCGCTGGCGATCCCGCCCTATACGCCGACGATCAAGGACGGCATCAGCGCCCTGATCGCCCAGTTGGATTTCGAGAATTTTACCTTCCTCGCCTCTGACGATCTTTATTGGAAAGCCTACCTTAGCTCCCTGCGCATCGCCGTTGTATCGACCGCGCTGACGCTATTGGTCGGCTATCCCATCGCCTACGGCATGGCCCGCGCCCCCGAAGAGTGGCGCGCCACATTGATGATGTTGGTGATCCTGCCGTTCTGGACCTCCTTCCTGATCCGCGTCTATGCGTGGATGGGCATTCTCAGCAACGAAGGGCTGCTGAACCAACTCTTGATGGGGTTGGGTCTAACGGCAGAGCCTTTACAGATCCTTAATACCAATACGGCAGTCTATATCGGCATCGTCTATACCTACCTGCCGTTCATGATCTTGCCCATCTACGCCACGCTGGACCGCTTGGATGAATCCCTGAACGAGGCGGCTGAGGATTTGGGCTGCTCGCGTTTGCAAGCCTTCTGGCTGGTGACGATCCCGCTGTCGCGCAACGGCATCGTAGCGGGCAGCTTCCTTGTCTTCATCCCGGCTCTGGGCGAATTCGTGATCCCCTCGCTCTTGGGCGGGTCGGGCACGCTGATGATCGGCAAGGTGCTGTGGGAGGAGTTCTTCAACAACCGCGACTGGCCGGTGGCGAGTGCGGTGGCGGTGATCCTGCTGCTGATCCTGATCATTCCGATCATCCTCTTCCAACGCAACCAGCAGAAACAGGCGGAGGCCGAACAATGAAGCGGATGACATGGTTCAACGTGACCTCGCTGACGCTGGGGTTCGCCTTTCTCTACCTGCCGATGATCATGCTGGTGATCTACAGTTTCAACGCCTCGAAACTGGTGACGGTCTGGGCCGGATTCTCGACCCGCTGGTACGGCGAGCTGTTGCAGAACGAAGCCTTCCTGAACGCCGCTTGGGTCACGCTGAAGGTCGCGGTGATCTCCTCCTCCATCGCCACGGTGCTGGGCACGATGGCGGCCTATGTGCTGGTGCGCGGCGGGCGGTTCATGGGGCGGACGTTGTTCTCCGGCATGATCTACGCGCCGCTGGTCATGCCCGAGGTGATTACCGGCCTGTCGCTCCTCTTGCTTTTCATCGGCATCGGGCTGGACCGCGGCGTGCTGACCATCGTGCTGGCGCATACGACCTTTTCGATGTGCTATGTCTCGGTCGTCGTCTCCTCGCGGTTGGTGTCCTTTGACCGTTCGTTGGAGGAGGCCGCGCTCGACCTCGGGTCCTCGCCATGGGAGGCCTTCCGCCTCGTGACCCTGCCGATCATCGCGCCAGCGGTGATCTCGGGCTGGCTTCTGGCCTTCACGCTCAGCCTTGATGATCTGGTCATCGCCTCCTTCACCGCCGGGCCATCGGCGACGACGCTGCCGATCAAGATCTTCAGCGCCGTGCGTTTGGGCGTCTCGCCCGAGATCAACGCGCTCTCGACGATCATGATCGCCATCGTGACCGTAGGGGTCATCACCGCATCGCTGGTCAGCAAACGCTCAAGCCTGCGCGCGCAGGAGGAGGCCCGCGCGGCGGAACGGCCTGCCGCATGAAGCGTATCTACGCAGATTTCGCTTATTCCGAAGCGCCGCGTGCGGGCTGCTGGTGGGACCAGACCCATGGCGCGCCGGAGCGTCCGGCGCTGCAAGGCGACGCGCAGGCCGATGTTGTGATCATCGGTGGCGGTTTCACCGGCCTCAATGCCGCGCTGCATCTGGCGCAGGCCGGGGTCGGGGCCACGGTGCTGGAGGCCGAGCGGGTGGGCTTTGGCGCTTCGGGCCGCAACGGGGGCTTTTGCTGCTTGGGCGGCGGGATGCTGGATGACGCGGCGCTCGACCGGAAAGTCGGGCGGGCAGAGCGGCTTGGCTGGCGACAGGCTGAGGTGGCAGCGATCCGACAGGTGGAGGATTTCATCGCCGCCCGCGGCATCAATGTCGACCGGCATTCCCAAGGGGAGACCCAGCTGGCCCACCGCCCGCGTGATTTCGAAGAGATGCGCGGCAGGCTCGATTACTACGCGGAGAATTACGGCGTCACGGCGCGGCTGACCGAAAAGGCCGATCTGGCCGCCGAGGGGCTGAACGCAGGCTTCGAGGGCGCGATCACCGTGCCGATCGGCTTTGGCCTCAACCCCCGCAAATATGTGACCGCCCTCGCGCAGGCCGCGGAAGAGGCGGGGGCCGCGATCTATCACAACAGCCCGGCCACCGGGGTGACGGGGCAGGAGGGCGCGTTCGAGGTCACGACGCCGCAGGGTCGCATTCGGGCCGAGCGGGTGATCATCGCCACCAATGGCTATTCCTCCGAAGACCTGCCGCCATGGCTGGCCGCGCGCTACATGCCGACGCAATCCAGCGTGATCGTGACCCGCCCGATGAGCGAGGCAGAGCTTTCCGCCCAAGGTTGGACCAGCCAACAGGCCTGCTATGACAGCCGCCATCTGCTGCATTACTTCCGGCTGATGCCCGACAATCGCATGTTGTTCGGCGTGCGCGGCGGGCTGATGTCGAACCCCAATTCCGAGCGGCGCGCGCTGGCCCGGGCCCGCGCGGATTTCGAGGCGATGTTCCCCGCGTGGCGCCATGTCGAAACGCCGCATGGCTGGTCCGGCATGGTCTGTATCGCGCGCAATCGCATGCCCTTCGTGGGGCAGGTGCCGGATCAGCCGGGGATCTTCGCGGGGCTGTGCTACCACGGCAATGGGGTGGCGATGGGCAGCTATTCCGGTGCGCTCTTGGCCGATCTGGTTCGCGGCATAACGCCCGAGCGGCCCTATCCCGCCCCCATACGCGCCCCGCTTGCGCGGTTCGAACTGGGCCGTTTTCGCCGGGCGGTCATGCCCTTTGCCTATGCGGGCTTCGCGCTGTCGGATCGCTGAAGGGGGCGGTCAGCCCTCTTCCCGCGCCGCGCGCTCTTTGGCCAGCGTCATCTGGCGCTGGCGTTCGCGGAACCGTTCCTTATCCTCTGCCGAGGTCTCATCCACACATTGATGACAGGACACCCCGGCCTCATAGGCCGGATGCTGCGTGTCGTCGGGCAGGATCGGGCGGCGGCAGCCGTGGCAGAGCATATGCGGCCCCTCGCGCAGCCCATGGCCGACGCTGACGCGGTTGTCGAAGACGAAACAGTCGCCTTCCCATGTGCTTTCCTGTTCGGGCACCTCTTCGAGGTATTTCAGGATGCCGCCTTTGAGATGGAAGACATCCTCGACGCCCTGACCGATCAGATAGTTGGTCGATTTCTCGCAACGGATGCCGCCAGTGCAGAACATCGCGATCTTCTTGTTGTGGAAGCGGTCTTTGTTCGCCTCCCACCACGCGGGGAATTCACCGAAACTCTCGGTCTCGGGGTCGACCGCGCCTTCGAAGGTGCCAATCGCCACTTCGTAGCTGTTGCGCGTGTCGATCACCGCCACATCGGGGGAGCGGATCAACTCGTTCCAGTCCTTCGGGTCGACGTAATGGCCCACCTTGGCGCGGGGATCGACATCGGGCTGGCCCATCGTCACGATCTCGCGCTTGATGCGCACCTTCATCTTGCCGAAGGGCGGCTTGTCGCTGGTGGCCTCTTTCCACTCCAGATTCGCGCAGCCGGGCAGGGCGCGCAGATGGGCGATCACCGCGTCGATCCCGGCGCGCGGCCCGGCGATGGTGCCGTTCACCCCTTCGGGGGCCAGCAGCAGCGTGCCCATGACCGATTGCGCCTCGCAAAGTGCCAAAAGCCCGGGTTTGAGCGCGGCTGGATCGTCGAAGCGGGTGAAGTGATATAGGGCGGCGATGGTATACATGAGCGTCAAATAAGCGCTTCGGCGGCAAAGCTCAATCCGGCGCGTGCCATTGACCTACCCCATCCGCAGCCCTACCCCTTTCGGTAAGGAGAATGCCCATGACCCATGCCCTGATCGTGATCGACGTTCAAAATGATTTCTGCCCCGGCGGCGCGCTGGAAGTGCCGCAGGGCGATGAGATCCTGCGCGGCATCAACGCGCTGATGCCCGAGTTTGACGCGGTCGTCCTGACGCAGGACTGGCACCCGGCGGCGCATTCGTCTTTTGCCTCATCGCATAAGGACAACGGGCCTTACGAGGTCATCACCATGCCCTACGGCCCGCAGGTGCTTTGGCCCGATCACTGCATCCAAGGCAGCATCGGCGCGCAGTTCCACCCCGAGTTGCAAACCGACCGCGCCGACCTGATCATCCGCAAGGGCTACAACCCCGACATCGACAGCTATTCGGCGTTTTTCGAGAATGACCATCGTACGCCCACGGGGCTCGAAGGCTACCTGCGCACGCGTGGGATCGAGCGGCTGACCATGGTGGGGCTGGCGCTGGATTTCTGCGTAAACTTCTCGGCTGTGGACGCGGCGAAGCTGGGGTTCAAGGTCGATGTGCGCGAAGACCTGTGCCGGGCGATTGATCTGGACGGATCGCTTGCCAAGGCCCGCGAAGGCATGCGCGCGGCGGGAGTGACGCTGGCCTGATCCGCCGCTTTCCCCTTGCCCATCTGTCCGCCCCATTGGCATGAAGGGGCACGCAATAAGGAACCTCCCATGGTCGACATCGCCACCCGCGTCTATAACCACAAGTGGAAAATCGACCCCATCGTGCGGTCGCTGATCGACACGGATTTCTATAAGCTCTTGATGTGCCAGTCGGTGTTCCGCAACAAACCGGACACGCAGGTCACCTTTAGTCTGATCAACCGCTCCACCCATATCCCGCTGGCCAAGCTGATCGACGAGGGGGAGTTGCGCGAGCAACTCGATCACATCCGCTCGCTCAGCCTAAGCCGGGGGGAGAGCACATGGCTGCGCGGCAATACCTTCTACGGCAAGCGCCAGATGTTCCGCCCCGATTTCATGGAGTGGTTCGAGGGCATGCGCCTGCCGCCCTATCATCTGGAGCGGAAGGGCGATCAGTATGAGCTGACCTTTGAGGGCAAGTGGCATGAGGTCATGCTTTGGGAAATTCCCGCGCTGGCGGTGCTGATGGAGCTGCGCAGCCGCGCCGCGCTCGACCCGATGGGTAAGTTCGAGCTTCAGGTGCTTTACGCCCGCGCCATGACCCGCGTTTGGGAAAAGATCGAAGCGCTGCGCGAGGTCGACAATCTTTCGATCGCGGATTTCGGCACCCGGCGGCGGCATTCCTACCTCTGGCAGGATTGGTGCGTGCAGGCGATGCATGAGGGGCTGGGCGATGCCTTTACCGGCACCTCCAACTGTCGCATCGCCATGATGCGCGAGCTTGAGGCGATTGGCACCAATGCCCATGAATTGCCCATGGTCTATGCCGCTTTGGCCGAGGATGACGCCGCCCTTGCCCGTGCGCCCTATGACGTGCTGTCGGATTGGCATGATGAGCATGAGGGCAATCTGCGGATCATCCTGCCCGATACCTACGGCACTAAGGGTTTTCTCGATCATGCGCCGGATTGGCTGGCGGGCTGGACCGGCATCCGCGTCGACAGCGGCGATCCGGCCACGGCGGCGCAGACGGCCATCGACTGGTGGCACGCCCGTGGCGAGGACCCGACGACCAAGCGGGTGATCTTCAGCGATGGGCTGGATGTGGACAAGATCAAGGAGTTGCACGCGCAGTTTGCGGGCAAGGCCAAGGTTTCTTTCGGTTGGGGGACGTTGCTGACCAATGACTTCCGCGGGCTGGTGCCGAATGATGCGCTGGCGCCCTTTAGTTTGGTCTGCAAAGCGGTCAGCGCCAATGGGCGGCCCACGGTCAAACTCTCAGACAACCCGAACAAGGCGATGGGTCCGGCGGATGAAATCGCGCGTTACAAGCGTGTTTTCGGGGTCGGAGAGCAGGCCGCGCAGCAGGTGATCGTCTGACGGTCAGCCTTCGCCAAGGGCAGCCACGGGGAACTCCGCCGTGGCAATCAACCCTTCGGGCTGCCAATCGTAGTGCAGGGTGCCGCCGACCGCGCGTGTCAAGGACTGGATGATCCGCGAGCCGCTGTTGCGCGGAGATTTGATAACCTTCGGCCCGCCTGTTTCGCGCCAGACAAACCGCAGGCGGGCAGGCTCCTGAAGGATGGTGATATCGAGCATTACCCGCCCGGTATCGGAACTGAGCGAGCCGTGTTTCACCGCATTCGTCGCCAGTTCGTGCAAGGCCAGCGTCAGGGGCGAAACGAGGCGGTGCGAGATCAGCGGATTCGCCCCGGTGAGGTTGATCTGATCCTCGGTGGCCGAGGTATAGGCCCGCATGATCGGCCCCATCAGCGTCTCGAAATCCACCTCATGCTGGTCGCTACGGCCAATCGTGTCGAAATGCGCCGCGCCCAAGGCGGCCAGCCGCTCGATCACCTTGTCGGCAAAGGCCGCCGGGGTCGGCTCCTCGCGAGCGGTCAGGCGGACCATGGCGGTCATGACGTTGACGATATTGCGCAGCCGGTGCAGCAATTCGTCATCGGCCAATTGCCGGTGCTCCCGCTCCACCCGGCGGCGTTCGGAAACGTCGAGTTGCGAGCCGAAGAAGTAGACCAGATTGCCATCATCGTCATTGATCGGCCCCAGTTGTAGGGCGTTCAGGAAGCGGCTGCCATCCTTGCGGTAGTTCACGATCTCAACCGTATCGACCCGGCGCGCCAGTAGGATTTCGCGCACCGCATCGACGCTTTCGCGCGTGGTTTCCGGACCTTGCAGGAAACGGCAGTTCTGGCCCACGATCTCATCCAAGCCATAGCCGGTGAGATCGGTAAAAGCGTCATTCACATAGACGATGGGATTGTCCGGCAGGGTCGGGTCGGTGATGCACAGCGGCAGGCGGGCATAGCGCACGACCTTGCCTAGAACGTCTTCGGTCAGGGTCTGCCGAGCGTCGGAGACCGTGTTGTCGTTCATGAATTCCTGCCCTTCGATCGAAACTGGCCGTCAATGTGCCCTGCACGTGGCTTTTGGGTCAACCCGCATACTGGGGGTTGGGCCAGATTTATCTACTAAATGCTGTATGCGCCATACGGTTCCGCGAGGTTCGATAAATGCGGCTTGTCAGGAAGGGCCGAAAATGCGTAATTGAGGGCGCTTGGTGTCCCGAAAAGCGCCTTTGAGTGTGGGACCGAAAAGGGAATTCAGTAAGGGGTCGCCCGACCCTGAAGCCGAAGCCGCCCCCGCGACTGTAAGCGGTAAGCCAATGCCCCTCGTGCCACTTGTCCTTTCGGACGGGGAAGGCGGGCAAAGGCCACGACCCGCGAGCCAGGAGACCTGCCAGGCAAATGAAACGCTAGATGCCGTCGGGTGTGACGGTAAGGAGATTGAAGATGACGACGATGATTAAGACCGCCGGTGCCACGCGCAGCAAACTCGTACCGGCGCTGTTTGCTGCCTTATTGGGTGTGGCTCTGATGGCGCTGACCGGCCATGTGCAGGCCGCAGCACTGCATGATGCCGCCCATGACGTGCGCCACGCGACAGGCTTTCCCTGCCACTAAGCGCCGCGTTCGGTATCACAGGGGTCCGGGCTGCCATGCCGCAGTCCGGCTGTCTGTGATTCTGGTTTTCTTTCCATGCCCGCCTCTTGCCGTTTTGCCTGCCTCCGCCCTTGACCGTGTGGGCAGGTCTTTGGCGCATCTTGAGGCTGGCTGATGGCTCGGCCCGCACTTGGCGCGGCGCCGGGTGTCATTTCGCACCCAAGGATCATTGCGATGTTTTCACGTTTTCTGACTTCCGCCCTGTTTGCCGGGGCCTCTGCCGGCCTGCTGACCGGCTTGCTGCAACTCTATTTCGTGCAGCCCGTGCTGCTTCATGCCGAGCTTTATGAGACCGGCGCGCTGGTGCATTTCGGGGCCGACCCCGTCAGCGCGCACCCCGATTTGCCCGGTTTCGATGCCGCCCGCGATGGGCTGAGCCTGATTTTCACCATGTTGACCTATACCGCCTATGCGCTGATCCTTCTGGCCGCGATGAGCCTTGGCGAAGAGCGCGGCGCGGTGATCGATGGCCGTTGGGGCATCCTTTGGGGTGTCGCCGGGTTCGTGGCCTTCCACCTCGCGCCGGGGTTCAGCCTTGCGCCCGAAGTGCCCGGCGTTGCCGCCGCAGACATCACCGCGCGGCAGATCTGGTGGTTCGCCACCGCCGGGGCGGCGCTGGTGGCGCTTTGGCTGCTGGCCTTTGGCAAGGGTTGGGGCGCATGGATCGGGGCGGCGGTTCTGCTGATGGCCCCCCATGTCATCGGCGCGCCCGAGCCCGAGAGCTTCAGCGGCCCGGTGCCGACCGAGATCGGCGCGCTTTTCGCCGCCCGTGCGCTTGGCATCGGCTTGGCCGCATGGGTGTTGCTGGGCAGTTTCGCCGGGTTCTTTTGGCAACGTGAAGGCGCTCAGAGCGCCTGAGGGAGGTCGAAATGGATAGATCACTGGCGCTATTTGCCATTGGATTGGTCTTTGGCGGTGGCATTGGTTTTGCCATCGCCGCAAGCAACGGCGTGACCTTCGACGGCCATGACCACGGCGACCCTGCCGCCCATGGCGGCGGCGGGCATGTGGCCATGGATCACGGTGGTGCGGATCACGCGCGCATGCACGGCCAGCCCATCGCGCTGGCCGCCGAAGAGGCTCCCAGCCTTGCCATCCGCGTCACCCCCGACCCGATGTCGGGCCATAACCTTTTTGTTGAGACCGAAGGCTTCGCCTTTGCCCCGCAGAACGCCAGCGGCGAAAATCAACCGGGCGAGGGCCATGCCCATGTCTATGTCAACGGTGCCAAGATCGGGCGGCTTTATGGCCCATGGCTGCATCTGGCCGATCTGCCCAAGGGGGAAGTCACGGTGGAGGTCACCCTCAACGCCAATGACCACCGCCCCTTGGCGGTGAACGGTGCGCCGATTACGGCCCGTGAGGTGCTGACGGTTGAATAATCGCGCCGCCTCCCCTTTTCATGGCGGGCCGGAGCGCATACCCGGCACGCATAACCCGATGGGACAAGATCAATGAGCGCAACCCTACATGTCTGCATGACCTGCCGCGCCGGTGAGGTGCTGGAGGAAGAAGCCCCGCGCCCCGGCGCGCAGCTTCATGCCGCCCTCGACGCCGCAGGCGCGCCCGAGGGCGTGACCATCGTGCCGGTGCAATGTCTTTCTGCCTGTTCGCAGGGGGCCGCCGTGGCGCTGTCTGCGCCGGGCAAATGGTCCTATGTCTATGGCCGCTTGACCAAGGAAGACGCCGCCGACATCCTTGCCGGAGCTGCCGCCTATGCCGCCACCCAAGACGGGCTGGTGCCATGGCGCGAACGCCCGGTCATCTTTCGCAAGCAAAGCCTTGCGCGTATCCCCCCTTTGACCCTGCCGCAGGAGCCTACAGCATGAGCGATCTCGCCAAAATCCCCGTTACCGTCATCACCGGCTTTCTCGGCGCGGGCAAGACCACGTTGATCCGCCACCTGATGACCAATGCAGGCGGGCGCCGCCTTGCCGTTCTGGTCAATGAGTTCGGCACCGTGGGGGTCGATGGCGACATCCTGAAATCCTGCGCCATCGACGACTGCCCGGCGGAGAATATCGTCGAGCTGGCCAATGGCTGCATTTGCTGCACCGTGGCCGATGATTTCATCCCCACCATCGAAGCACTGATGGCCCTGCCCACGCGCCCCGATCACATCCTGATCGAAACCTCCGGGCTGGCCCTGCCGAAACCGCTGCTCAAAGCCTTCGACTGGCCCGCGATCCGGTCCAAGATCACCGTCGACGGCGTTATCGCGTTGGCCGATGCAGAAGCCGTGGCGGCGGGCACTTTCGCCGCCGATGTCGCCGCGGTAGACGCGCAGCGTCTGGCCGACGACAGCCTCGACCACGAAACGCCGCTCTCCGAAGTGTTCGAAGATCAGATTTCCTGCGCCGATATCGTGCTGATGTCCAAAGCCGATCTGGCCGGTCCCGATGGCCTCGCCAAAGCCCGTAAGGTGATTGAAGAGGAAAGCCCGCGTGAAATTCCGATCCTTGAGATGACCGAAGGCGTGATCGACCCCAAGGTGGTGCTCGGCCTCAACGCCGCCGCCGAAGACGACCTCGCCGCGCGCCCCTCGCATCATGACGGCCACGACGATCACGAGCATGACGATTTCGAAACCGTGGTGATCCCGATGCCGGAAGTGGCGGATGTAGACGCGCTTGTGGCCTCGATCGAGCGGCTCGCGCGTGAGCAGAACATCCTGCGCGTGAAGGGCTATGTCGCGGTCGAGGGCAAGCCGATGCGCCTGTTGGTGCAGGCCGTGGGCGCGCGGGTGCGTCAGCAGTTCGACCGCCCTTGGGGCAGCGACGCGCGCGCCGGGCATCTGGTGGTGATCGCCGAGCATGACGACATCGATCTTGCCAAAATCCGCGAGATTTTGGGAGCCTGACCGCCCATGCATGTCGTCTTTCGCGAAAGCCACGGGTTGGAGGATACCGACACCCCCTATGATCCGGGGCAAACCCCCGCCGATCTGGTGGTGCTGTCGTTTTCCGACAGTGACCTCGGCGCTTTCGCGGCAGGCTGGCATCGCGGCGGCGGCAAGGAGGGCAAGCTGCCCTCGCTGCGTCTGTGCAACCTCGTGGCGCTGCGGCACCCGGCCTCGGTCGACAACTATATCGAACAGACGCTGACCGGGGCCAAGGGCATTCTGATCCGCCTCATCGGGGGGGAGAATTACTGGCCCTACGGCATCATGCAGGTCCAAGACTTCGCCCGCCGCCATGACATCGCGCTGGCCGTCTTGCCCGCCGATGGGCGCGAGGATCCGGGGCTCGACGCGCATTCGACTTTGCCGGTTTCCACGCTGCGCCGTCTTGCGCATCTTTGTGATGCGGGCGGGCCGGTGGCGGCGCAGGCCGCGCTGGCGCAGATGGCGCTGGCGGCGGGCTTTTACGCCGGGCCGGTCATGGGCACGAAAACGGTGCCCGATTGCGGCTATTACGACCCCGATCAAGGGGTGCTCCCCCTCGCCGACGCGGCGGGGGAGACTGTCGCGGTTACCTTTTACCGCAGCTATCTTCTCGCCGCCGATACCGCGCCCGTCGATGCGCTGATCCGTGCGTTGCGGGCAGCGGGGCTGAACGCCATCGGGCTTTTCGTACCCTCGCTCAAATCCGATCCCGCGCGGGGCTTTCTGGACGATGCCCTGGTGGCGATGAAACCCGTGGCCATCGTCAACGCCACCGCTTTCTCGGGGCGCGGGGATGATGGCACCTCCCCGCTCGACGCGCCGGGCTGCCCGGTGTTTCAGGTGGCCCTCTCCACCGCCCGACGGCGCGATTGGGACGAGAGCGAGCGCGGCCTTTCCCCCGCCGATCTGGCGATGCATGTGGTCTTGCCCGAGGTCGATGGCCGCATCTTCGGCGGCGTCGTCAGTTTCAAGAGCCCCGGAAAGCGCGACCCCCACCTGCAATATTCCCGCTTTGCCCACCGCGCCGAAGAGGCGCGGATCGAGGCTGTCGTCGCCCGTGTGCTGGGCTGGCATCGGCTGGCGCAGACCCCGGCGGCCACACGCAAGCTGGCACTGGTGCTCTCGACCTATCCGGGGCGGGACGATCAGCTGGCCCATGCGGTCGGCCTTGATGCGCTGGCCAGCGTCGAAGACATGCTGATGCGGCTGGCGGGTGAAGGCTATGGCGTCACGCCGCAGATCGGTTTTGGCCGGAGCCTGACCGAGCAGCGCATCTCATGGCCCCTTGCCGACTATGAGGCGGCGCTGGCCGCTCTGCCGCAGGCGCTGCGCGATGACCTTCGCGACGCGTGGGGCGCGGCGGCGGATGATCCGCTGGTGCAGGACGGCGCCTTTCACTTCGCGGCCCAAGCCTGCGGCAACGCGCTGGTCGCACTGCAACCCGAGCGGGGCGATCTGCAAGACCGCGAAGACAGCTATCATGACCTCGCCCGCACCCCGCGCCATTCCTATGTGGCCTTCTACCTCTGGCTGCGGGCGCAGGGGCATCATGCGCTGGTGCATATCGGCGCGCATGGTACGCTGGAATGGCTGCCGGGCAAGGCGGTGGCCCTCTCGGGCGATTGCTGGCCCGAGGCGCTTACCGGCGATCTGCCGGTGATCTACCCCTTCATCGTCAACGATCCCGGTGAAGCGGCACAGGCCAAGCGGCGCATCGGGGCGGTGACACTGGGCCATCTGCCCCCGCCGCTGAAAGACAGCGAAACGCCCGAGGGGCTGTTGCGGCTGGAACGGCTGCTGGATGAATATTCCACCGCCGACGGGCTCGACCCCGCGCGCCGCGACCGGCTGGTTGACACGATCCGGGCGGAGGCGCAGGCGGCGGGGGTCGAAGATGATCTTGGCCTCGACGCCGCCAGTTCCTCGGCCGAGGCGCTGACCCGGATCGACGCCTTCGTTTGCGACATCAAGGAAAGCCAATACGGCGATGGCCTGCACGTCTTTGGCGCGGGGGCGGGCGAATGGGACGGGCTGCTGACCGCGCTGGCGGGGCGGCGCGTGACCTCCGGGCCCTCTGGCTCGCCCTATCGCGGGCGGTCTGATGTGCTGCCGACGGGGCGCAACCTCTATGCCGTCGATCCGCGCGGGGTGCCCAGCCGGGCCGCCCATGCGCAGGGGGTGAAACTGGCCGAGGAACTGCTCAGGCGGCATCTGCAAGACAATGGCGACTGGCCGCGCGGGCTGGTGATCGACCTTTGGGGCTCGGCCACCATGCGCACGGCGGGCGAAGAGGTCGCCATGGCGATGCATCTCGCCGGGATTGCGCCGAAATGGGATGAGGGCAGTGAGCGGGTTTCGGGCTTTGAGGTAATCCCGCTGACCCTGCTGGACCGTCCGCGCATCGACGTGACCCTGCGCATCTCGGGCCTGTTCCGCGATGTCTTTCCCGGCCTCGCGCAGCTTTTCGAAGCCGGGGCGGCGGCATTGGCCGAACGCGAAGAAGCGCCGGATATGAACCCCTATCTCACCCGTACCCCCCGTGTTTTTGGCCCCAAACCGGGCCTTTACGGCGTGAATATGGAAGCGGCCTTGCAAGACTATTCCGACGCCGGTCGCGCCGCGGCGGGCGAGGCGTGGCTCGCGGGGTCGGAATGGGCGATCAACGCCCAAGGCGAGGCGCATCAGGACCGCGCCGCGCTGGAGGCGCAGTTGCAGCGCGCCGATGGCTTTGCTCATGTGCAGGACTTGGCCGAAAGTGATATCCTGCTCGCCTCGGACTATGCCAGCCACGAAGGCGGCTTTGCCGCCGCGATGGCGCATCTGGGCGCGCAGAAACCGGCGATGTACCACCTTGACCACACCCGCGCAGGCAGCCCCCGCGCGCGCTCCATGCCCGAAGAGATCGCTCGCGTCGTCCGCGCCCGTGCGGCCAATCCCGGCTGGGCCAGCGGCATGATGCGCCATGGTTTCCGCGGCGCGGCAGAGGTGGCGGCGACACTCGACAACCTTGCTGCCTTTGCGCATCTGACACGCGAGGTGCCTGCGCATCTCTTCGACCTCTACTTCGACGCCACGCTGGGGCGCGATGATCTCGTTGCCTTTATGGAGGCCGAGAATCCCGCCGCCCTGCAAGCCATGCGCGACCGTTTTGCGGCGCTGCGCGAGTCCGGCCTCTGGCTGACCCGCCGCAACTCGATCTCGGCCACGTTGGACGGGGTGACATGAGCGCGGCCCCGGTGACCAAGGGCTGGTGCCCGGGGGCGCTGCGTCCGATGCTCTCGGGCGATGGGCTGGTGGTGCGTCTGCGGGTGCCGCAGGGGCGCTTGACCCCGGCCCAAGCCCGCGGCGTGGCAGGGCTGGCCACGCGCTATGGCAACGGCATGCTCGATCTGTCGAACCGGGGCAATCTGCAACTGCGCGGCGTCGATCCCGCGCGGCACGAAGGGCTGATCGACGCGCTGCGCGCGCTGGCGCTGATCGACGTGGATGAGCGGACGGAGCGGCGGCGCAACATCATGGTCAGCCCCTTTTGGCAGGCGGGCGATGATACGGATTTCCTTTGCCAAGCCCTCTCTGCCGCCGCGCAGGCCCATGCGCTGCCGGATGTCTCGGCCAAATTCGGCTATGCGGTCGATGCAGGGCCGCAGCCGGTGTTGCAGGCCGATCCCGCAGACATCCGGTTCGAGCGGTCGGCGGAGGGGCAACTGCTGCTCTGCATTGAAGGGGCAACGCGGGGCAAGCCCGTGACCCGCGCGACCGCGGTTCCCGAGGCCATCGCGCTGGCCGAATGGGTGCGCGCGCAGGGGGTGACCCGCGCCGCGCGCGCCACGGCCACGGGGGCGCCGCTTCCCGCCGGTTTTGACTGCCCGCGTCAGGCGGGGCAGGGCACACCTGCCCCCGGCCTCTACCCAGCCGGGGCGCTTGTTGCCTGTGCTTTCGGGCAGATGGAGGCCGAGACGCTTGCCGCGCTCGCCGAGTTTGGCCCGCTGCGCCTGACCCCATGGCGGCGGCTGCTGATCGAAGGTGCCCCGCGCCTGCCTGATCTGGCCGGTCTCATCACCGCCGCCGATGACCCGCTGTTGCGCGTGGTTGCCTGTATCGGCGCGCCGGGCTGTGCACAGGGCCGGGGTGAGACGCGCGGGCTGGCCCGGCACCTTGCCGCCGTGGTGCCGAAGGGGCAACGCCTGCATGTCTCCGGCTGCGCCAAGGGCTGCGCCGCGCCGCGCGCTACCGACCTCACCCTGACCGCCACTGCGCCAGAGCGCTATGACCTCATCCAAGAGGGCCGCGCCGATGCCATCCCTGATCTGCGCGGGCTGACCCCCGCCGCCATCGCCTCTCACCTTAGAAAGTCCGCCGATGCCCCATAGCTATATCACCGACGGTGCCGAGATTTACCGCCAGTCCTTTGCCACCATCCGCGCCGAAGCGGCGCTAGCGCGTTTCACCCCGGAGGAAGAGATCGTCGCCGTGCGCATGATCCACGCCGCGGGCATGGTCGGGCTGGAGGAGCACATCCGCTTTTCCGAAGGCATGGCCGTGGCCGCGCGGGCGGCACTGGAGGACGGCGCACCGATCCTCTGCGACGCCTATATGGTCAGCGAAGGCATCACCCGCAAACGCCTGCCGCGCGAGAATGAGGTGATCTGCACCCTGCGCGACCCTTCGGTGCCAGCACTGGCCGCGAAGATGAGCAACACCCGCTCTGCCGCCGCGCTGGAACTGTGGCGGCCGCATTTGCAAGGTGCCGTGGTGGCCATTGGCAATGCGCCCACGGCGCTGTTTCACCTGCTCAACATGCTCGAAGACCCCGATTGCCCGCGCCCGGCGGCAATCATCGGCTGCCCGGTGGGCTTCATCGGCGCGGCGGAATCGAAAGAGGCTTTGATGCAGGACCTGCCGGTGCCCTCGATGATCGTGCAGGGGCGTTTGGGCGGTTCGGCGATTACCGTGGCGGCGGTGAACGCCTTGGCCAGCAGGGTGGAATGACGATGGGCAAGGTTATCTGCGCGGGCCTTGGACCCGGCGACCCCGAACTGATGAGCGTGAAATCCGACCGTGCCATTCGCGGCGCGCGGCATCTGGCCTATTTCCGCAAGAAAGGCCGCGCGGGCCAAGCACGCCGGATCGTTGAGGGGATGCTGCGCGACGATGTGGTGGAATATGCGATGGAATATCCCGTCACCACCGAGTTGCGTTTTGATTCGCCCGAGTATCGCGCCCAGATGGTCGCTTTTTACGAGGAATGGGCCGACCGGCTAGAAGCCTTGGCGCGCGATCACGAGGTGGTTGTGCTCTGCGAGGGTGACCCTTTCTTCTACGGCTCCTTCATGCATCTGCACACGCGGCTTCAGGGCCGCGCCGAGGTTGACGTGCTGCCCGCAATCCCCGGCATGGTGGGCTGCTGGAATGCGCTGGATACGCCCTTCACTTGGGGCGACGACGTGGTAACCGTCTTGATGGGCACGCTGCCCGAGGCCGAGTTGACCGATCACATGAAGCGCGCCGATGCGCTGGTGGTGATGAAGACGGGCCGCAACCTGCCCAGCGTGCGCCGCGCGCTGGCGGCGGCGGGCAAGTTGGAGGACGCTTGGCTGGTCGAACGCGGCACCATGCCCGACCAGCGGGTGGCGAGGCTTTCTGACGTGGCGGATGACGACTGCCCCTATTTCGCGATCGTCTTGGTTCATGGCCAAGGCCGCAGACCGGAGGCGGAGACATGAGCGGCATCCTTCATATCGCGGGCCTCGGCCCCGGTGACGACGCGCTTGTCACGCCCGAGGTGACCGAGGCCTTGGCGCAGGCCACAGACGTTATCGGCTATATCCCTTACGTCGCCCGCGTCGCCCCGCGCGACGGGCTGACCCTGCACCCCAGCGACAACCGGGTGGAGTTGGACCGCGCGACCCACGCGTTGCAACTGGCGCAGGCGGGCGCGCGTGTGGTGGTGGTCTCTTCGGGTGATCCGGGCGTCTTTGCCATGGCCTCAGCCGTGTTCGAAGCGGTGGAGCGGGAACCGGCGTTTGAGAGCGTCGACATCCGCGTGCTGCCCGGCATCACGGCGATGCTGGCGGCGGCGGCGCGGCTTGGGGCGCCCTTGGGCCATGATTTCTGCGCGATCAACCTCAGCGACAACCTCAAGCCCTGGGCGATGGTGGAGCACCGTTTGCGGATGGCCGCGCGGGCGGATTTCGCCATGGCCTTCTACAACCCCCGCAGCAAATCCCGCCCGCATCAATTCGCCGAGGCGTTGGACATCCTGCGCGCCGAATGCGGGCCGGACCGGCTGATCACCTTCGCCCGCGCCGTGACCACGCCGGAAGAGGCGTTCAACACCGTCACACTGGGCGAGGCGACGCCCGAGATGGCGGATATGCGCACCGTGGTGATTGTCGGCAATTCCGCGACGCGGCAGGTCGGACGCTATGTCTATACGCCGCGCAGCGCGGTATGATGTAGCCAATGCATCACTTCGGTCACATCATTGGCGGCCACTTCGCCCGGCAGTTTCGGCCGCTCGGCCAAGATCACCGGCAGGCCAAGGCTGCGGGCGGCATCCAACTTGGCCCGCGCGCCAGCGCCTCCGGCGTTCTTGGCGACGACATGGGTGATCGCATGGGTCTGCATCAGCGCGGTATCCCCCGCCACGTCAAAAGGCCCGCGCGCCAGCACGACCGTCGCCCGCGGCAGCGGCAGCGGGTCGCGTGGCGGATCGACGAGGCGCAGGAGGTAGCGGTGCTGCGGTTTCGCAGCGAAAAGCGCCAGTTGCTGCTTGCCGATGGCCAGAAACACCCGCGCCGGGCTGTCGGGCAGGGCGGCGGGCAGCGCGGTGAGGTCGGGCACGAAGGTCCAGTCGTCACCCTCCTGCGGCTCCCACGCGGGGCGCTCGAACCGCACCAGCGGCAGGTCTTGCCGGGCGCAGGCAACGAAGGCATTGTTGCTCATCCCCGCGGCAAAGGGATGGGTGGCGTCGACAACATGGGTGATCGCTTCGGCTTCGAGATAGGCCACCAGCCCCGCCACGCCGCCAAAGCCGCCGATGCGGGTGGGCAGGGGCTGGGCCACAGGGCTGTCGGTGCGCCCGGCATAGGAAAACACCGCGTCGATCCCGGCTTTGGCCAAGGCGCGCGCCAAGGCGCTGGCTTCGGTGGTGCCACCCAAAAGAAGGACGCGCATGATGGGTGATCCTTGGCTCAGCATCATCGGAATGCCCGACGATAGCGCGGATGCCTTGCCCGCGGCAAGCCGCGCGGCGCTGGCAAAGGCCGAGGTGATCTTTGGCGGGCCGCGTCATCTGGAGCGGGCAGGCGCAGGTGCGCGCGGGCGGGCTTGGCCCGTGCCCTTCTCGGTCGAGCCGGTGTTGGCCGAGCGTGGCAAGCGCGTGGCGATGCTGGTGTCGGGCGATCCCTTCTGGTTTGGCGCGGGCGGCAGCATCGTCGGCGCGTTGCAGCCCGACGAATGGCACAGCCTGCCCGCGCCTTCGACCTTTTCGCTGGTCGCCAATGCGCTTGGCTGGCGGCTGGAGGAGATCACTTGCCACGGGCTACACGCCGCACCGCTGGCGCAGTTGCGCGGGGCCCTGCGTCCCAAGGGGCGGATGATCTGCCTGCTGCGCGATGGGGAGGCCCCGGCGACGCTGGCGGAGTTTCTTTGCACACAGGGCGCAGGCGCGGCGAGGTTGCATGTTGCCGAACGGCTGGGCGGTCCCGATGCGCGGGTGCGGGCGGTGCAGGCGGATGGCTTCGATCTGACGGATGTGCAAGCGCCGGTGGCAGTCGGGGTGGAATTGCCCAAGGGCATCGGCCTGCCGCGCAGCCCCGGCCTGCCGGATGACCATTTTGCCAGCGACGGCCAAATCACCAAGGCGCCGGTGCGGGCGCTGACGCTATCGGCCCTTGCCCCCCGGCCCGGCGAGTTGCTGTGGGACATCGGCGCGGGCAGCGGCTCGGTCTCGGTCGAGTTCTGTCTCGCCGGTGGGCGCGCCATCGCCTTTGAGCAGCACGCCGCGCGGGTCGAGAATATCACCCGCAACATCGCAGATTTTGGCCTGAACGCGCGTATGCAAACGATTCATGGCCGCGCGCCGAAAGTCTGGGCGGGGCAGCCTCGGCCTGACGTGGTCTTTGTCGGCGGCGGCGGGAACGCGGCGCTTTACGATGCCCTCCTGCCTGCGCTACCAGCGGGCACGCGGCTGGTCGCCAACGGTGTGACGCTGGAAACCGAAGCGCTTTTGGCGCAGTTGCAAGCGGAGCATGGCGGCACCCTGCTGCGGATCGAATTGGCGCAGGCCGCACCTTTGGGCCGGATGCGCGGCTGGCAGCCGCTGCGGCCCGTGGTACAATGGAGCGTGACTTTATGAGGATGGCCGGGATCGGATTTCGGGGCGCGGCGAGCGTCGCCTCGCTGCGCGATGCGCTGGCGCGGGCCAACCCAGATGGCACCAAGATCGACGCGCTGGTGACCGAAGCCGCCAAGGCCCGCGCCACCGTCTTCCGCGAGTTCGCGCAAGAGTTGGGCGTGCCGGGGCTCGGCATCACCACCGAAGACTTGGCCCGCATGATAACCCCCACGCAATCGGCCCGGATCGAAGACCGTTTCGGCACCGGCTCCCTGTCCGAGGCCGCGGCATTGGCCGCCGCCGGGCCGGGGGCGGTATTGGTTGCCGAACGCGTCGTTTCGGGCGATGCCATGGCCACCGCGGCGATTGCCGAGAGGAAAGGATAGATACCGTGACTGTACATTTCATCGGAGCCGGGCCGGGGGCGGCGGATCTCATCACCCTGCGTGGGCGCGACCTGATCGCGGCCTGCCCGGTCTGCCTCTATGCCGGATCGCTGGTGCCCGAAGCCCTGCTGAGCCACTGCCCCGAAGGCGCGCGGATCGTCAACACTGCAAGGCTGTCGCTAGACGACATCATGGAAGAAATCGCCGCCGCCGATGCCGCGGGCCATGACGTGGCGCGCCTGCATTCGGGCGACCTGTCGGTCTGGTCGGCGATGGGCGAACAGCTGCGCCGCTTGCGCGAGATGGGCATCGCCTATGACGTGACGCCGGGGGTGCCATCCTTTGCCGCCGCCGCGGCGGAACTGGGGGCCGAGCTGACCCTGCCGGGCGTGGCGCAATCGGTGATCCTAACCCGCACCTCGGGCCGCGCCACGGCGATGCCCGAAGGCGAGACGCTGGCCAATTTTGCCCGCACCGGAGCGACGCTGGCCATCCATCTGTCGGTGCATGTGCTTGATAAAGTCGTCGAAGAACTGACCCCGCATTACGGTGCCGATTGCCCCGTCGCCGTGGTCTGGCGTGCAAGCTGGCCCGATCAGCGCATCGTCAAAGCGACGCTTGCGACCCTGCGCACCGAAGTGGGCGAGGAAATGGCCCGCACCGCGCTGATCCTCGTGGGCCATGCCATCGGGGCCGAGGATTTTGGTGAGAGCCGCCTTTACGCCGCCGATTATGACCGCCGCTTCCGCCCCGTCGGGGCCGAGCCGCGCTTTCCGGAGACTTCCTCATGATCCCGCCCGGCCTGCTGATTTCCGCCCCGGCCTCTGGCACCGGCAAGACAACCTTGATGCTGGGGCTGCTGGCCGCGCTGCGCGCCGAAGGTGTCGCGGTGCAGCCGTTCAAAAGCGGCCCTGATTACATCGACCCTGCCTTTCACACGGCGGCCTCGGGCCGGGCGTCGTTCAACCTCGACAGTTGGTCGATGGACCGCGCGCGGATCGAAGGGCTGGTCGGCAACGCCGATGGGGCCGAGTTGATCCTCGGCGAAGGGTCGATGGGGCTGTTTGATGGCGTCGCCAAACCGGGGGCCTGTGGCAATGGCGCCAGCGCCGATGTCGCGGCGCTGATGGGCTGGCCGGTGGTGCTGGTGCTCGACGTGTCGGGCGCTGCGCAATCGGTGGCGGCCACGGCGCTTGGCTTTCGTGAGATGCGGCCCGATGTGGAACTGGCAGGCGTGGTGTTGAACCGCGTCGCCTCACCCCGGCATGAGACGCTGGTGCGCGCAGGGATGGAGGCTGTCGGGATCAAAGTCTTCGGCGCGCTGCCGCGCCGGGTCGAGATCGAAATGCCCGAGCGTCACCTCGGGCTGGTGCAGGCCGGGGAGCAGGAAAACCTGCCCGATCTGTTGGGGCAGGCGGCGGCATTCGTCGCGGCCCATGTCGATGTCCCCGCCCTGCGGGCCGCCGCGCGGGGCACGTTGCAGAACCCGCCCGCTCCGGCGCAGATCACCCCGCCCGGGCAGCGCATCGCGCTGGCGCAGGACAACGCTTTCGCCTTTGTCTATCCGCATCTCTTGGCCGGATGGCGCGCGGCGGGGGCAGAGGTTCTGCCCTTCTCCCCGCTCGCCGATGAAGCGCCGGACGACAGTGCCGATTGCTGCTGGCTGCCGGGCGGCTACCCGGAACTTCACGCCGGCAAACTCGCCGCCGCCGCGCATTTCCGCAAAGGATTGCGCGCCTTTGCCGAGACCCGCCCGGTGCATGGCGAATGCGGGGGCTATATGGCGATGGGCGCGGGCCTTATCGACAAGGAGGGCACCCGGCATGAGATGGCGGGACTTCTGGGGCTGGAGACCTCTTTCGCCAAGCGCAAGATGCATCTGGGCTACCGTCAGGCCGATCTCAACGCGCCGATCCCCGGCCATTCCGCGCGGGCCGAATTGCGCGGGCATGAGTTCCACTATGCCACGATCCTTGCCGAGCCGGACGCCCCGCTGGCGCGGATCACCGATGCCAATGACCTTGAAGTGCCCGAGACCGGCTCGGTCCGTGATTTCGCGGGGGGCGGGCGTGCCACGGGCACCTTCTTTCACATGATCGCGGCGCTGTGATGGGGGGCTTTGTTTCCTTCGTCTCCTCCGGCCCGGGCGACCCGGAGCTGCTGACGGTCAAGGCCGTGGCGCGGTTGCAGGCGGCCGATGTGGTGCTCTTCGATGACCTCAGCGCGGGCCCGATTTTGGAGCACGCGCGGCCTGATGCGGACCTGATCGGGGTCGGCAAACGGGCCGGGCGCGCCTCGCCCAAGCAAGACCATGTGAGCCGCGTTCTGGTCGATCATGCGCAAGCCGGGCTAAAGGTCGTGCGGTTGAAATCCGGCGACAGCGGCATGTTCGGACGGCTGGAGGAAGAGATCATCGCCCTGCGCGCGGCGGATATCCCTTTCGAGATCGTGCCGGGCGTGACCGCCGCCTCTGCCGCCGCCGCCACCGCAGGCATCCCGCTGACCCGCCGCATGACGGCGCGGCGCGTGCAATTCATCACCGGCGCGGATGTGACCGGCGAATTGCCGCGCGACGTGAACATGGCCGCCTTGGCCGATCCGATGGCGACCACCGTGGTCTATATGGGCAAACGCACCTTTGCGGGCCTTGCCGCAAGATTGGTCGAACACGGGCTGCCCGGCACCACGCCCGCGCTGCTGGCCGAGGCGGTCTCGACCCCGGCGGAGAAGGTGCAGCGCTTCACGATCGAAACGCTGGCGCGCCATCTGGAAAGCACCAGCAGCACCACGCCCGCGCTGATCTTTTACGGGCCACTGGCCGAGTTCGAGACGTGAAAGCGTTTGTCTGCACCTCCTGCACCGCTGATGGCGGCTTTCTGGACGTGGTCCGCGCGGGTCTGTCCGAGGTGGAGGTCGAAGGCATCGACTGTATGTCAGGCTGCACGCGGGCGCAGACGGTGGCGTTTCGCGCGCCGGGCAAGGTGGCCTATCTGTTTGGAGAGATCACCGAGGCGGATATGGATGACCTGCGCCGTTTCGTGACCCTCTACCGTGCGTCGCCGGATGGCAAATTCCCCGATGCGCGGGTGCTGGGCGGGCTGCGGCTGAAAGCGATTGCGAGGATACCGGGATGAGCGCGCTTGAACTCACTTTGATCGGCATCGGCACCGGCAACCCTGAGCATCTGACGCTGCAAGCGATCCGGGCGATGAACGCGCAGGACCTGATCTTGATCCCGCAAAAGGGCGCAGGCAAGGATGATCTGGCCGGGCTGCGGCGGAGCATCTGCGACGAAGTGCTGACCAATGCGGCAGTGCAGATCGTCGGCTTCGATCTGCCCGTGCGTGACCCGGCGATCGAAGATTACCGCGCCCGCGTCGACCACTGGCATGATGCGATTGCCGAGGCATGGCGCGGGGCGATGGCCCAGCATCCGACCGCCCGGCGGGTGGCGCTGCTGGTCTGGGGCGATCCGTCGCTTTATGACAGCACCCTGCGCATCGCCGCGCGGCTGGAACCTGCGCCGCACATCACCGTGATCCCCGGTATCACCTCATTGCAAGGGCTGACGGCGGCTCATGCGATCCCGCTGAATGAAATCGGCGCGCCCTTCATGGTGACCACCGGGCGGCAATTGCGCGATCATGGTTGGCCCGAGGGGGTCGATACGCTGGTGATCATGCTCGATGGCGATTGCGCCTTTCAGGCGTTGGACGCGGAAGGCGTGACGATCTGGTGGGGCGCTTACGTTGGCATGGCCGAAGAGATCATCCGCCATGGCCCGCTGGCCGAGGTTGCCGAAGACATCATCGCCACCCGTGCCGCCGCCCGCGCGGCGCATGGTTGGATCATGGACATCTACCTGCTGCGGCGCGGCTGATCCTTAACCGTCGGGATCGACCTTGCCGCGCATCGCCTTGACCTCGCCGCGCACCTTCTTGGCCTTGAGGCGGCGCTTTTTCGACCCCAGCGTCGGGCGGGTGGCGATGCGGCGTTTCGGCGGGGTGAGGGCGCGGCGGATCAGCTCGGCCAGACGCTCGCGCACCAATTCGCGGTTGCGCGCCTGACTGCGGGTCTCGTCACATTGCAACACCAATGCGCCTTCGGTGGTCCAGCGCCGTCCGGCCAGACGGCGCAGCCGGTTTTTGACCGGTTGCGGCAGGGAGGGCGAGGTGGCAGCTTCGAACCGCAGTTCCACCGCCGAGGAGACCTTGTTCACGTTCTGCCCGCCGGGGCCGGAGGCGCGCATGAAGCTTTCCGTCAGCTCCCAATCCTGAATGGCGATGTCATCGTTGATGTGCAGCATGGGCTCTCCTTGCCCCGCAACATGCCAGCCCGCGCGGTGAGGGTGAAGGGGGAATGCGAAATGGGCCGCCCCTTGCGGAGCGGCCCAATCGAATGGTTTCAGGAGGGGGATCGGTTAGACCGACGTCCACCAGGTGGTTGCATTGCCAGGGGCTGCCCTAGCAGGAAACCCCGCTGGCTGTTCCGACACCTCGCTCCAATACCTTTCTTGACACTGGATCACCTCCTTTACATTTGTTGAACTCACCCTGAGCGTTGCACAGGTTTTGAAATTCGCAAAGCGTTTTTTTAGAGGGGTGCGGCGGCAGGGGGTGGCCCCCTGCGCCGGTATCACGCGCGGGCGGTCAGCCGTGCGGTCAGCAGCCGGAAGGGGATCAGCGCGATCAGCGCGATGGCCAGTTTGACCGACCAATCCGCCACGGCGAGCGAGACCCAAAGCGGCGCGAGCGGGCCCGCGCCCAAAAGCGGCAGCGTCTCAGCGGCCCAAGCCACATCGGTGGCGGGGTGGATGAACGACAGGCTGGCCGAAAAGGCGATGGAGAAAAACAGCGCCGTGTCGATCGCGCTGCTGATCAAGGTGCTGACCAAGGGCGCGCGCCACCACGCGCCATCGCGAAAACGGTTAAAGATCGTCACGTCCAACGGCTGCGCCACGAGGAAGGCGGTGCCCGAAGCCACGGCGATGCGGATCGTCACCAGCGGGCCGAACTCGCCCATGATCTGCGTCCCAATGAGCGAGCAGATCAGGCCCACGACAAACCCCACCAACACGACCCGGCGCGCGGCAGAGGCGCCGTAGAGACGGTTCATCACATCGGTGACGAGGAAGGCCAGCGGATAGGTGAAAGCCCCCCAGGTCAGCCATTGGCCAAAGAGGAACTGAACAAGGATATTCGAGGCCACGACGATGGCGGCCATGGCAAGAATGCCGGGAAGATAGGTGCGTGTCATATGTGAACCGTTTTGTGCAAGGGTGCGGCGACTTGGCCTGCGGGGATCGCAGACCGGACGGCTTTAGCCCTCGGAACCCGGTTTGGCAAGGATCAGCTCAACCACCTCATTGCGCTGCATGACGAAGAAGTTGTCGTCCGACAGCAGGGTCAACCGGGTTTGCCCCGCCGCATCCTGCCACGTGCTGAGCGCTTCGAGGTTGTCATATTGACCGGGGCCGGAGGTCAGCAGTGTCTCTTCGCCAAGCGCAGGCGCGGTGAGGTCGAAGCTGCGGATGCGGCTGCGAAACCCCAGCGGCGTGATCGTCCGCTCCAGCAGATAAAGGGTGCCGTCCTCGGCAAAATCGGCATCCACCGGCAGGAACGGCCCCCGGCGCGGGATTTCTGCGGTGATCGTCCAACTGCTGCCGTCAAAGGCATAGAGCGGGAAATCATCCGAGGCCGGGCCGCCGCCTTCGGGGATCGCAAAGAGCCGCCCATCGGGGTGGGCGGCCAAAGTCTCCATCCCCGCGTTCGGCTCGAACTTGGCGAAGTCGTCGTGTCTGGGCAGCGGGGTGGTGACGCCGCTCTCGGGCGACAGCCGCGCGACATGGTGGTCGTGCTCGAATGAGACGTAGAGTTGCCCGCTGCCGTCACGCGCCAATGCTTCGGCATCGCGCATCTTGTCGCGCAGGGCCTTGCCATCGGCATCTTTGAGCGGCGCATCCTCCACAATCTCAAGCGCGACCAAACGGCCCGCCTCGCGCAACATACGCGCTTGCACGACATGGCCCCGGTCCGACACCGCCGTGAGGCGGGTGCCATCGGCATTCACCTCAACCCCGGAAAAGCCGCCGAACCACGGCGCCGGATGGCGCCATGTCAGCACGCTGTCCACCTGCACCACCGGCCCTGTCTGCGCGGCGGGGGCCACGCAGGCGATGAGCAGGAAGAACGGGAGGCAGGCGCGGATCAGTTTGCGTTCAAAACGGCGTTGCATTGGGCAGGCAGGTCCGCAAGCAGGATATCGCGCTTGGGCTTGGGTTTTACTTTGGGCGCGTTCGGGTCGGGCTTTGGCGGGTTCAGGATATTGGCCTGCCACTGGCGCGCATCGGCGCAGCCGTCACCGGGCGGGGGCGGGGCCTGATCCACACAGCCGCGCGCACCCTTGGGGCAGCTGATGCGGATGTGGAAATGGTAGTGATGCCCGTACCAAGGCCGGATTTTGCGCAGATAGCTGCGGTCGCCTTTCTCATCGGCGCACATCTGCACCTTAGCGCCGGGGAAGACGAAGATACGCGCGGTGCGGGGGTCTTGGGCCGCAGCCTTGATCACCTCGTGATGCGCAGGTGTCCAAGAGGAATTCACATAGGCCCCGCTCGCCCGGCGCATGGAGATCGAGGAGATATTCTCGCGCTGCGCCCGGCTGAGGTTCAGGGACTTCGGCGGCAGCATCCAGATGTCGGCATCAAGCCCGATCTGGTGGCTGGCGTGGCCGGTCAACATCGGCCCGCCGCGCGGCTGGCTCATATCGCCGACATAGACGCCTTCCCAACCGGGTTGCTGCGCGGCCTTCCGGCTGAGCTTTTTAACCATGTCGATCATCTCGGGATGGGCCCAGTTGCGGTTACGCGACAGCCGCATGGCCTGCCATGTCGGACCCGTCTCGGGCAATTGCTCGGCCCCGGCAAGGCAGCCTTTGGAATAGCTGCCGAAAGCCGCCGGAGACTGTGCGGAGGCAAAGCTTTTGGCCCCGAAAAGCCGCTTGGCCTCGACCGTGCTCAATGCGCCGCCCGAAGAGCCGATGGTCGGCAGGGCGACCTTCTCACCGCTGATGTCGGTCTCGGTCCGGCCGCCCCCGCAAGAGGCAAGCGCAAAGGCCAGCGCCACGGAGGTGAGGGTGCGAAGCAGCGTCATGTGGCGAAATCTCCCTTGGGTTTGACCCAAGCTAACAGGATCAAACCGACGATGAAAAGCCCCACGACGGGGGTGATCCCCAGCCTTTGGCTGCCGGTGAGGTCGCTGGTCAGGGCAATCAGCGCCGGTGCGAGAAAGGAGGTGGCCTTGCCCGAGAGGGCGTAGAGGCCAAACGCCTCGGTCATCCGCTCGGGGTTTCCCTGTCGGGTCAGCATGTTACGCGATGACGCCTGGAGCGCCCCGCCGGCCGCCCCGATAGCGGCACCGGCGACGTAGAAGAGGATATCGGGCAGGGCGGAGCCTTCGGGCAAAGAAACGCCCATGACGGAATTCGGCCCCAGCGAGATGATCAGGCAGGCGGTGGCGATGAGGATGACGCAGCAGGCCACGATCACCGGCATCGGGCCGATGCGCCGGTCGATCCGCCCGCCCAACACGCAGAACACCGCGCCCGAGATGGCGGCGAGGATGCCGAAGATGCCGATCTCTTGGATCGACCAATCCAGCACCCCAAGCGCATAGACCCCGCCAAAGGTATACATCCCGTTCAGCGCGTCGCGGTAGAACATCGACGAGCCGAGATAGGCCAGCAGAGACGGGTGCTTCGGCAAGCCCCGCAGGGTGCGCGCCAAATCCGCGAGACCCGCGCCCACGCGATAGCGCACAGCGCCGGGTTTCGGCCTGTCGCGCACATAGAGGAAGAAGGGGATCATAAAGACCGCGTACCAGATGGCCGTCAGCGGCCCGACGATGCGGGTGTCGGCCTTTGTCGCCGGGTCGAGCCCGAAAAGCGGCGTCAGCCCCGCCATGGTGCGCCCATTCGCGCCGCTTTGAAACAGGGCGATCATCGCGATCAGGGCCAGCACCCCGCCCGCATAGCCGAAGGCCCAGCCATCGCCGGAAATGCGCCCCCGCTCATCCGCGTCGGGGTGCAGCTCGGGCAGGTAGGCATTGGTAAAGATCGTTGCGAACTCCATCCCGACCAAGCCGATGCCGAAAAAGAACAATGCCCAAAGCAGAGAGAAATCCGCCGGGGCCGTCCACCACAGCGCGCCCGCGCCGACCACATACATGGCCGAGAAAAGCCGGATCCAAGGCATCCGCCGCCCCGAGGAATCCGCCACAGCGCCCAAGATCGGCGCCAGCACCGCAATCGCGACGCCCGCCAATGCCAGACCATAGCCCCAGTATGCCTGCGCTTGGGCTTTGGCGGCGCCAAGCTCCATCCCGCCCTCGACCAGCGCATTGGTCGCGGTCTGGGCAAAGTAGGGGCCGAAGATGAAAGTCAGAAGCAGGGTGTTGTAAGGCTGGCTGGCCCAGTCAAAGAAATACCATCCCCAGATGCGCTTGCGCCCGCCTGTCTGTGCCATGTTGCGCCCCTTCGCGACCTGCCCTTTTTCAAGTTAGAGCAGGGCAGGCCGCAAGGCGCAAGCGTCAGTAAGGGCGGGGGTGAGGCAGAGGAGGGCGGTCGGCTCAGGCCGAAAGCGGCCCTGCCGCAGCGGGGGCCGGGGCCGCGTCCTGCATCGGCGGCCAGGGGCGGTGCGCATCGGCGCGGATCCATTCGGCCACCCAGCCCGGCACCTCAGGCGAAGCTTGCTGCCGTCCCATCGCTTGCAAGACCTTTTCCGGCGGGATCAGCCCGTTACGATCGGTCACGGCGGAACGGTAGAGCACATGGCTCGCGCATTCGCCGTTCTTCTTCCACATGGATTGCTCAAGGTAGATGAACTTGTCGTCCCAACACAGGGTCCGGCTGCGCATCTCGAATTTCTCGAACATGCGGATGCGGCGGCGGAACCGCGTGCTGGAGCCCGCGATGGTGATCGCCCATTTGTTCTGCCGCAGCAGCGTGATCAGCCCGGCCCGCTGCGCCATGGCGGTGCGGCCAAGATCATAGAGCGACAGCGCCCGCCCGTTGTTCAACTCCATCCAGATATCGAGGTCATGCGGCCAGCAGATGTGGTGGCTGACATGGGTGTCGGTCAGATTGTCCAGCGGCGCCTGCCGCGCGGCGACGATGACGTCTTTGGCCATGCGGATGATCGGGAACATGAGGCTTTCCTTTGTCGTGACGCCGCGGATCTGCGGCGGAAGCGCTGCGCGGTCAAGCATATACGTCGCGACACTCTTGCCCTTTGAGGGCGGGGCGCTTAACTGTCTTGCGTCAAACCAAGGGGATATTCCATGACGTCGCTGTTCCAGATCCTGATGCTGCTTTTGAACATCGTTTGGTTCATCGTCATCGCCCATGTCATTATGTCTTGGTTGATCAACTTTCAGGTGCTGAACCTGCGCCAACCGCTGGTGGCGCAGATCTGGGACGGGCTGAACCGCATTCTAGAGCCTGTCTATAGCCGCGTGCGCAATGTGATCCCGCCGATGGGCGGTCTGGACCTCGCCCCCTTGATCGTGCTGATCGCCGTTGCCATGGCGCGGATCGTGCTGACCAACAACGCAGCGGCCTTCTACTGACGCGTGTGGCCCGCCCGCGCGCCGATGTCGCGCTTATCCGGCCTTGTTCACGCTTTGTTAGTGTGGGAGTCTGCATAAAAAGAGCAGACAATCTTGCAGGTTCTCCATGACAGGCGCTGCCACGCTTCTTCGTGATGTATTCGGTTTCGACGGGTTCCGCCCCGGCCAGCAAGAGATTGTTGAGGCCGTAACCGAGGGCGAAAACGTGCTGGCCATCATGCCCACGGGCGGCGGCAAATCCCTGTGTTTTCAATTGCCTGCCCTGATGCGCGAGGGGGTGACGGTGGTCATCTCGCCGCTGATTGCCCTGATGCGCGATCAGGTCCGCAGCCTGCAAGAAGCAGGCGTCGCGGCAGGCGCGTTGACCTCGGGCAACACGCCTGAAGAGACCGATGCGGTTTGGGAGGCGCTTGAGGCGGGCACGCTCAAACTGCTCTACATGGCGCCGGAACGGCTGGCGGCAGGCTCCGCCATGGGGATGCTGCGCCGGGTTGGCGTCAATCTCATCGCCGTGGACGAGGCGCATTGCGTCAGCCAATGGGGCCATGACTTCCGCCCCGACTACCTGCGCATCGGTGAGCTGCGCCGCACGCTCGACGTGCCGCTGGCGGCTTTCACCGCCACGGCGGATGCCGAGACTCAGGCCGAGATTGTCGAAAAGCTTTTCGACGGCACGCCGCCGCGCGCCTTCCTGCGCGGTTTCGACCGGCCCAACATCCACCTCGCCTTTGCCGCCAAGAACAAGCCGCGGGACCAGATCCTCGCCTTCGCCGGGGCGCGGCGCGGCCAGTCGGGCATCGTCTATTGCGGCACCCGCGCCAAAACCGAGGGGCTGGCCAAGGCGCTGCGCGATCAGGGGCAGGAGGCGCTGCATTACCATGGCGGGATGGAGGCCGAGGACCGCCGCATCGCCGAGCGCCGCTTCCAGCAAGAGGACGGGCTCATCGTCTGCGCCACCGTGGCCTTTGGCATGGGGGTCGACAAGCCCGACATCCGCTGGGTCGCCCATGCCGATCTGCCCAAGTCGATCGAGGCTTACTATCAGGAGATCGGCCGCGCCGGGCGCGACGGTGCCCCGGCCGAGACGCTGACGCTTTTCGGCCCCGACGACATCCGCCTGCGCCGCGCCCAGATCGACGAGGGGCTGGCCCCGCCCGAACGCCGCGCCGCCGATCACGGGCGGCTCAACGCGCTTTTGGGGCTGGCCGAGGCGCTGGAATGCCGCCGCAAAACCCTGCTGGGCTATTTCGACGAGACCGAGGTCACCTGCGGGCGCTGCGATCTGTGCGACAATCCAGCGGAGGTTTTCGACGGCACCACCGCGGTGCGCAAGGCGCTCTCGGCCATGCTGCGCACCGACGAATGGTTTGGCGCGGGCCATCTCATCGACATCCTCTTGGGCAATGAGACCGAGAAGGTTCGCCAGCGCGGCCACCAATCGCTGCCGACCTACGGCGTGGGCGGGGAATACAGCCGCAACGAATGGCAGGCGGTGTTCCGGCAGATGATGGGCCATGACCTCGTGCGCCCGGATGCCGAGCGTCACGGCGCCCTGCGCATGACCGACGCCGCCCTGCCGATCCTGCGCGGCGAGGCCAGCATCAACCTGCGCCGCGATACGATCAAAGCGGCGGGTGCGAACCGGCGGCCCGCGGTCAAGGCCATGGTCAGCGACGAGGACGCGCCGCTGCTCTCCGCGCTCAAGGCCAAGCGCCGCGCGCTGGCCGAGGCGGCCCGCGTACCCGCCTATATCATCTTCACCGACCGGACGTTGATCGAAATGGCCGAGGCGCGACCGCAAGACCTCGACGCCATGGCGCGGATCGGTGGGGTGGGGGCCAAGAAGCTGGAAAATTACGGCGCGGCCTTCCTCGAAGTCATCAACGGCGAGGCGCAGCCGATGCACAAGGCGCGGCGCAAGCTGGCGGGGCGCGAGGCGGGCAATGTCTATGACCAACTCTTGCAGGTGCAGGCCGACCTCGCGCGCGGCGCGCAGGGCACCGAAAAGCCGCTAAGCTGCTCTGCCGCGATGCTGGCAAAGGTGGCGCAACTGCGCAGCGCCGACAGTTCCGCGATTGAACGCTTGCTCGGCGACAAACGCGCCGAACGCTTTGGCCCCGCCTTTCTGGACGTTCTGCGCGACGCGGGCTAGATCACCCCGAAACGCCCCCAAGGAGACTGCCATGCTCGTCGTTATTTCCCCCGCCAAACGCCTTGATTGGGCTGAGCGCAATGTCGCCGTCACCCAGCCTGATTTTCAGGAAGACGCCGTGCGGCTGGCGACGACCGCGCGCAATCTCAGCTTGGGCGATCTTAAAAGCCTGATGGGGCTGAGCGACGATCTGGCGCGGCTCAACCGTGACCGTTTTCAGGCGTTCGAGGCTGACCCCACAGCCGAGGTCACCCGCCCCGCCGCGCTGGCCTTTGCTGGCGACACCTATCAGGGGCTGGAGGCCACGAGCCTTGATGCCGATGAGATGACCTATGCCCAAGATCACCTGCGCATCCTGTCGGGTCTCTACGGCGTGCTGCGCCCGCTGGACGCGATCCAAGCCTACCGGCTGGAGATGGGCAGCAAGCTGAAAACCCGTCGGGGCGGCAACCTCTATGACTATTGGCGCGACAGCCTGTCAAAGGCACTGAATGCACAGGCCGAGGCGACCGGCTGCGATGTTCTGGTGAATTGCGCCAGTCAGGAATACTTTGGCGCGGTGGACCTCAAGGCGCTGAAACTGCGGGTGATCACCCCGCAGTTCATGGAAGATAAGGGCGATGGCAAGGGGCCGAAGATCGTCAGCTTCTTCGCCAAGAAGGCGCGCGGTGCCATGGCCCGCTATATCTTGCAGCACCGGGTGAATGACCCGGAAGGTTTGCAAGATTTCGACAGCGGCGGCTATGCCTATCAGCCCGATGCCTCTACGCCCGAGCGTCCGGTCTTTGTCCGGCCCTATCCATCGACCTGACCCGCAGGCGGGGCGGCGATGCGCGTCTTCCCGCCGTGCGCCGCCCGCCGGGCGATTGCCGCGCTTGGCGAAGGGGCGTAGACCTAGCGCCATGAAATACCCGCTCGCCACCGCCGCTATCATCGCCTGCGCCACGCCGCTTGGCGCGCATCCGCATATCTTCGTCGATACCGGGTTCGAAGTGATCGTCGATGCCGAGGGGCGGTTGACCCATCTGCGGATCACATGGGCCTATGACGAATTCTACTCTCTCTTGGTGACCGAGGATCGCGGCCTCGACCCCGATTACGATGGCGTGCTGACGCAGGCGGAAGTCGCCTCTCTCAACGGGTTCGACATGCAGTGGATCGAAGGGTTCAACGGCGATACGGTCCTATTGGACGGGGGCGAAGAGATCACGCTGTCCGGCCCGCTTGAGGTGGCGACCACATTTGCCGAAGGCCGGATCATCACCACCCATCTGCGCGCGGTCGAAGGTACGGTGCCGGGGGCGGATGGGCTGGTGATCAAACCGTATGATCCGACCTATTACACCGCCTATGAGGTGACCCAGAAAGTGACCGTGCAAGGCAGCGATGCCTGCCGCGCGCGGGTCAAGATGCCGGATATGAATGCCGATCTGCGCGCCCTTCAGCAGGACTTGAGCGCGTTGGACGCGAATACCGATCCAAGCGATGTCGGCCTGCCGGAGATCGGCGAAGCCTTGGCCAATGAAGTGGTGATCACATGCGACGCATCATAGCGCTGGCAGCATTGGCGACCCTTCTGGCGCTGGCGGCGCTGTGGTGGTCGGGCGGGTTCAACGCCCTTGCCCATTGGGCCGCAGGGCAGCAGCGCGGGTTTCAAAACAGCATCGCCAGCGGGCTGCGCGCCACGCGGGGCGGCGATGCGGCGGCGTTCTGGACGGTGCTTCTGGCGTCTTTTGCCTATGGCGTCGTCCATGCGGCAGGGCCGGGGCACGGCAAGATCGTGATCGGCGGCTATGGGTTGGCGCGGGCGGTACCGGTGCTGCGGCTCTCGCTGATCGCGCTCGCGGCGTCTTTGGGCCAAGCGGTGACCGCCGTGGTTCTGGTCTATGCGGGGATCCTCCTCTTGGGTCTCGGGCGGGAGGCGCTGGTCGGCGTGACCGAAGACATCATGGCCCCGGCAAGCTATGGCGCGATTGCCCTTATCGGGCTTTGGCTGATCTGGCGCGGGCTGCGCCATGCGCGGCAGGACAGCTCGGCGCATTCCGGTGAAGTATGCAGCCATTGCGGCCATGCCCATGGGCCCAGTCTGGCGCAGGTTCAGCGCGCGGGCAGGCTGCGCGACGCGCTGCTTTTGATCGGCGGGATCGCCATCCGGCCCTGCACCGGCGCGCTTTTCGTGCTGGTGATCACTTGGCATATGGGGATCGGCGGGATCGGCATCTTGGGGGCCTTTGCCATGGCGCTCGGCACCGGCTTGATCACCATCGCCACCGGCTTGGCCGCGACGGGGTTGCGCGCCGGGGTCTTGGGCGGGCTCGCCGGATCGCCGAGGCTGGCCCAAGCCGCAGCGGTGGCCGAGCTGACGGCGGGGCTGGTCGTGGTGACGCTGGCGGGCGGCTTGCTGCTGCGGGCGCTTTAGCGGCGGCCCTCGCGCAGCCATGCGGCAATGATGAAGAGCGCCGAGAGCAAGAGCACCAGCCACCCCGGCAGCAGCGGCGTTTGTCGCACATCGCGCGTCTCGTAAGCGCCGCGCGGGGTCAGCCCCAGCCAGCCGCGCCCGGCGGCAGGGCGGCCAAGGCGCACGTCGCGCAGGCGGGGGAGCCCATCCTCCACCCGTGCCACCCCACCGCGCAGGCTGTCGATCGCCGGGCGCAGGGGCGCATCGCTGGCGCTGGTCTCGACAAACTCGCGCGGGGCGGCGGGGCCGAGGCCGATGACGGTGACCTCATCGCCGTTCTCCAGCCGGTAGAGGCCGATCTCTTCGCCGGTATATTCCGCCTTGAACCGGCCCGGCCCGGCGGGGGCGAGGGGCAGCTCGGTCGTGCTGCCATCGGGGGCGGTGATCGTGACGGGGGGCACGGTCTCGTCCAAGGTGCGGCGGGTGATGCGCATGGTCCGGCCTTGGGCCGAGGCCATTAGCGCCTCTTCCTCAAGCTCGGGTTCCTTCATCATCCAATGGGCCAGACGACGCAGCAACTCCAACTGCGGGCCGCCGCCCTCATAGCCGCGGTTCCACAGCCAAGCGTGGTCAGAGGCGAGCAGCGCAACGCGCCCCTCATCCACCCGGTCCAGCACCAGAAGCGGGCGGTCGTCCGCGCCGGTCATCACCACGTCACCGCTGTCAGCCGTCACGTCGATCTGACGCAGCCAGCGGCCCCAGTCGCCCTTGCCGGGCAGGTCTGAGGTGACGGGATGGCGATGGCCGATGTCGGTGACGACCGGGGGGAAGGCTTCCTCCAACACCCGCGCGGTGGGGGTGGCTGGCAGCACCGTGCCGAGCGGCGACCGGTAGAGACTGTCCGCACTGGCAAAATCCGGCCCGGCGGCGACCAGCACGGCCCCGCCCTTGCGCACATATTGCGCCACATTGTCGAGGTAGAGCGCAGGCAGGATGCCACGCCGTTGGTAGCGGTCAAAGATGATAAGATCGAAGTCGTCGATCTTTTCCATGAACAACTCGCGCGTCGGGAAGGCGATAAGCGACAGCTCGTTCACCGGCACCCCATCCTGTTTGTCGGGCGGGCGCAGAATGGTGAAATGCACCAGATCGACCGCGCTGTCGGACTTCAGCAGGTTGCGCCACGTGCGCCCGCCGGGATGCGGCTCGCCTGAAACCAAGAGCACGCTGAGCCGGTCGCGCACGCCGTTCATCTGGATCAGCGCGGCATTGTTGCGGTCGGTCAACTCGCCCTCGGCTTCGGGCAGGGAAAAGCGGATCACGTTGCGCCCGCCATGGGGCAGGGCCACGGGCAGTTCGAGGTCTTGGCCAATCGGCACGTTGAAGCTTTGTGGTTCTTCCCCGTCGACAGAGATATCAAGCTGGGTCAGGCCGCCGCCCTCGGGCGCGGCGCCCAGATCGTCGATGCGCAGGGTCAGGGTCACCGGCTCTCCGATGATGGCAAAGGCCGGGGCGTTGCGCACAGTGAGGCGGCGGTCCCAATCCTCGGCTCGACCGGTTTGCAGCAGGTGCAGCGGCGCGGGCAGGTCAAGCGGCAGATCGGCGTCATGCACCCGGCCATCGCTGAGCGCCAGAATGCCCGCGATCCGCGCGCGTGGCTCTTCGGCCAGCGCATCGGCCAGCGTGGTCATCAGCCGGGTGCCGGCATCCTCGGCCCCATCGGGGACGGTGATCCGGCGCAGTTCGGTATTGGGGCGGGCGGCGATGCGGGCAGAGAGCGCCTCTGCCGCCGCGTCGGTCTGCGCGGCACGGTCGGAGAGCCGCTGGCTGGCGCTTTCGTCTTCCAAGAGCAACACGATGTCCGACAGCGGCGCGCGGTCTTCGGTCTGGTAGGATGGCCCGGCGAGCGCGGCCAGAACCACTGCCGCCGCCAAGCCCCGCAGGGCCCAGCCCGACAGGCCGCGCCACAGCGCCAGCAGAAGGCCGAGCGCGGCCAGCACCGCAAGGCCAATCAGCAGCGGCAGGGGGATCAGCGGGTCGAAAAGCACGGTTCCGGTCATTGGCCCAACCTATCCAGCAGCGCAGGCACATGGACCTGATCGGATTTGTAGTTGCCGGTCAGCACATGCATGACAAGGTTCACGCCAAAGCGGTAGGCCAGTTCGCGCTGCCGCTCTCCGGCAAAGCCGCGCCCGATGGGCAAAAGCGGCGCGCCATCGCGGCGCACGGCCCAAGCGGCGGCCCAGTCGTTGCCCCCGATCACCACCGGCGTCACCCCGTCATTGAGGTTGCGAAAGGGCATCCCCTCGATCCGTTCGGCATCGGGCGGCGCAGCCTCGACCCAGACATCGCGGCTGCTGTAGCGACCGGGGTAGTCTTGCAACAGGTAGAACGTGCGCGTCAGAACGTGATCGCCCGGCAGTGGCTCAAGCGGCGGAATGTCGAGCGGTGCGGCCAGTTCCTGCAACTTGCGCCCATTCGGGCTGGCGGCACCGTAGCTGGCGATATCCGCGTCCCGCGTATCGAACAGGATCAGCCCGCCCGAGCGGAGGTAGTCGTTCAGCTTGCCATAAGCCTCGGACGAGGGCTGCGGTTGGTCGGGGGTCACCGGCCAATAGAGGATCGGAAAGAAGGCCAGTTCGTCCTGTTCAAGATCAACGCCGGTGGGCAGGTCAGGCTCCACCGTGGTGCGGAAATAGAGCGTGTCCGACAGGCCGATCAGTCCGGCGCGGGCGATCTCGTCAACGTCGCTGTTGCCGGTCAGCACATGGGCCAAAGTCACCTCCGAGGCCGAGCGTATGGCAAAGCTTTCGGGGTCATTCTCTTGCGCGTCGCCCATTTGCGGGGCGATGGCCATCCCCAAGGCCAGCGCCAAGCCGCCGGTGGAACGGCGCAGCAGCATCCCCGAAAGGGCGAGGGACGCCAGCACATCGGCCACCAACAGCAGGATGGCGAGGCTCAGAAGCGCCCCGGCGAGTGGTTGTTCCGGCGGCAGGGCAAGGCCGCGCAGCGGCACATCGGCGGGCCATGTGGCGGGGGTGAGAGCGGTCTCGCCGGTCAGCACATTGCGCGCAAGCCGCCGGTCTTCGGCGCCGTAGATGCCCGGCGGCAGGGCGGGGCCCGCGGGGGCCGAGATTAGGTCAGGCCCTGCGACGCCGGGCAAGTTGCCCGCGTCGGACAGGATGCCGAAACCGTCCATCACCCGCAGCGGGGTCCATGTGATGCCCTCAAGCCCCTCGGCTTCGGGGGCGCTGGCACCGGATGACACGGCCAGTCGTTCCATCATCTGCACGAAAAGACCCGACAGCGGCAGGGTCGACCATTCCGCCGTGGCGGTGACGTGGAACAGCACGATCTGCCCCTGACCCACCGCTTTGCGCGTGACCAGCGGGGTGCCATCGCTGAGCGATGCAATCACCCGGTCGGCCAGTGTCGGGTCCGGCTGCGCCACGACTTGGGCCGAAACGGTCACGTCATCGGGCACCGTCAGCCCGAAGAATGGCGACCCGTTGCGGAAAGGGGCCAGTGCCTTGGGCTCCCCCCAAGACATCGCGCCGCCGACACTGCGGCCCCCGGCCCGTAGGCGCACGGGCATCAGCGGGTCTTCGTCGATGCGGCTGACATCGCTCGCCGCCACCCGCGGCCCGGCGAAACGGATGAGCATGCCGCCCGCGTCGATCCACTCTTGCAATGGCTCGGCCTCGGCGGGGGCGAGGGTGGCCACATCCGCCAGCACGATCACATCGGGGTTGGCGGGCAGCACCTCGGTCAGGGTGCCGTCGATCAAATCGGCGCTCGGGGCCAGCGCCTGTTCGATGTAATGCAGCGGTGAGAGCAGTTGCAGCCCCTCCTGCGCCCCGCGCCCCCGGATCAGCGCGACTTCGCGGTGGCGCAGCCCGTCATCGACCAAGCTGCGCGCCCCGGCGGAGCGTTGGCCCGCGATGTCGAAAGAGGTGAGCCGCGCGCGCATTTCGGCGGGCAGCGAGAGTGAGGTGCTGGCCTCGGTCGCGCCCGCCTCGAACGTCGCATTGGCGGTGGCGAGCACGCGGGCGTTGCCCGCCGGATCGCGGCCATGGGCCTGCACCACCGCCGCGTGTTCCGGTCCGGGCGCGGCGCGGCGCAGGGTCAGGTCGATCGCGCCATCTTGGTAGACTGCGGGGGCGATGCCGACGACATTGCCCGCGGAATGATGCACCTCGACCGCGCCTTTGGATTGCAGCGCGGCAAGCAACCCATCACGGCCCGGATAGTCCAACCCGTCGCTGAACCACAGGGTGTCGAAGGCGGGCAGGGCCGCCATGATCTCGGTCGCGCGGGTCAGCTCTGCCGGGGCCGGTTGCCACGGCGCCGGGGTGAACCCGGCCAGACGGCTGCGCCACGCATCGGCGGATTGGAAGGTCGGCACCTGCGGGTCGGTGAGGCTGAGGATGCCCACCGTCCGCTCGGCCCGTCCGGCGCGGGTGAGTTGCGCGTCAACGGCGGCCATCTGTCGGTCCCAGCCGCTGGCGCCGGCCCATGAGCCGTCGAGCAGGATCAACAAGGGGCCGCTGCCCTCTTCCGCCTCCGCCTGCGGGTTCAGCACCGGCCCGGCAAGGCCGATGATGATCGCGGCCACGGCCAGCATCCGCAGAAAAAGCAGCCACCACGGGGTGCGGTCGCTGGTGCTGTCGTCATCCGCCAACCCCAAGAGCAGCGCCACACCGGGAAAACGGCGGCGAACCGGCGCGGGCGGCACGGCCCGCAGGATCAGCCAAAGGATCGGCAGCGCCAGTAGGGCCAGCAGCAGCCAAGGCGCGGTGAAACCGATGCCGCCGAAAACGCTCATGCCGCACTCCCCTGCCGCGCGTCCAACGCGCCATAGAGCCAGAGCAGCGCCGACTGCGCCGTGGCGTCGGTGTGGTGCAGCCCATAGCGCCAGCCGGTCCGGGCGCAGAGTTGCTGCAAGGCGTCTTTGCGCGCCGCCAGCCGGTCGAGGTAGCGGTCGCGCAGGTCGTTTGCCTTGAGCGTCTCATGTCGCAGACTGCCGCCGACGCTTTCGAAAATGGTACGGCCCGCGAAGGGAAACGCCTCCTCCGCCGGGTCTAGCAGGTGATAGAGCACGCCGCGCACGCCACGGTCGGCGGCCTTGGTCAGCGCGGTCTGTACCGGGTCGAGATCGCCCATGAAATCCGAGATGAAGACCGCCCGCGCATGGGGGATCATGCCGCGATGTTCGGGCGGGGCGTAGTCTTGGCCATCGTCTTGGCAGAGCAATTCGGCCAGTCGCAGCACCTGGGGATTGCCGCGCCGTGGGGGCAGGGCGGTGCCGGTCAGGCCCACACGCTCCCCCCCACGCAACAGCAGGATCGCCAGCGCAAGGCCCAAAAGGCGGGCGCGGTCGGCCTTGTCAGGCAGCGCCTTGTCCGAGGCAAAGCGCATCGAGGCCCCCTGATCGACCCAGAGCATGACGGACTGCGCGATTTGCCACTCGCGTTCGCGCACGAACTCCTGATCGCCGCGTGCCGAGCGGCGGTGGTCGACCATGCGGCGGCTGTCGCCGATCTGTGCCGGGCGGTATTGCCAGAAATCATCTCCCGTCCCCGCGCGGCGGCGGCCATGGGCACCGGGCAACACGGCACCGGCCAAATGCTCGGCCCGCGCCAGCAGGGCGGGCAGCCGGGCCGCTTCGCCCTCGGCGCTGGCTCTGAGGGACAGGGGGCTATGGGTCACGCGGCGGCCTTTTTCCCGATCAATTGACCGGCGGTGGCGTCGATCAGCCCTTGCAGGCTTTCGCCCCGCGCGCGGGCGGCAAAGTTCAGCGCCATCCGGTGGCTCAGCACCGGACGGGCCATGGCCAGCACATCCTCGGCAGAGGGGGCCAACCGCCCCTCCAGCAGCGCACGGGCGCGCACGGTCAGCATCAGCGCCTGCGCGGCACGGGGGCCGGGGCCCCAAGCGACGCTGTCGCGCACGGGCTGTGTGGCCTCAGGCTCATCGGGGCGGAAGGCGCGGACAAGGTCGAGGATCAGTTCCACCACGCTGTCGCCCACCGGCATCCGCCGCAGCAGGGTCTGGGCAGAGAGCAGATCTTCGGTGGTGAAGACCGGGCGCACGGTGCCCTCTTCGACACCGGTGGTGGCCAGCAGAATGTCCCGCTCCGTCGCACGGTCGGGGTAGGCCACGTCGATCTGCACGAGGAAACGGTCAAGCTGCGCTTCGGGCAGGGGGTAGGTGCCTTCCTGCTCGATCGGGTTTTGCGTGGCCAGCACATGGAAGGGCTGGCCCAGCGCGCGGTCCTGCCCCGCGACGGTCACGGTCTTCTCTTGCATCGCCTGCAACAAGGCGGATTGCGTGCGCGGGCTGGCGCGGTTGATCTCATCGGCCATCAAGAGCTGACAGAAGATCGGCCCTTCGATGAAGCGAAAGGCGCGGCTGCCGTCGGGCGCGGTGTCGAGCACTTCGGAGCCGAGGATGTCGGCGGGCATCAGGTCGGGCGTGAATTGTACGCGGTTGCCGTTCAGGCCCATGACGGTGCCCAAGGTCTCCACCAACCGTGTCTTGCCCAAACCCGGCAGACCGATCAGCAGCCCATGGCCGCCGCAGAGCAGCGCGGTCAGGGCAAGGTCGACAACCTGTTCCTGACCGACAAACCGCCCGGTGATCGACTGTTTGGCCTGCGCCAGCTTTTCGGTCAGCGCTTCGATATGCGCGATCAGATCGTCCGCTTCGGCCATGACATTTCTTTCCCCGGAGTTATATCGTTCAGGTGTAAGTGTATCGCGACCAAAGGGAATGGCAAAACCAATGAGCGGACAAAATACCGTGACCCCCACGGCAGACAGTTTGATCGAAGCCGCCAAGGCCGCAAAGGCGCGCGGAACCCCGCCGCTTGAGAAGTGGAACCCGGAATTTTGCGGCGATCTGGACATGCAGATCAAACGCGACGGGACGTGGTTCTACCAAGGCACGCCGATTGGCCGGATCGAAATGGTTAAATTGTTCGCATCGATTCTCTGGCGCGAGGGGGATGATTATTTCCTGAAAACCCCGGTGGAAAAGGTCGGCATCACCGTCGAAGATGCACCATTCGTCGCCGTGGATTTCGAGGCCGAGGGCGCAGGCGAGGCGCAGCAGTTGCGGTTTTTGACCAATCTGGGCGACGTGGCCGAGGCGGGCGCGGCCCTTCCGATCCGCGTGGTCCGCGATGAAGAGACGGGCGAACCTGCGCCCTATGTGCTGGTGCGCCGCAATCTGGAGGCGCTGATCGACCGCAAAAGCTTTTACCGTCTGGTCGATCTGGGCCAGCACCGCGATGGCTGGTTTGGTGTCTGGTCGGGTGGGGAATTCTTTGGCATCATCCCATCGGAAGACCTGCCGTAAGCTCACCGAAAGACCCGAATGCCGATCACCCCCGCCGCTAACCTATCGCTGCTTTGGTCCGAACTGCCCTATCTGGACCGGTTCGATGCGGCGGCAGAGGCGGGGTTTGGCGCGGTCGAGGTCTTGTTTCCCTATGACATGCCCGCAAAAGAGACGCAGCGCGCCTTGCTGCGCAATGGATTAACGCTCGCCCTGATCAACGCGCCGCCGCCGAATTACACCGGCGGTTCGCCCGGTTTCGCCGCCCTGCCGGGAGGCGAGGCGCGTTTCGCCCATGATATGCGCCGGGTCTGGCGCTATGTTAAGGCGCTGCGGCCCAGAATGGTGCATGTCATGGCCGGGGAGGCCGAAGGGCCAGCGGCGGCAAAAGCTTTCGTGGCGAACCTGCGCCATGCCGCGGCAGAGGCGCCGCCGGGGGTCACGCTGATGATCGAACCGCTTTGCCCGCAGGCCAAACCGGGGTATTTCCTGAGCGACTACGCGCAGGCGGCAGACCTGCTGGCAGCGGTGGATGCGCCCAATGTGGCGCTGCAATTCGACAGTTTTCACGCGCAGATGATCCATGGCGATGCCGTGGCTGTTTTCGAGGAATATCGCCCCCTGATCCGCCATGTGCAGCTAGGTGACACGCCAAAGCGCGGCGCGCCGGGCAGCGGTGATGTCGATTTCGACGGGCTCTTTGCTGCGCTGCGGGCGGGCTATGACGGTTTCGTCAGCGGGGAGTATATTCCGGGCGGCCCGACGGAGCGGTCCTTGGGGTGGGTGTCCGCCTTAGGGGAATGACACCGGCGTATCCCCGGGCTGCCATTGGGGGTATTTGTCCATCACGCTTTCAAAGCGGGGCGAGGCGAGGAAACGGTCGAGCTAGCCGCGCAGCGCGGGCCAATCCTGCGCGTCGAACCAGGCGCGGTCGATAAAGGCGAACTGCCGCACGAAGGGCAGGATCGCGTAATCCGCCAGCGTGGGGCGGTCAAAGATCCAGTCCCCCAGTTGCGCGTCGAGGTCATGGAGGAAGGTTGCCGCCTTGGCGCGCTGCTCTTCGGGGTCCGCCTCGGGGTAGCGGGTGGCGTATTTGGTGCGGTCCAGCGCGTCTTTGAACGGGCCGTCGGCGCGGGCGATCCAGTCGTGGCCTTCGGACGGCATGTCGCGCCAACCCTCGGGATCGTTCTGGGTCAGCGCCCATTTCATGATGTCGAGGCTTTCGTCGATGGGGCCGGTTTCGGTGACGAGGCAGGGCACGGTGGCGGTGGGCGAGGCGTCAAGGAAGGCTTGCGGTTTGTCGCGCAGGACGACTTCGCGCAGGTGGACGGGGGTTTGCGCGGCCGCGAGGACGAGACGCGCGCGCATGGCGTAGGGGCAGCGGCGGAAGGAGTAGAGGACAGGGGTCATGCTAGATGATCTAGCGCATGGGGGACGCGTGTACAAAGGGCCATCGCCTGACCGCGGGTAGGCGATCTGACATGGCCTTATGCCACTTTATGGTTCAACCATGATGTGTGTCCGCAAACTCACGCCCAGCCTCACCAAATCGCCTACCCGGGGGGGCGGCAGGCGATGGCCCGGCGCCTGCGGCTTGATTCCGGGCTGGGGGTCAACCTCATTGAAACGGCGTCGGCGGCAGCCCCTTGCCGGCAAAGCGCGCCACGTCGTCCACCCGCTTTGACCGCGCCGTCGTGGTCCGTGCCGCGTCGATCCACGCCAGCGCATCGGCGCGCAGCGCTTCGCTGTAGCTGTCCCAACCGGCCTGCGCGCCGGTCTCTTCCAGCGCTTGGGCGAGGTCTGCGGGAAGGGGCGCGTCTTCCATCAATGCGCCTCCGCCCAATTGGCACCCACACCGGCGTCGACGATCAGCTTCACGTCAAGCTTCACCACCGGATCATTGGCGTTCTCCATCACCTCACGCGCGGCGGCGATCAGCGCATCTTCGGCACCTTTTTCGACCTCGAACAGCAGTTCATCGTGCACCTGCAACAGCATAGTCGCAGGCAGATCAGCGATCGCCTCGGGCATCCGCACCATGGCGCGGCGGATCACATCGGCGGCGGTGCCTTGGATCGGCGCGTTGATCGCGGCCCGGGCGGCGAAGCCCGCCTGCGGCCCCTTGGCGCCGATGTTGGGCGTGTTGATCTTGCGGCCAAAGAGCGTTTGCACATAGCCGTGCTCTTTCGCAAAGGCCTTGGTCTCGTCCATATAGGTCCGGATGCCGGGGAAGCGCTCGAAATAGCGGTCGATGAATCCCTGCGCCTCGGCCCGCGGGATGCGCAGGTTGCGCGCAAGGCCGAACCCGGAGATGCCGTAGATCACGCCGAAGTTGATCGCCTTGGCGTTGCGGCGAATCTCAGGGGTCATCTGATCCATCGGCACGTCGAACATCTCGGACGCCGTCATGGCGTGGATGTCGTCGCCGCGGTGGAAGGCTTCCTTGAGCGCGTCGATCTGGGCGATATGCGCCAGAATCCGCAGCTCGATCTGGCTGTAGTCCAGCGCCACCAGCACCTTGCCCTCGGGGGCGACGAAAGCCTCGCGGATGCGGCGGCCTTCCTCGGAGCGGATCGGGATGTTCTGCAAGTTCGGATCGGTCGAGGCGAGCCGCCCCGTCGCCGCCCCGGCGATGGAATAGCAGGTGTGCACGCGGCCCGTCTCGGCGTTCACATGGTCTTGCAGCGCATCGGTATAGGTCGACTTCAGCTTGGACAGCTGCCGCCAGTCCAGCACCCGGCGGGCGAGGTCATGCTCGGTCGCCAAATCCTCAAGCACATCCGCGCCGGTAGAGTATTTCCCGGTCTTGCCCTTCTTGCCGCCGGGCAGCCCCATTTTGCCAAAGAGGATTTCGCCAAGCTGGGCAGGGGAGCCGACGTTGAAACTCTCGCCCGCCAGCTCGTGAATATCCGCTTCCAGCCCGGCCATTTTCTGGGCAAAGGCGTTGGACATGCGGCTGAGCGTATCGCGATCGACCTCGATGCCCGACCGCTCCATCTGCGCCAAGACCGGCACCAGCGGGCGCTCCAGCGTTTCGTAGACCTTGGTCACCTCGGCGCGGTGCAGCTGTGGCTTGAAAAGCTGCCACAGGCGCAGGGTGACATCGGCATCCTCGGCGGCATAGGGCACCGCGTCTTCCATTGGCACCTTGTCGAAAGTCACGGCGGATTTGCCGCTGCCCAAAAGCGGTTTGATCGGCATCGGTGTGTGACCGAGATAGCGTTCCGACAGCGTGTCCATCCCATGCCCATGCAGGCCCGCGTGCATCGCGTAGGACATCAGCATGGTGTCGTCGATGGGCGCGACCGCGATGCCCAGTTGAGCGAAAATCTTGCTGTCGTATTTCATGTTCTGCCCGATCTTGAGGATCGCGGGATCCTCAAGCATCGGGGTCAGCAGTTGCAGCGCCTCTTCGACCGGCATCTGACCGGGGGCCAGCCCCTCTCCGCCAAAGAGGTCATCGTCGCGGCTGGCTTTGTGGGTCAGCGGAATGTAGCAGGCCTGCCCGGGCTCCACGGCCAGCGAAACGCCGACCAGTTCCGCGGTCATCTCATTGAGGCCGGTGGTCTCGGTATCGACCGCGACATAGCCCCGCTCGTAAATCCGGTTGAGCCAGACGCGCAGCGCTTCGGCGTCGCCGACCTGTTCGTATTTGCTGTGGTCAAAGGCCACCTCGGCCACCTGCGGTGCGTCCGCCACGGCGGGCGCTGGCGCGTCGGGGATGGCGGGGGCTTCACGGCCCAGCACTTCGGCCACGCGTTTCGACAGGGTGCGGAATTCCATCTCGGACAAGAACCCCAGCAGGGTGTCCGCATCGGGGTCGCGCACTTCGAGATCGTCGATGGTGAAGTCGAGCGGCGTGTTCTCGTCCAGCAGGACGAGATTGCGGCTCAGGCGGATTTGCTCGGCATGGTCGATCAGGGTCTGGCGGCGCTTGGGCTGTTTGATCTCGCCCGCGCGCTCAAGCAGCGTATCCAGATCGCCGTATTCATTGATCAAAAGCGCCGCCGTTTTGATCCCGATGCCGGGCGCGCCGGGCACGTTGTCGACCGAATCGCCCGCCAGTGCTTGCACGTCGACGACGCGTTCGGGATAGACGCCGAACTTCTCGAACACCCCATCACGGTCGATGGTCTTGTTCTTCATCGCGTCGAGCATTTCCACCCCGTCGCCTACAAGCTGCATCAGGTCCTTGTCGGAGCTGATGATGGTGCAACGCCCCCCGGCAGCGCGGGCCTGCACAGCGAGGGTGGCGATGATGTCATCGGCCTCATAGCCCTCAAGCTCTTTGCAGGCGATGTTGAACGCCTCGGTCGCGGTGCGGGTCAGCGGGATCTGCGGGCGCAGGTCTTCGGGCATCGCATCGCGGTTGGCCTTGTACTGGTCGTACATGTCGTTGCGGAAGGTGTGGCTGCCCTTATCAAAGATCACGGCGACATGGGTGGGCGCGTTGGGGCCGGTGTTGCCCTCGACATAGCGGTGCAGCATGTTGCAGAAGCCCGCCACGGCGCCAATCGGCATGCCGTCGGATTTGCGCGTCAGCGGCGGCAGGGCGTGGTAGGCGCGAAAGATGAAGGCCGAGCCGTCGATCAGATGCAGGTGGTGGCCTTTGCCGAATGTCATAGGAATGCTCCGCTGGGTTGGCGACCCTTTTGCCACGAAGCATGGCCCACGGCCAGACGCCAATGCGCCGCGCGGGCAGGTTCGTGCCGTCGGTTCAGTTGTTCATGGGGGGCGGGAAGGCTCAGACTTTGCCTTCGAAATCCGCATGGACGAATTTGCAGTCGCAATAGCCGCATTCGACCCAGCCGCGATCCTGGGGGATTTGCAGCCAGACGCGCGGGTGGCCAAGCGCGCCTTCGCTGCCGTCGCAGGCCACGCGCCAAGTGTTCACGATGCGGGTTTCGGGCGCTTGCAGGGTCATGGAGTTGGTCCTCGGCTCAGGCGAAAGTTGCCACTCGTTATGACCAAAGCAGCCGCGCGGGGCAAGGGCTCTGCGCGGGAATGGGGGGCTTGTGCACAAAGTGGTTCAAGTGCCAGCCCACAAGGGGTAAAAGGCGCTGAACAGCCATGAAGCCGGAGCAACAGTCTGATGAGCGCCCCCAAACCTGTCGTATTGTGCATCCTTGACGGTTGGGGCCTGAGCGAGGTGCGGGAAGGCAACGCGCCCCTGCTGGCCAAGACGCCAAATTTCGACCGGATCATGCAGGCGGGGCCGAAGGCGCAGTTGATCACCCATGGCCCCGATGTGGGTCTGCCGCGTGGGCAGATGGGCAATTCCGAGGTCGGCCACACCAATATCGGCGCGGGCCGGGTGGTGGCGATGGATCTGGGGCAGATCGATCTGGCCATCGAAGAGGGCAGCTTTGCCGAGAATGAGCGCCTGCAAGATTTCATCGCCAAGCTCAAGGAAACCGGCGGCACCGCGCACTTGATGGGCGTCGTCTCGGACGGGGGGGTGCATGGGCATCTCAGCCATATGATCGCCGCAGCCCGCGCGCTGCATGCGGCGGGGTTGCCGGTGGTGATCCATGCGGTGACCGATGGGCGCGACGTGGCGCCGTCCTCTGCCCTTGGCTATTTCGAGACGCTGGAGGCGGCGCTGCCCGAGGCGGTGAAGATCGTCACCGTGACGGGGCGCTATTTCGCGATGGACCGCGACAACCGTTGGGACCGGGTCGGCAAGGCTTCGGCGGCGATCCTGCATGGCGAAGGGGAGGGGTTTCCCGATCCCCGCGCGGCGGTTGAGGCGGCCTATGGGCGAGGCGAGACGGATGAATTCATCACCGCCAGCGTGATCGAGGGCTACGCGGGGGCGGCTTCTGGCGACGGATTCTTCTGCCTCAACTTCCGCGCCGACCGCGCGCGGGAAATCATGGCGGCTTTGGGCGATCCGGGCTTTGACGCCTATGACACCGGCGCGCGCCCCGATTGGGCGGCGCTGATGGGTATGGCGGAATATTCCAAGGACCACGCCGCCTATATGACCACGATGTATCCCAAGCCGGACATCAAGAACACGCTGGGCGATTGGGTGGCGCAGCAGGGGCTGCGGCAGTTCCGGCTGGCCGAGACCGAGAAATATCCCCATGTGACCTTTTTCCTCAACGGCGGGGTTGAGACTCCGGCCACGGGGGAGGACCGCAACATGCCCAAATCGCCCAATGTGGCGACCTATGACATGCAGCCCGAGATGTCCTCCGCCGAGGTGACGGATCAATTCGTGCAGGCGATCGAGGCGGGCTATGACCTCATCGTGGTGAACTACGCCAACCCCGATATGGTCGGCCATACCGGCGATCTGGAGGCGGCGATCGCGGCTTGTGAGGCGGTGGATGCGGGGCTGGGCCGGGTGCTTAAGGCGCTGGAGGCCGCAGGCGGCGCGATGGTCGTCACCGCGGATCACGGCAATTGCGAGATGATGATCGACCCTGAGACCGGCGGCGCGCATACGGCCCATACGCTCAATCCCGTGCCGGTGGTGGCGGTGGGCGCGCCCGAAGGGGCGGCGCTGCGCGACGGGCGGTTGGCCGATCTGGCGCCCACGGTGCTTGATTTGATGGGGCTGCCGCAGCCCGAAGAAATGACCGGGAAAAGCCTGCTTTCATGAAACATCTTGCCGCGGCTGTCCTTTTTGCCTGTCTGCCTCTGATGGCACAGGCGCAGGCCGATGAGGCCGCCGCGGAGGCACGCGCGGCAGCGACCGCCTTGGAGGCGGCATCGGCGCGGCTGGACCAAGCCGATGGCGCGCGCGACCGGGTCAAGGCGCTGACCGAGACGATTCAGGCGTTTGAGGCAGGTCTCGCGGCGATGCGGGCTGGGCTGCGCCAGGCCGCGATCAACGAGGCGCAGCTTAGCCGCAAGCTACAGGCGCGCGAGGGTGAGGTGGCGCAGTTCTTGGGCGTCTTGCAAAGCATCGGCGGTGACCCGTCGCCCGTGGTGCTGCTGCACCCCGACGGCCCGATGGGCACCGCCCGCGCAGGCATGTTGCTGGCTGAATTGACGCCTGCGCTCAACGCCCGCGCCGATGCGCTGCGGCAGGACTATGAGGACATCAAGACCTTACGCGCGTTGCAAACCGACGCGGCGCAGCGCCTGCAAGATGGGTTGACCGAGCTTCAGGCCGCGCGCACCGCGCTCAATCAGGCGATGGCCAACCGCACCGATCTGCCGATGCGCTTTACCGAAGACCCGGTGCGCACTGCGATCCTCATCGCCTCGACCGAGACGCTGGACGGCTTTGCCAGCGGCCTGTCCGAGATCACCACCGGCGCGGTTGAGCCTGCGCCGGTGAACCTCGACGGGCAGGTGGGCGACCTGCCCCTGCCCGCGCAGGGGCTGGTGATCCGCAAGGCTGGAGAGACGGATTCGGCGGGCGTAACGCGGCCCGGCATGATCCTTGCCACGCGCCCGCGTGCCATCGTGACCAGCCCTTCGGCGGCGACGATCCGCTATGTCGGGCCGCTGCTTGATCTGGGCAATGTCGTGATCCTTGAGCCGCAGGTCGACACGCTTTTCGTGCTGGCGGGGCTGGATGTGGTTTACGGCCAAGCCGGGCAGGTGATTGCCGGTGGCACCCCCATCGGGTTGATGGGCGGGCCGGAAAGCGGCACAACTTCTCAGATGTCACCAAATGGTGAAGCCACTGGCACCGACCGGACGGAAACGCTCTATATAGAAGTCAGGCAAGACAACACACCTCAGGATCCGGCAGACTGGTTCCGCACCGACAAGGATGGATAGCAGATGAAGAAATTCGTGATGGCAGCCGTTGCAGGCACGGTGGCGGGGGTGGTCGCCACCACCCAGATCGCCGGGCCGCTGCTGGCGCAAGAGGCCGAGAAGACGACCAATGTTTACGAACAGCTTGATCTTTTCGGTGATATTTTCGAACGCATCCGCGCCCAATATGTCGAAGATGTCGATCCCGGCGACCTGATTGAAGCGGCCATCAACGGCATGCTCACCTCGCTTGATCCGCATTCGTCCTACCTGTCGCCGAAAGACGCCGAAAAGATGCGCGAACAGACGCGTGGGGAGTTTGGCGGTCTTGGCATTGAGGTCACCCAAGAAGAGGGTTTTGTCAAAGTCGTCTCGCCCATCGACGGCACGCCGGCTGCTGAGGCCGGGATCGAAGCGGGGGATTTCATCACCCATGTTGATGGCGAAAGCCTGCTGGGTCTTGGCCTCGACGACGCGGTCGAGATGATGCGCGGGCCGGTGGGGTCCGAGATCCTCATCACCGTGGTGCGGGAAGGGGAGCCAGAGCCCTTTGACGTCTCCATCGTGCGCGACACGATCCAATTGACCGCCGTGCGGGCCCGCACCGTGGGCGATACCGCCGTGCTGCGTCTGACCACCTTTAATGAGCAGACCTATCCGAAGATGAAGGAAGGGTTGGAGCAGCAGATCGAAGAGGCGGGCGGCATTGAGAATCTCAACGGCATCGTCATCGACATGCGCAACAACCCCGGTGGCCTGCTTAATCAGGCGATTGCCGTGTCGGATGCCTTTCTTGAGGAGGGCGAGATCGTCAGCACCCGGGGCCGGGATATCGAAGATGGTGACCGGGTGAACGCCACGCCGGGTGATCTGGCAATGGGCAAGCCGATCGTCGTGCTGATCAACGGCGGTTCGGCCTCGGCTTCCGAGATTGTCGCGGGCGCTTTGCAGGACCACCGCCGCGCCATCGTCATCGGCACCAAGAGTTTCGGCAAAGGCTCGGTTCAGACCGTGATGCCGCTGCGCGGGGACGGGGCCATGCGCCTGACCACGGCGCGTTACTACACGCCCTCGGGCCGGTCGATCCAAGCGCTTGGCGTATCGCCCGATATCGTCGTGGCCCAGCCTCCGGTCACGCCAGAGACCGAGGAAGATGACGACGCATTGTCGGCACGCCCCCTCCGCTCCGAAGCCGATCTGCGGGGCCGGTTGAACAATGACAGCCTGACCGACGATCAGATCAAACAGATCGAAGACGACCGCGAAAAGGCCCGCAAAGCGGCTGAGCTGCGCGAAGAGGATTACCAGCTGGCCTATGCCATCGACATCCTCAAAGGTCTGTCGGCTCTGGGTCCGAACGAGTGATCTCTTTCACATAGATGCACAAAGCCCCGCTGGCGACAGCGGGGCTTTTTGTTTGGGCGCGGTTCTGCGGGAAGGCGTTTCGCTTATTCCGTCTCGCGGCAATGCCGCCGAAAGGCGCGTTTCAGCATGTCGAGTTCGGCGCGCAGCAGGTCCATCTCGGCCCGTATGTCATCGCCGAGCGCTTCATCCGCGATCAGGGTCACATGACCCAAGAGCGCCCCGCTGGCCTTTTCGGTAATGATGAGGGTCTGGACCCCATCGGCAATCGCCTGCGCCGGGACGGGGAAGGAAAGATGCCAGCGCCCCTCGGACCCTTCGGGCTCTAACGTGATATCCGTCACCTCCATGCCCTCATGGGTCACGCTGATCTGCGGCGTGTCTGCGCCCTCTTTGGCGGTCAGCAGGCCGTGCCAGACGCCTTGGCGCAGCACGGTTTTGGTCAGGTCATATCGGCTCATCACGGGGTCCTAGATCTGGGCGCGGGGGGAGCGGGAAAAAGTGAGGTCGCGCAGCACGACTTGGTTCATCTCCGGCCCTTCAAAGATCAGGTCGATCCATGCCGCCTCGATCCGCTTTTCGTTGAGCTTGCTATAGGCCAGATCGAATTCGATGCTGATGCTTTCCTGACCCACGGGCATTTCGCGGAAGATCTGTTCGGTGTTCGGCCCGTGGCGGATGTTGAGCCGGGCAAAGATCTCTAGCGGGTGCTCCAATTCCACGATCGTATCCATGCGGATCAGGTGGCGGCGTTTCAATCCGGTGATCGCCTCGGGCGGCAGATCGACCACCAGCGACAGGAATGACCCGTCGAATTTGAACACGTCGAGTTGCAGGCCAAAGGGGGCCAGATCGGCCTCGCGCAGGTTGCGCAATTGGCGCAGGGTCAGTTCCGACTGCGCGCAATCGTGGAACAGGGTCACCTCTTCGCCCAGTTTGGATTTCGTCGCGACCGAGGACAGCCCCGGCGTGGCAAGCGGGTCGCGCCACAACTCGGGCCGCCATGCCCAATCGGCGTTATGTGGTTTCGGGAAGCCGCTGGCCCCGATGGCAGGCAGGGCAAGGCGGTCTTCGGCGCGGTGGATCAGCCGGTTCAGTTCGGCACGCAGCAGCCGGGCGCGGCTGCGTTGGCGGCGCAGGGTGGCAGGGTCAGCCGTGGCCGCTTTGCGGGCTGCAACCGCCCAGCGTTGCAGCGCGCGGGCAAAGAGCTTGCCCTCAAGATAACCGCTGCGGAAGTTGACCATGGACCTGCGCCTCTCGTTTGCTGGCAGTCTATGCAAGGCGGGGATTTCGTTCAAATGAATAGCCCCCGTGATTGTTTCCGTCCCCGGGCAGTGTTGCCGAATTGGAAACAAAGGTCGGTCAACTGCCGGGGGCGGTGGGCGTTGCGCTTTTGCTGCGGCTTTGCTGGATCAGCTCTGCCACCAGCGCGCGGCCCTCTTCGGAAATGGCGCGGCTTTGTGGCGCGCCGTAGAGGGTGACGCTGGCGACATGGTCGCCGATCCGCGCCGTGCCGCGCCAGTGGCGGGGGGACATGCCCTCGGCGGGCGCCGGCCCTTGAGCCACAAAGATCGACGCGCCTTCGATGCTACCGGCCTCTTGCAACTGGCTTAGCCCCGCCGCCTCGGCCACCTGTTGCGGCGTGGGCAGGGGCGCGTCGGCCTCTGCTTCGATCAGTGCGAGGGTGAGAATGCCGCGCGGCGCGGCGCTGATCACATCAGGCAGGCCAAGTGCATCGCAGCGCGCCATCAGCGCAAAGCGGCGTTTGAGGCTTTTGGGGTCGATACAATAGCCCTGCGGCGGCACCACCTGCACCGCGCCCCCGGCAAGCGTCGTTTGCAGCAAAGGTTTGTCGGCTGCGCCGCCGCGGCTGCCAAAGGAAAAACCCTGACCGCCTTCGCAGGCGGACAGGGTGAGCATTGCAAGCGCCGCGAGGGGGCTTTTAGAGGTCCATGTAATCATGGGTCTCCGCCTTGGCGCCGGGATGTGTTACCGCGCCAAGGTAGGTGGGGCCGACGAGCTTGGCGTATTTCCAAAGCGCGCCGCTTTCGTAGTTGGTGGCACGCGGGCCAGCCCATGCCTTGCGGCGCTCGGCCAGTTCCTCGTCCGACAGATCCACGGTGATGCTGCCCTTGACCGCGTCGAGGGTGATCATGTCGCCGTTCTTCAGCAGCGCGATCGGGCCGCCATGTGCCGCCTCGGGGCCGACGTGGCCAACGCAGAAACCGCGCGTCGCGCCCGAGAAGCGCCCGTCGGTGATCAGCGCCACCTTCTTGCCCATGCCCTGACCCGAGAGCGCCGCCGTGGTCGCCAGCATTTCGCGCATGCCGGGGCCGCCCGCGGGGCCTTCGTTGCGGATCACAAAGACATCGCCTTCCTTATAGGCGCGGTTTTGCACCGCCTCGAAGGCGTCCTGCTCGCATTCGAACACCAGCGCCGGGCCGGTGAAGACGATGTCTTCCTCGGCCATGCCCGCGATCTTCACGATGGCGCCTTCGGGGGCGAGGTTGCCTTTCAGGCCCACGACGCCGCCGGTCTTGCTGATCGGGGTGGCGACCGAGTGGATCACCTTGCCGTCGGCCTCGCGGTCGATGCGGTCCAGTTCTTCGCCGATAGAACGGCCCGTGGCGGTCAGACAGTCGGTGTGCAAGAGGCCCGCCTTGCGCAGCTCCTTCATCACCACCGGCACGCCGCCGGCGTCGTAGAGGTCCTTGGCGACGTATTGGCCGCCCGGTTTCATGTCGACGAAGTAGGGTGTGTCGCGGAAGATCTCGCAAACGTCTTCGAGGAAGAAATCGATCCCGGCCTCATGGGCCATCGCCGGAAGGTGCAGGCCCGCGTTGGTCGACCCGCCGGTGCAGGCGACGATGCGCGCAGCGTTTTCAAAGGCTTCGCGGGTGCAGATGTCGCGGGCGCGGATGTTCTTCTCGATCAGGTTCATCACCGCAGCGCCCGAGGCTTCGGCATAGGCATCGCGGCTTTCGTAGGGCGCGGGCATGCCGGAGGAGTTCGGCAGCGCGAGGCCGATGGCTTCGGACACGCAGGCCATGGTGTTGGCGGTGAACTGGCCACCGCAGGCCCCGGCGGAGGGGCAGGCGACGCGCTCCAGCACATCGAGGGCGGCTTGCGACATGGAGCCGTTCTGGAAGCGGCCCACGGCCTCGAACATGTCCTGCACGGTCAGGTCGCGGGTGGCGAAATCTTCCGGAACGTCGGCGCCCGCAGGGGCTTTGCCCGGCAGGATCGACCCGCCGTAGAGGAAGACCGACGGCACGTTCAGCCGCAGCATCGCCATCATCATCCCCGGCAGGGACTTGTCGCAGCCCGCCAGCCCGACGATCGCGTCATAGCAATGGCCGCGCATGGTCAGTTCCACCGTGTCGGCAATCGCCTCACGCGAGGCCAGCGAGGAGCGCATGCCCTCATGCCCCATGGCGATGCCGTCGGTGACGGTGATGGTGGTGAACTCGCGCGGGGTGCCCTGTTCGGAATGCACGCCAACCTTCACCGCCTGCGCCTGACGGTTCAGCGCGATGTTGCAGGGGGCGGCTTCGTTCCAGCAGGTGGCGACGCCCACCAGCGGCTGGTGAATCTCTTCTTCGGTCATGCCCATGGCATAGTAGTAGGACCGGTGCGGCGCGCGGGCCGGGCCTTCGGTCACATGGCGGCTGGGCAGCCGGGATTTGTCGAAGCGGGGCGTGGTGGACATCGGTGGGCTCCTTGAAACGTCTTGAATGGAATAGTCGGGCGGCGGCTATGCTGCAAGGCTTTGGCGCGTATGAGGCGGGGGAACTGTTGTATTGCAGCGTGTTAGGGCATAGGTTCTGACCTTCTGGCGCGGTCGGTTGGACCGGCCCGGTAAGCGTGAAGGCCCGGCATATGCTCTGCAAGCACCACCCCCGATTTGGACGGCGCCGCTGATGAACTGGCGGCCCGATTACAGCGCTCACGCGGCCTTTGTCGCGCCCGCGCGGAGCGCCTCGGCGTTGTGGCGGTTTTTCTTGGGGCTGTTCGTGGCCGTGGTGGCCTATGTCGCGCTGAACGAGCTTTACTTTCAGACGGTCTATGGGCTGGCGGGATCGGCGGCCCCCTCGCTGCACGGCGATCTTCTGAAAGGGGCCACGCCGCAGGCGATGTATCTGCTACTGTTCAGCTTTGGCACCATGGCGATGGCCGTCGCCGTGACCCTGCGGATCGTGCACCGGCGCAGCGCGGGGAGCCTTTTTGGCGTGCCGGGGCGGCTCTGGCCCAGTTTTCGCGCGGTTTCGGGGGCCATGTTGCTGCTGGGCGTCACGCTGGCGGTCCTGCCGCCGTGGGGCATGGGCGGTGAGTTGACGCCGAACCTGCCCCTAAGCCGCTGGTTGCTGCTTCTGCCGCTGTCGCTGCTGGCCGTGCTGGTGCAGGTCAGCGCCGAAGAGATCGTCTTTCGCGGCTATGTGCAGCAGCAACTCGCGGCGCGGTTCAACGCGCCGCTGATCTGGATGGTGCTGCCGTCGGCGCTGTTCGCAGCGGGCCATTACCTGCCTGCCGAGGCGGGGGAGAATGCGCTGATGGTGGCGCTTTGGGCTGGGGTTTTCGGTATCCTGATGGCGGACCTTACCGCGCGCTCCGGCTCGCTTGGGCCGGCCATCGCGGTGCATCTGTGGAACAATGTCTCGGCCATTCTCATTGTCTCTTTGCCGGATGATCTTTCGGGGCTGGCGCTTTATCTCACGCCCTTTTCGATAGATGACGCGGCGGCGTTGCGTTCATGGCTACCGGTGGACTTCGCCTTGATGCTGGTCTCATGGCTGGCGGCGCGGCTGGCGATACGCCGCTGATTGCAATTTCCCCATGCGGGGATTATCTGGGACGGAACCACAGCAGAGGCCTGCCAATGAACTGGATCACGAACTACGTCCGCCCGCGAATCAACTCGATCTTCTCGCGCCGCGAGACGCCGGACAATCTGTGGACCAAGTGCAACGAATGCGGCACCATGCTGTTTCACCGCGAATTGGCGGACAATCTGAACGTCTGTACCAACTGCGGCCATCACATGCACATCAGCCCCCGCGCGCGCTTCAAAGCGCTGTTCGACGGTGGCATCTTTACCGAGGTGAAGGTTCCGGCGCCCACACCCGACCCGCTGCATTTCAAAGACCAGAAGCGCTATCCCGACCGGATGAAGGCCGCGCAAAAGCAGACCGGTGAGCATGAGGCGATGCTGGTCGTGACCGGCGATATCGGCCGCACGCCGATCGTCGCCTGCGCGCAGGACTTTTCCTTCATGGGTGGGTCGATGGGCATGTATGTCGGCAATGCGATCATTGCCGCCGCCGAGGAAGCCGTGAAGCTGAAGCGCCCGCTGGTGCTGTTCTCCGCCGCCGGTGGCGCGCGGATGCAGGAGGGCATCCTGAGCCTGATGCAGATGCCGCGCACCACCGTCGCCGTGCAGATGCTGAAAGAGGCGGGGCTTCCTTACATCGTCGTGCTGACCCATCCCACCACCGGGGGCGTCACCGCGTCCTACGCAATGCTGGGCGATGTGCAGATCGCCGAGCCGAACGCGCTGATCTGTTTTGCCGGCCCGCGCGTGATCGAACAGACCATCCGTGAGAAACTGCCCGAAGGGTTCCAGCGCGCGGAATACCTGCTCGACCACGGGATGCTCGACCGGGTGACCAAACGGACCGAGATGCGCGATGAGTTGATCACCATCACCCGCATGCTGATGGGCCTGCCCCCTGCCGTGCGCGGCGACCTGCCCGCCCCCGAAGAGCTTGAGGTGGCCGAGGCTGCCGCCGCCGTTCAGGCCGCAGCGGATTTGCCCGCCGACACGCCAGAGAAGAAATGAGCACGCCTTCATCCGACGTCATCCTTGAACGGATGATGGCGCTGCACCCCAAGATCATTGACCTGACGCTCGACCGGATGTGGCGGCTGCTTGATGCTTTGGGCAATCCGCAGAACGACCTGCCGCCGGTGATCCATATTGCGGGCACCAATGGCAAAGGCTCGACCCAAGCGATGATCCGCGCAGGCCTGGAGGCGGCGGGAAAGACGGTGCACGCCTATACCTCGCCGCATTTGGCGCGGTTTCATGAGCGCATCCGGGTCGCGGGTGAGTTGATCTCGGAGCCCGACCTCGCCGCCGTGCTGGACGAATGCCATGCCGCCAATGGCAGCGAAGAGATCACCTATTTTGAGATCACGACCTGCGCCGCGATCCTCGCCTTTTCGCGGGTGCCTGCCGATTACACGCTTCTTGAGGTGGGCCTTGGCGGGCGGCTCGACGCGACGAATGTGGTCGATCCCGCCCTGACCGTGATCACCTCGGTGTCGGTCGATCATCAGCAGTATCTGGGCGAAACACTGGCGGAGATCGCAGGGGAAAAGGCGGGTATCATCAAGCGGCTTGTCCCTTGCGTGGTCGGCCCGCAGGAAGACCCCGCGCTTGAGGTGATCGAAGACCGCGCCGCGAAACTCGGGGCACCCCTCTTGGCCTATGGTCAGCAGTGGCATGTCGCGCCCGAAGCCGGGCGCATGGTCTATCAGGATGAGCGCGGCCTGCTTGACCTCCCGCGCCCCAATCTGCCCGGCGACCACCAGCTCATGAACGCCGGGGCCGCGCTGGCCGCGCTGCGTCAGCTTGGCGTCGATGCAGAGGCCTGCGAGGCTGCCGTGACGCAGGCGCGGTGGCCCGCACGGATGCAGCGGCTGTCAGATGGGCCGCTTGCCCGTATGGCGCCCGAGGGCGAGTTGTGGCTCGACGGCGGCCATAATCCCGCGGCGGGGGCGGCATTGGCGGCCACGCTGGCGGCCTTGCCGAAACGCCCGACGCATCTGATTTGCGGCATGTTGAACACCAAGGATATCGCCGGATACCTGCGCCCGCTGGCGGCGGAGGCGGCAAGCCTCACCGCCGTGTCGATCCCCGGCGAGGCGGCGACCCTGCCTGCCGAGGCGACAGCAAAGTTGGCGCGCGATGTAGGGTTCGAGACCGCCGAGGCCGAGACCGTCACCGAGGCGCTCAAGGCGATCATCGCCCGCGAACCCCATGCGCGTGTGCTGATCTGCGGCTCACTCTACCTTGCCGGTAGCGTGTTGCGTGAAAACGTCTAATTAACCATATTTGGGTGTACCGCTGCTGCGAGGTGCAGATGTGGTATATCTTGGTCCATGGAAGTCTCCCCTTTCGAATTTGACCGAGGTGTCCCCATGCGCAATTTCAGCCGGTCCGCGCGTCACGATCAGGACGATGCACGGAAATCTCAATTTATCTTCATGGCCGTAGGCCTCGCAATTATCGCGGGCGGCCTGTGGTGGCTTTATGAGGTCGAACGGCCTTACCACCCTTTCCTGCAGGGCAATGACCTGCATATGCAGCCGGTCAGTGATTCCTGATCGGTTGGCCGGGGGCGGTCAGCGCCCCCAGTCTTCCCCCTGCATCTCCCGCAGGCGGGAGGCTGTACGCTCGAATTCAAAGGTGCCTTCACCTTCGAGGTAGAGCATTTCCGGGGCGGCGGCGGCGGAACAGATCAGCCGCACCTTCGCCTCGTAAAGCGCGTCGATCAGGGTGACGAAACGCTTCGCCTCGTTAAAATTCGACCGGCCAAGGGTGGGGATGTTGTCTAGCAGCAGCACCCGCACCGCCTGCGCCAGCGCGAGGTAATCCGCCGCGCCCAAGGGCTGGCCGCAGAGCGCGTGAAAACCGGCGCGGGCCATGCCGTTGTGATATTGCGGAATGGTCACTTCGCGGCCCTTGACGTGTAGGGTCAGCGGTTCGCCCTCGGCCCCTGCAAGATCGTCCCAGACCGCGTCCATCGCGGCGCGGCTTTCGGCGTTGACGGGAGTGAAATAGACCTGTGACCCTGCCAGCCGGTCTTGGCGGTAGTCGGTCGGGCTGGCCAGTTCATGGACCACCATCCGCTCTTTGATGAGGTCGATGAAGGGCACGAAAACCTCGCGGTTGATGCCGTTTTTGTAGAGGTCATCAGGCAGGCGGTTCGAGGTGGTGACCACCACGACACCCGCGGCGAAGAGTGCTTCGAACAGGCGGCCCACGATCATCGCGTCGGTGATGTCGGTGATCTGCATCTCGTCGAAGGCCAGCAGGCGGACGCTTTCCGCCACGTCCCGGGCGACGGGCGCGATGGCGTCATCCACGCCGGTCTTGCGGACCTCATGCATGGCGTTGTGGATTTCCTGCATGAAGGCGTGGAAATGCACGCGGCGCGCAGGCACGTCGGGCAGATGCGCCACGAACATGTCCATCAGCATGGATTTGCCGCGCCCGACGCCGCCCCAGAGATAAAGCCCCTTGGGCGGCTCTGGGGCCTTGCGGAAAAAGCTTTTCTTCGGCGGGTTGGCCAGCGCATCGCGGATGCGGTCGAACTCGGCCATGACGGTTTCTTGGGCCGGGTCGGCCTGTAGTTTGCCCTCGGCGACAAGCCGGGCGTAGGTTTCGCGCATGTTGCTCATGGCGAGAGAGATAGCGTGCTGGTGAGGGAGAGGAAAGGTGGTCTTGTGGAAGGGCCATCGCCTACCCGGGGGGGCGGGCAGGCGATGGCCCGGCGCCTACGGCTTGATTCCGGGCCAGGTGGCAATCGCGACCCTTACCAGTCCGCCGGCCCCTTCTCGGCAAACTCATGCACAAGAAAGTCGATAAACGCCCGCACCTTGGGCTGCGTGAAACGGCCCGGCGGGTAGACGGCATAGATGCCCTGCGTCTCCAGCGGCAGATCGGGGATCGCGTCCTCGACCAGACCTTTCTCCATCGCCTCGGCGTAGAGGAAGCTTGGCAGATAGGCGATCCCGAGGCCCGAAATCGCGGCGTTCAAGAGGCTCTGCCCGTCGTTGACCGACAGCCAACCGGCGGTGCGCACCTGCCGCTTCTCGCCCGAGGGGGCGGTCAGTTTCCACACGTTGCCCGAAGACTGGTTCGAATAATGCAGCAGCTTGTGATTGTTCAGATCGTCGATCTTTTCCGGCCGCCCGTATTGCTCGAAATACTTCGGGCTGGCGATCATGCGTTTGGTGGTCTCGGTCAATTTGCGCGCGCGCAGGGTGCTGTCTTCCAGCTCCCCGATCCGCACGGCCATGTCGAAGCCTTCCGAGATCAGCTCGACGTAGCGGTTGTTCAGCACCATGTTCACGGTGATATCGGGAAAGTCCTGCAAGAACTCAGACAGCGCGGGCGAGAGGTGGTTCACCCCAAAGTCCGTCGCGACTGAGATCCGCAGCAGCCCCGAGGGCGCCGATTGCATCGAAGTAACCAAGGCATCAGCCTCGCCCGCGTCGTTCAGCACCCGGCGGGCGCGGTCGTAGTAAGCAAGGCCAATCTCGGTGGGCGAGACGCGGCGGGTGGTGCGGTTCAGCAATCGTGCGCCCAAGCGCGCCTCAAGCGAGGAGACATGCTTTGAAACGGCGGATTTCGAGATCCCCATCTTCTTGGCAGCATCTGTAAAGCCGCCTTGATCCACCACAGTGGCAAACGCTTCCATTTCCGTAAGGCGGTCCATTGCCTGTCCCTTCGCATTGATCTTGTTGCGGTCAGGTATGGGCGGCAATTCGGGCAGGATCGGGGCGGAGGCAAGACAGTCCCGTGGTCTTTGCGGGGATCGTTCATGGCATGGAAACGGCAGAACAATCCGTTTCCCCGCCTGTCACAGCCAGCGCAGCCATTTCAGCACGGCCAGCATGATGGCGGCGAGGCCGACCATGGCAAGGCAAAGGATCGCGAAGGCGCGCGGATCGTCCACGCCCGGCATCCCGCCCACGTTCACGCCGAAAAGCCCCGTCAGGAACCCTAGCGGCAAAAAGACCGCGGCGGCGATGGACAGCATGTAGCTGTGCCGCGCCTGTCGCTGCGCGACCTGGTTGTCGTGTTCGTCCTGCACCGTGACGATGCGTTCCTGTAGGGCGTCCAATTCCTCGACCACTATGGCGGTGCGGTTGGCCAGTTCGCGCAGCTTCATCGCGTCCACGTCCGGCACCAGCGGTAGGTCCAGTGTGGCCAACCGCTCCAGCGCGTGGCGCTGCGGGGCGAGGTAGCGCTCCAGCCGGATCGCGCTGCGGCGGGTCACCGGCAGTTCCTTCGGCGGCGGGGTGCTGTGGTCTTCTAGATCGGCCTCGTAGAAGGCCGTCCGATCCGCCAGCCGCGCCACTTCGACCTGCACCCGCGCAGTCAGGCGAGAGACCAGCGCCTCGACAAAGGCCGAAGGCCGGGGTGGCGCGTTGTTCTCGGCGGCCATCGCGCGCAGCTCATCTATGGCAAAGACCCGGCGCATCCGCACGGTGATCACCACCGCATCCGTCACCCACATCCGGACCGAAACCATTTGGTCGGCCTGTTGACCTTCGTTGAGGTTGATGCCGCGCAGATTGAGGATCAGCCCGTCGTCATATTCGTCACAGCGCGGGCGGGTTTCGGGCTGTAGCAATGCGCCCGCCGGGATCTCGGGCAGGTGTTCGGCCAGCCACGGTGCCAGCGCCGGATCGGCCATGTCGTAGTGCCACCAGCGGTAACGCCCCGGCCCAGTGAGGTTGTCGTCGGAAGGCACCTGCGCGGTGCCGTCCTCATAGATGTCGAAGACGCAGAGGGGCATGAAAACCTTGGATCGTTTTGGCAATCCTGCGGCGATCCAGGGCGGGGCGCAAGGGGGCCAAGCGCCCGCCCATCACTTACAGCCCGGCGGCCAGACGCGTGCCTTGGTTGATGGCGCGTTTCGCGTCCAGTTCCGCCGCCACATCCGCGCCGCCGATCACATGGCAGCTCTGCCCCCGCGCCTCCAGTGCATCGGCGAGGCTTCGCTCGGACAATTGCCCGGCGCAGAGCACGATGGTGTCGGCCTCGATCACCGTGGGGTTCTCGCGCGCTTCGCCAAAGGAGATATGCAGGCCCGCGTCGTCGATCTGCTCGTAGTTCACGCCCGCGATCATCTTCACGTCGCGCATGGTGAGCGAGGCGCGGTGAATCCAACCCGTGGTCTTGCCCAGACCCTTGCCGGGCTTGCTGGTCTTGCGTTGCAGCATGGTGATCTGGCGCGCGGGTGCTGGCGGTTGCGGCCCTTCGGGGGCGAGGCCGCTGCGATGCGCGCCCGGATCCGTGACGCCCCATTCGCGCATCCATTCCGGCAGGTTCAGCGTGCTGCTCTCGCCGTCATGCACCAGATGCTCGGAGACGTCGAAGCCGATCCCGCCTGCGCCGATCACGGCGACCCGTTGGCCGACCTTCGCAGTGCCGTTCAGCACGTCGATGGAGCTGACCACGTTGTCGCGGTTCTGGCCGGGAATCTCCGGGTCTCGCGGCACGACGCCGGTGGCGATGACGACCTCGTCGAAGCCTGAGAGCGCCTCGCTCGTGGCTTCGGTCTCAAGCTGCACGGTCACGCCGTGGACCTCGAGCATGGTGCGGTACCAATCGACGAGGCCCCAGAACTCCTCCTTCCCCGCGACCTGTTTTGCGAGGTTGAGTTGCCCGCCGATCTCGCTTGCGCGGTCCATGAGCGTCACCTTGTGGCCGCGCTCCGCCGCCGTGATGGCCGCCGAGAGACCGGCAGGCCCGGCGCCGACAACGGCGATGGATTTGGGGTTTGCGGCGGGTTCGATCCGCAACTCCGTCTCGTAGCAGGCGCGCGGGTTCACGAGGCAGGTGGAGATCTTGCCGCCGAAGGTATGGTCGAGGCAGGCTTGGTTGCAGGCGATGCAGGGGGCGATACGGTCGGCCTGACCGGCCTTGGCTTTGGCGAGGAAATCGGCATCTGCCAGCATTGGACGCGCGAGGCTGACCATATCGGCGTAGCCCTCCGCCAGCACCTCTTCGGCCACTTGCGGCGTGTTGATCCGGTTCGAGGTGATCAGCGGGATGCCCACCTTGCTCATCAGCTTTTTCGTGACCCATGCAAAGGCCGCGCGCGGCACCGAGGTGGCGATCGTGGGGATGCGCGCCTCGTGCCAACCGATGCCGGTGTTGATGATATTGGCGCCGGCCTTTTCGACCTCTTGCGCCAGTTGCACGACCTCTTCGAAGGTCGAGCCGTTGGGCACGAGGTCGATCATCGACAGGCGGTAGATCAGGATGAAATCCTCGCCCACCGTCTCGCGCACGCGGCGCACGACCTCTAGCGGCAGGCGCATCCGGTTCTCGTAGGAGCCGCCCCAGCGGTCTTCGCGCTTGTTGGTATGGGTGACGAGGAACTGGTTCAGGAAATACCCCTCGGAGCCCATGATCTCGACCCCGTCATAGCCCGCCTCGCGGGCGCGCAGGGCGCAGGCGGCGATGTCGCTAATCTGTTTCTCGATGCCTTCCTCGTCCAACTCCTTGGGCGCGAACATCGAGATCGGCGATTTCACCGCGCTCGGGGCCACGCATTCAGGTGTGAAGGCATAGCGGCCCGCGTGCAGGATCTGCATGGCGATCTTGCCGCCCGCCTCATGCACCCGCTGGGTGATGATGCTGTGGTTGTCCACGTCCTTCTGGCTGACCATCATCGCCGCGCCATGGGCCACCGCGCCTTCGCGGTTCGGCCCGATGCCGCCCGTGACCATCAGCCCCACATCGCCCCGCGCCCGTGCCGCATAGAACTCCGCCACGCGGTTCCAATCGCCCGTCTCCTCCAACCCGGTGTGCATCGAGCCCATCAACAGCCGGTTCTTCAGCGTGGTGAAACCAAGGTCGAGCGGGGCAAGCAGGTGGGGATAGTCGGACATGGCTTTACCTTTCTGGGTGGGCTGGGTCACTGTGACACCATCGGAAACGGCAGGGCAAGTCACGCGAAACGCCGCGTCATCTGCCCGGCTCACGGCAGGTCAAGACGGGGTGCGGGATGGCGCGGGCAGAGGTGGCGTTGCGTGATGCGGTGATGGCGGATCATGATGCTTTGGGGCGGGTGATGTTCGACGCGATCCACCATGGCACAAGCGCCTATAGCGCGGCGGAGCGGGCCGCGTGGCTCCCCACACCGCCACGGGGGCCGCAGTGGTCGGCCAAGTTGGGCGGGCAGCAGGTGGTGCTGGCCGAACGGGCGGGGCAGGTGATCGGTTTTATCACGCGGGAGCGGGGCTATATCGATCTGGCCTTCATCGCTGCGCCCGCGCAGGGGCAGGGTGTCTTTCGCGCGCTTTATGAGCGGGTCGAACAGGCAGCGATCACAGCGGGCGAGAGCCGGTTGCACACCCATGCCAGCGTGATGGCGCGGCCCGCCTTTGAGGCTATGGGCTTTCGTGTTATCGCGACAGAGCGCGTCGCACGGTCGGGTGAATATCTGGACCGCTTTGAAATGGAGAAGATACTGACATGACCCCCGAAGAAATTGCCAAACTGCCCTACCGCCCTTGCGTCGGCGTGATGCTGGTGAATGCCGAAGGGGAGGTCTTTGTCGGCCAGCGGCGCGACCGGGATCAGGACGCTTGGCAGATGCCCCAAGGCGGGGTCGACAAGGGCGAGGCCGCGCGCGATGCGGCCCTGCGTGAGTTGGAGGAAGAGACCGGCATCCCCAGCAATCTGGTGCGGATCGAAGCCGAGACGACAAGCTGGCTGCCCTATGATCTGCCCCATGAACTGGTGCCCAACATCTGGAAAGGCCGCTACCGGGGGCAGGAACAGAAGTGGTTCCTCATGCGTTTTATGGGGCAGGACGATCAGGTCAATATCCAGACGGCTGAGCCTGAATTCTCGGAATGGCGCTGGATGCCCGCAGATCAACTGGTCGCGAATATTGTGCCGTTCAAGCGTGCGGTCTATGCGGCGGTTCTTGACGAGTTTGAGGAGAAGTTATGACACGGATCATCGCCTGCGCCCTCGCCGCCATGGCCCCGCTGCCCGCGCTTGCGCTCAGTTGCCTGCCCCATTCGGTCGAGGCGACCTATAAACGCGCGGCCAAGGCCGAGGAAAGCTACGTCGTGGTGCAGGGGCGTCTGACCTTTGACGCCAGCGCCCTTCCGAAGGGCGGCACCATCGGGATCAACCCGCCCGAAGAGACGCCGATCCGGGCGCAGATCAGCGGCAAGGCGCTATCCGAAGGGGGCTTTGACGTGCCCTTTGACCAGCCCTTGATGCTCAACGTTCAGTGTTTCGGCCCTTGGTGCGGCTCTGCCGAAGAGGGGGATGTTCTGGCCTTTCTCGAACGCAAACCGGATGGGGCCTATGCACTGGAAAGCAACTCCTGCGGGGGCGACCTCTTTGGCTCTCCGAAGCCTGCCATGGTGGATAAGGTGATCGCCTGTTTCCAAGGGGCGGAGTGCACGCCGGTTCGGTGATTCGGCGGCGGTCTTATGCCTCGATAAGCGGCACTTGCGGTGCCGCATCGCGCGGCAGTAGCCCTGTGAGACGCGGGTCGTCGTCGATCTCGACCTGACGGCGCACTGGGGTGAAGCCTGACCGCACATAAAAGCCAAGCGCCTGCGGGCTGTCGTTGGTGCAGGTGTGCAGGTGCAGCCGGTTGATTGGCTTTTCCCATGCCAGCGTGATCGCTTGGTTCATCAGATACCGCCCTGAGCCGCTGCCGATCAGCGCCGAGGTCAGCCCGAAATAGGCCAACTCGCAGCTGCCATCTTCGGGGAAGTTCAACTCAAGCAGCGCCTCGTCCTTGCCATCGCGGGTCAGCGTATAGAAGTCCCGCGCCGGGTCTTGCAGCAGCGCAGAGAGGGCCGCGCCATCCAATTTGAGCCGCCCGTACCAGAGCCAATCCATCCCGACACGCCGGAAAATGTCCCGAAACCAGTCGGGCGTCGGTGTGACCTTCCGAAAGGTGACACCCTCGGGCAGGGGCACCTCCCGCAGGCTGGGTTTGGCGTCCATCTCAAGATGGGTCACCACCACGGCGAGTTTGCCGGGCGGGACATCGTGAAAACCGTTCTCGATCATGGTCAGACCAGCCCTTCGGCCTTGAACAGGGCCATGATGTCAGTCTGAGGGCGGGGGCCGATGTGGCGGATCACCTCGCCCGCGCAGATGTTGCCCATGCGGCCACAGGTCTCCAGATCGCGGCCCGTGGCGAGGCCATAGAGGAAGCCCGCCGCGAATTGATCGCCCGCGCCCGTGGCATCCACCGGCACGACCTTTTCGACCGGCACGTCGACCCGTTCCGCACCCCGGACCAATGTGACCCCGTCGCCCGAGCGGGTGCAGACCACCAGCGGGCAAATCTCAGCGGTTTTGGCCAGTGCGGCTTCGGTGTCGTCGGTTTCCCAAAGGGCGCGAATCTCGGCCTCATTGCCGATGACATAGCCCAGATCGTTTTCGATCAGCGCGAGGAAGTCGTCGCGGTGGCGCTCCACGCAGAAGGGGTCGGAGATGGCGATGCCTGCCATGCCGCCGCCCGCCGTCGCGGCCCGAGCGGCCTCGCGAAAGGCGGTTTTGCCCGCCTCATGGTCAAAGAGGTAGCCTTCGAGGAACATCAGCTTGGCCTTCTCCGTCACCGCCTGCGGCACATCGGCCGAGGTCAGCCCGGTCGAGATGCCGAGGTAGGTGTTCAGGGACCGCTCCCCATCGGGGGTGACGAAGATCATGCAACGCGAGGTTGGGTTCTCGCCCTCGGCCACGGGGGCGTTGACGAAATCGATCCCGATATCGGTCATCGCCTTGGCATAGAACTGGCCCAGCTCATCATCGCGCACCCGCCCGATAAAGGCTGTCTTGAGGCCCAGCGCGCCCGCGCCCGCGACGGTATTGGCGACCGAGCCACCCGGCGTCTGCACCCGGTCTTGCATCGCGGCATAGAGGTCTTCGGCGCGGTCACGCTCGATCAACTGCATGATGCCTTTCTCGATGCCGTTGTCGGCAAGGAAATTGTCATCGGCATGGGAGATCACGTCGACGACGGCGTTGCCGATGCCAACCACTTCGTATTGGGTCATTCTGTCTTGTCCTCGTATTGGCACAGGTCACGGATGATGCAGGTGCGGCACAGGGGTTTGCGGGCTTTACAGTGATAGCGGCCATGCAGGATCAGCCAGTGATGGGCATGGCGCTGGAAATCGGCGGGAATGTTGTCTTCGATAGCGCGCTCGACCGCGTCGACCGTCTTGCCCGGTGCGATGCCGGTGCGATTGCCAACGCGGAAGATATGCGTGTCCACCGCCTGCGCGGGCTGGCCCCACCACATATTGAGCACCACATTCGCGGTCTTGCGCCCGACGCCCGGCAGCGATTGCAGCGCGGCGCGGGAATTGGGCACCTCGCCGTCGTAATCGTCGACCAGGATTTGGCTCAGCTTGATGACGTTCTTGGCCTTCTGACGGTAGAGGCCGATGGTCTTGATATGGTCGATCAGCCCCTCAAGCCCGAGATCGAGCATCTTTTGCGGCGTGTCGGCGATTTTGAACAGCTCGCGCGTCGCCTTGTTGACACCCGCGTCTGTCGATTGCGCGCTCAGCGCCACGGCCACGACGAGCGTATAGACATTCACATGCTCCAACTCGCCCTCGGGCTCAGGCTCTGCCTGTTGGAAGCGGGCGAAGATCTCGCGGATGGTATGATAATCAAGTTGGCGGGCCATGGCTCAGGGTATGCGATGAATGGCGCGGCAGGGCAAGCGGGGGCGGGGCGTGGGGTGCGATGGCGCAAGAAACGGGTCGCACGGGGGCAGGGGCGCGGCTAATCTGGTGGCATGACACAGATCGCACAGCTCTCTCCCGCGCCCGAAGATCAGGGGTACCACTATCAGGTGATGCGCCGCGCCATCGCCCTGATCGACAAGGCCGAAGACCCCAAGCAACTCGATTGGATCGCGGGCGAGATGGGCATGTCCGCCGCACATTTCCAGCGGCTGTTCTCGCGCTGGGTGGGGGTCTCACCGAAGCGATACCAGCAGTATCTGATGCTGGATCAGGCCAAGGTCATGCTGCGCGACCGTTTCACCACGCTGGCGGCGGCGCATGAATTGGGGCTGTCGGGCAGCGGGCGGTTGCATGACCTTTTCCTGCGCTGGGAGGCGATGAGCCCCGGTGAGTTCGCCCGCAAGGGCGCGGGGCTGACGATCTACTGGGGTTGGTTCGACAGCCCCTTCGGCCCGACACTGGTGATGGGCACCGACAAGGGCATCTGCGGGCTCGCGCTGTCGTCGGAAGTGGGGGAGGATGCGGCGATGGCAGATCTTTGCAGCCGCTGGCCGCTCGCCGATTTCGTGGAGGCCCCCGCGCGGTTGCAGGCATGGGTCGACGCGGCCTTTGGGCGGCGGAAAGACCCCGAGGCAAAAGCGCCGCTCTACCTTATCGGCGCGCCCTTTCAGATCAAGGTCTGGGAGGCGCTGCTGAGCATCCCCTCGGGGCAGGTGACCACCTATTCCGAAATCGCGCAGAGCATCGGCAGCCCCCGCGCCGTACGCGCCGTGGGCACAGCAGTAGGGCGCAATCCGGTGAGTTGGCTGATCCCCTGTCACCGGGCGCTGCGCAAAAGCGGGGGCTTGGGCGGCTACCACTGGGGCCTGCCGGTGAAACGCGCAATGCTCGCCTTCGAGGCGGCACGGGCAGAGGCGCAAACAGCTCCCTCTGGGCGGGTTTCTGCCGAATAGCGGTTATATGTAATGTTTTTGGGAACTTTGCGTGCCTATATTGCGTTCACGTCAAGATGCCCCGCCCGAACGGGGCCGCAAACATGAAGGCAGTAGACATGATTTCTTCGAAGATGACTTTGGCCGCCGCTCTGGCTGGCGCGATGACACTGGGTGCCTGTACGCAGCCGATGCAACCCGGCAATGGCGATCCCAACCAGCGGACCAAGAACGGCGCTTTGATCGGTGCGGGCGTCGGGGCCCTTGCCGGTGCGATTTCCGAAGGTGACGGCAAAGGCGCGCTGAAAGGCGCTTTGATCGGCGGCACGATCGGCGCGGGCGTCGGCTATTCGCTTGATAAGCAAGAGGCCGAGCTGCGCGCCGCGATGGACAGCCGTGTGGTGATCACCAACACCGGCGACCGTCTGATCGTGACCCTGCCGCAAGACATCCTCTTTGCGACCGACAGCACCAGCGTATCGCCCGCCCTGCGTGACGATCTGGCCGCGCTGGCGCAGAATGTGAACATCTATCAGAACTCCACCCTGCAAGTCGTGGGCCACACCGACAGCGATGGCGAAGCGGCCTATAACCAGCAGCTTTCCGAGCGTCGCGCGCAGGCCGTGGGTAGCATTCTGCTCTCCAACGGCGTGCCGCAGCAGCGTTTGCAGACATTCGGCCGTGGCGAAAGCCAGCCTGTGGCAAGCAACCTGAGCGCCGCTGGCAAGGCGCAGAACCGCCGGGTCGAGATCGTGATCCTGCCCAACGCGCGCTAAGCCGCAGGTTGAAAGTGACAGAGAACCCCGGCCAGTGGCCGGGGTTTTTTGTTGGCCTAAAGGTTGTCCTCGACCCTGAAACCCTTGGGGATGGCATCGCGCCCTTCGAGCAGAAGATCGGCCATGACCTCTGCCACTTTCGGGGCCATGCCGAAGCCGATTTTAAAGCCGCCATTGGCGATGTAATGCCCCGGCTTGCCCGGCCACGGCCCCAGCATCGGCGCGCGGCTACGGCTGCGCGGGCGCAGCCCGGCCCAGCGTTCGATCACCGGCGCATCTTGCAGCGCAGGCACCGCCGCGCGGGCCTTGGCGATCACCGCGTCGAGCTGTGCATCGGTGCCGTCAGGGCTGTCATATTCTCGCTCAGTCGTGCCGCCTACAGCCACCGTGCCATCCAGATGCGGGATCACATGGACCCCATCGGCAAAAAGCTGCGCTGCGCCGCCCCGGTCCAGCCGCAAGAGCGCGGCCTGCCCTTTGATGCCCGCGCCAACCAAACGCGGATGGCCCGCACTCAGCGCCTCCAGCCCCGTGACCCCAGTGGCCCAGAGGGTCAAACCCGCATCGGGCGCTTCGGCCACGATCTCAACGCCTTTGGCCGCCAGCGCCGCGACCAGTGCCGCGCAGGCGTGGCGCGGGTGGACGAGGGCGCTTAGCGTGTCGCGGATCAGCCAGCCGGTGGGGCTCTGCGGGGCCCAATCGCTGCTCTCGGCGCGGATCAACTCCCACCGGGCGCGGCCTTGCCAAAGTTCGGCTGCCGTGTCCTGCCGTTGCCGTGCCAGCGCGAGGGCCGCGTCATCCGCCACCGGCTGCAAGCGCCCGCTGCGGATATAGCCGGGCGCGCGACCGCCCTCGGCCTCGACCTCGGCCCAGAAGGCTTCGGCGCTGAGCAGGCTTTCCAGTTGAAAGGCTTTCTTGGCGTTCCAATTTTCCGGCACATGCGGCGCCAGCGCGCCCACGATCCCGCCCGAAGCCCCCGCCGCCGGTCCTGACGGATCGACCACACGGACCACCGCCCCGCGCCGGACGCAGGCCCAAGCCACCGACAGGCCAAAAATCCCGGCCCCTCTTACGGTTACATCCACCATTGCCATTCCCCGCCAGCTTGCGCAGTGTCTGCGCGACTTCTTCCCCCTCTAGCAGGACGTGCCGTGCCAGACCAGAATGCCCAGATCACGTGGCGCGCGGGCCAAGTGCCCGTCTCGACCCAGTTCGATGACCCCTACTTCAGCCTAGAGGATGGCGCGGCTGAGACGGCCTATGTCTTTCTGGCGGGCAATGACCTGCCCGAGAGGTTCCGCCCCGGGTTTCACATCGCCGAGCTTGGCTTTGGCACCGGGCTGAACCTGTTGCTTGCTTGGGATGCTTGGATGCGGGCGGGCCATGACGGGCCGCTGCATTTCACCAGTTTCGAAGCCTACCCGATGCGGCCTGAGGATATGGCGCAGGCCCATGCGGCCTTTCCCGCGCTCGACGGGCGGCGCGATGCGCTGACAGCGGCGTGGGATGGCACGGGTGGCGTGTTGGAACTGCCCGGCCTGCGGGCCGAGATCATCATCGGGGACGCGCGCGAAACCCTGCCCGCATGGCAGGGGCAGGCCGATGCTTGGTTTCTCGATGGGTTTTCACCGGCCAAGAACCCCGAGCTTTGGGGCGATGATCTGATGGCCGAGGTGGCACGCCATACCGCACCGGGCGGCAGTGCTGCGACCTATACCGCCGCGGGCTTCGTGCGCCGGGCGCTCGCCGCGGGCGGTTTTGAGGTTGCCCGCATCCCCGGCTATGGCCGCAAACGCCATATGACCCGCGCGCGGATGCCCGCATGAGCCAGTCCAACAACATCCCGCTCGGCATCATGCTGATGATCGCCACGACGATGGTCTTCGCCGTCCAAGACGGGCTGTCACGCCATCTGGCCGAGAACTACAACGTGCTGATGGTGGTGATGATCCGCTATTGGTTTTTCGCGGCCTTCGTGATCGCGCTGGCAATGCGCAAGGCAGGCGGCATCCGCCGCGCCGCCGCCACGACACAGCCCGCGGTGCAAATCCTGCGGGGCGTGCTGCTCTCGGCGCAGATTTGCACGATGGTACTGGGCTTCACCATTCTGGGGTTGGTAGAGAGCCATGCGGTCTTTACCTGCTACCCGCTTTTGGTGGCGGCGCTCTCTGGCCCGATCTTGGGTGAAAAAGTCGGCTGGCGGCGGTGGGCCGCAATTGGTGTGGGCTTTGTCGGGGTGCTGGTGATCTTGCAACCCGGGCTTCGCGTGGTGGATCCGGCCGCCGCGATCCCGCTGGCAGGGGCGGCGATGTTTGCGGTCTATGGCCTGCTGACCCGCTATGTCGCGCGGCGCGACACGACGGCGACAAGTTTCTTCTGGACGGGCGTGACCGGTGCGGCGGTCATGACGGCGGTCGGCATCTGGTTTTGGGAGCCGATGACCCCGGGCAACTGGCTGTTGATGGGCACGCTTTGCATCACCGGGGTCACGGGCCATTGGCTGCTGATCCGTTGCTACGAGGTGGCCGAGGCCAGCGCGGTGCAGCCCTTCGCCTATACGCAGTTGATCTTTACCGTGATCATCGGCCTGTCTGTCTTTAACGAGGTGCTGCGCCCCAGTGTGGTGTTGGGCGCGGGCATGATCGTGGCGGCGGGGTTGTTCACCCTATGGCGCGAACGCCTTCAACGTCGACCCGGTTAACTCTTCGCTAAAGGGGATCGGCAGCGGGTCTTTTCCCAGACGGGCGCGATAGACCGGCAGGCTTTCGGACACCCGCATGACGTAGTTCTGCGTCTCACGAAAGGGGATCATCTCGATCCAATCGACGATGTCGATCTCACCCTTGCGCGGGTCGCCATAGGTCGCCATCCAGCGCCGCGGGCGGCTGGGGCCTGCGTTATAGGCCGCCGACATCATGGAGACATTGCCGTCGAAAAGCCCCGCCATCTGCGACAGATAGGTCGCGCCAAGCCGCGCGTTGTAATCGGGGTCGGCGGTCAGCCGGTCCGTCGTGTGCTGGGCTGAAATGCCCAGATCGCGCGCCACGTCCCGCGCCGTGGCGGGCATGATCTGCATCAAACCCCGCGCGCCGACGCCGCTTTGCACATTGGGGTCAAATTCGCTTTCACGCCGCGCGATGGCGAGGGTCATCTCGGTCGCCATCGGCAGGTCTTTTTCCACCAGACTGTGCAACGCGTAATAGGGGGCGGGCACCTCCAGCCCCCGCTGCGCCGCGCGTTTGCCGATCATCACCGCGATATGGGGCTGGCCCACGTCGATCGCGGCTTGCCCCAGCAGGGCGATGTCTTCGGGGACGAGCTGCTCGGCCAAATGGGTCCAGAACCGCTCGGCGGTGGACAGCTCGCCCGAGGCTTGCAGCAGCAACCCGGCCTCAAACAGGGGCGCACGGGCCAGCGGAGAGCTGCGCCAGTCTTGTTCAGGTGCCGCGCCTGCGAGCTTTTCATCAAAGGGGAGGCCGCCCCGTTCGGCGGCCAGCAGCCCGTAGAAGGAGGTTTGGTATTTCGCCCCCATGGCATAGGCTTTCGCCGCGCCTTCGGCATCGCCCATCGCCTCCAAGGCGCGGCCCTGCCAATAGCCCGCGCGGCCTTGGCTGATGGGGGATTCCACGGCGTTGTCGTGGTTCTGGAAATGGCCCAGAGCGGTGGTGGGATCGTCCAAGAACCGCAGCGCGATATAGCCTGAGAGCCATTCGAGATCGGCATAGTTCGAGCCATCGGTCAGAAAATGCTGCGACGCCAACCGGTAGGCCCTTCGCGCATTGCCATTGCGCATTTCATCCCGCGCCAAGGCGCGGCGGCGGTTGGCCCATTTGGGGGGCTGGCCCAGGGCCTCAGCCGAGGTTGAGCGCGCCAGCATCAAATCTTTGGCATCCTCGCGCAGCCCCTTGCGGATGCGCCATTCAAAGCGGTCATGCGCCAGCCCCGGCGCATCGGCCTTTGAGGCGGGCAGGGCGTCGATCTTGGCGTTCACGTCGCTTTCCAGCTTTTGCAGGGCGATGCGGGTTTCCGCCAGCCCCCTGTCGGCGCTTGAGACCAGATCGAACATCTGCCGCGCTTCGGAATGTTCGCGCTGCCAGAGCATCTCTTCCAGCCGGGCCGCGTGATGCGGGGCCAGAAGGCTCCCATGGGCTTCGGTGAAAAGGGCCTGACTGCTGGCGTTCATCGGCATGGTGCGCCACGCCAGAACGAGGTTCGCCTCGGCCTCACCGCGCTGGCCGCTGTTGATCAGCGCCTCGGCGTGGGCCAGCACGCCGCGTGGGGTCTGCGGGGCCATGGCCGAGAAGAAATCCAGTATATCGCTCTCACCCTGTTTGATGACCGCCGCTTCGCTCTGTCGGCGCAAATAAGCCTCACCGGGCCAGTCGGGTCTGCGGTTCAGGAAATCGCGCGTGTCGGCATAGGAGCCGCGCCCGGCGCGCAGCCGGTGCCATTCGATCACATCGGCGGCGACCTGCCCGTCACGGGCAGCCAGCGCCGCGGCGGCGTCCCAATTGCCGCTGCGCATCGCATCCATCGCCCAGCCCAAAGGCCGTGGCCGCTGCGCCTCCGCAGGCACGGTCAGGACAAAAATACTCATGAGGATCGCCATCAGGCGCGTCATCGCTTGCATTTCCCACGTCTCCGAGGCTAGAGCCTTGCAACATATGGCTCGGGCGCCGTTTATCAAACCGTAGCGCCCGCAAAAGCCCTCATCCAGTCCGGTTTTCCACCGGCCAGCACTTAAGGAGCGTGCACATGTTCAAAGGCTCTCTGCCTGCCCTCGTCACGCCGTTTCGCAACGGCGCGCTGGATCTGGATACGCTCAAGAAACTGATCGAATGGCACATCGGCGAAGGGTCGAGCGGGCTTGTCCCCGTCGGCACCACCGGCGAATCCCCGACGCTGAGCCATGCCGAGCATGAGACCGTCGTCGAAGAGGTGGTCAAAGCCGTCGCGGGCCGCATTCCGGTCATCGCGGGTGCCGGGTCGAACAACACGGTCGAAAGCATCCGCCTTGCCCGTCACGCCGAAAAGGTCGGCGCGGATGCGCTGTTGGTGGTGACGCCCTATTACAACAAGCCGACGCAGCGCGGGCTGGTGGCGCATTTCACCGCCGTGCATGACTGCTGCGAGTTGCCGATCATCATCTACAATATCCCCGGCCGTTCGGTGGTGGATATGATGCCCGAAACGATGGGCGAACTGGCCGAGCTGCCGCGCATCGTCGGCGTTAAGGACGCCACCGGCGATCTGGCCCGTGTCTGCGATCAACGCATCACCTGCGGCCCGGATTTCTGCCAGCTCTCGGGCGAAGATGCCACGGCGCATGGGTTCAACGCCCAAGGCGGCGTCGGCTGTATCTCGGTCACCGCCAATGTCGCGCCGCGCCTTGTGGCGCAGATGCAGGCCGCCTGTCTTGAGGGCGATTATGCCAAGGCGCTGGAGTTGCAGGACCGTCTGATGCCGCTGCATAAGGCGATCTTTACCGAACCGGGGCTTGTGGGTGTGAAATACGCCATGTCGCGGCTCGACCTCTGCTCGGACGAGGTGCGTCTGCCGCTCACGGAACTGACCGACCCGACCAAGGAACTGGTCGATGCGGCCCTGCGCCATGCGGGGCTGATGAACTAAGTCTAATTTAAACAGGTTGGCCGATACGAAGAGGGGGTGGAGACACCCCCTCTTTTGCGTTCAGCGTTTGCCGTAGTAAAGGCCGACCACATGTTCGGCTTGGGCAAAGAACAGCCAGCGCGCGGTCAGCACCCCTGCCGCATGGCTCAGCACCGCGAGGCCGGCGGCAAGGTGGTGAAACACGGGCGAGAGCAGCAGCAGCAGCGGCAGGAGCACCATCAACGCAATCGCGATCACCCGCAGTTTCAGCGCATGTTTGCGCCCGATCTGATAGACGAATTCCCGCAGCAGATAGTTGCTGCCGGTATGGGGCGGCTCAAAGGCGCGGACGCTGCCCTGCGGCCCCAGTTGCGTCGCGCTCGCGATATCGCTGTTTGAGGCGGCAAGCGCCCGATCCCCGCGCCACCATGTGGCGATCTGCACCGCCCCGGCCAGCGCCAGCAGGATCATCGCCGCCGTCACCTGCCCCGCCAGCAGGGCACCGCCCGCGATGCTGAGCGATAGGAAATTCAGCGGCGTCATAACGCTGTGCCAGCGTGGCACGGTCTTCATCTGGGTATAGATCATCGCCGTGGTCAGCACCGTGAGCAGCGACAGCGCCGCACCGATCACCCCCAAGGGCCAAAGCCGCGTGTCGTAGAACACCAGCCCCGCGCCATAGGCGGCCATGACCAGCAGCGCCGCGACCGAGGCCCAAGCCTCGCGGCTGAGCCAAGAGCTGCGCCACTGGGTGAAAGCCTTGAGCGCGCGTTCCGGATGGCCGAGGTGAAAGGTCGAGGCGATGAGCCCGCCCACGGCCAAGAGATAGGCCAGCGCGAAGAAGACGAAGGCCACCCAGCCGGTCACCGCAGGCAGGCCGATCCCGAGCCATGCAAGCAGGCCAAATCCCATGCCCGACAGGCTGCTGAACAGAATAACGGAAGGCGCCGGATGCATCAGAGCTTCTCCAAAGTGCGGTCAAGCCAGCCGAGAAAGCCCTTCGGCCCCTCGTCCACCGGAGCGAGGAAGGGGGCGAGCACGTCGATCTCGCCTTGGGGAGGACCAAGCGTGTCACGCGGGCGCGGCGGCAGGTATTTGTTGACCGGTTTGGTGCCCTGCTCGGGCATCAGGTCTAGGCCACCACGCTCTGCCACCAACTGGCTGACAGCGCTGTCCGGATCGCCCAGATCGCCGAAATGCCGCGCGCCGGCGGGGCAGGTGCGCACGCAGGCGGGCTGGCGGTCTTCTTCGGGCAGGTTCTCGTTGTAGATCCGGTCGACGCAGAGAGTGCATTTCTTCATCACGCCCGCGGCCTGATCCATCTCGCGCGCGCCATAGGGGCAGGCCCAGGCGCAGAGGCCGCAGCCGATGCAATCGCTCTCGTTGACCAGCACGATGCCGTCCTCGACCCGCTTGTAGCTCGCCCCCGTCGGACAGACGGTGACGCAGGGCGCGTCTTCGCAATGCAGGCAGGATTTGGGGAAATGGACCAGTTGCGCCGCACCCGCCTCGGGCTGGACCTCGTAGCTGTGCACGCGGTTGAGGAAGGTGCCCGACGGGTCGCCGCCATAGGCGTCTTGGTCCGACAGCGGTGCGCCGTAGTTTTCGGTGTTCCAGCCCTTGCAAGAGATCACGCAGGCATGACAGCCGACGCAGGTGTCGAGGTCGATCACGAGGCCGAGTTTGCGGTCGGTCTGTTGCGGGAGCGTGGTCATGTCTGGCGGTCCTGAAGGGTCGTTCTCGCGGCGCGGGGGGCGAAGGGGGTCATTTGCCCACCTTCCACGCGATGTCGCGCGGCGCGGGCGGGACAGGCGAGCGTTGCGGCGGGATTTCCGGTTGTGCCTCGGCGGGGGCCGCGGTCTTTTCAATATGGACCTTGAGGTCGAACCAGGCGGCCTGCCCGGTGATCGGGTCGGAGTTGGACCAGCGCAGGCCATCGCCCTTTGGGGGGAGAAGCTCGTGGATCAGGTGGTTGAGCAGGAAGCCCTTCGTCGCCTCTGGCGCGTCGCGGTCCAGCGCCCATGCGCCCTTGCGCTTGCCGATGGCGTTCCATGTCCAGACGGTATGGGGGTTCAGCGCGGCCATCTCCATCACCGGCACGGTGATCCCGCCATGGGGAGAGGTCACGCGCGCCCAATCGCCGTCCTTCAGACCCTTGGCCCGCATGATCGCCGTGGGCAGGTAGAGCGGGTTGTGCCCGTGCAACTGCCGCAGCCAAGCGTTCTGGCTGCCCCATGAATGGTACATCGCCATGGGGCGTTGGGTGAGGGCGTGAACATCGTAGCCCTGCGTGCCCTCGGGGTCGCTTTCGTACCAATGGGGCAGCGGCGTCATGAACTGCTTGATGCGCTCGCGCAGATGCTCCGGGGGCTGGCGGTCGCCGTGGCCCTCGGCGGCCAGTTGGAAGCGGCGCAGCGGCTCCACGTAGAGCGAGAAGAGATAGGGTTGGGGCGCGTCGTAAATCCCCATGCCCACGGCCCAGTCCTGATAGGCGGCGTTCCACGGTTTGTAGTATTGCGCCTCAGCGGGAATGTGATGGGTCGAGAAGCCGCCGTTCTCGATGTAGCGGTCGATCTGCTCGGGGTTCGGGGCGCCGCGGCCACTTTGGGTGCCGTCTTCCCCGCGAAACCCGGCCAGCGGGCCGATGCCGGGGCGGCGTTCGTGGTTGGTGATGTAATCGGCGTAGTCGCGGTATTTCTGACTGCCGTCGTCATTCACGAACCCGGGCAGGTCCAGCCGCGCGCCGAGATCGCAGAGCACCGATTGGAAGCCGCGCACGTCGCGGTTGGGTTCCACTACAGGCCAGCGGATCGCGTCGGCGGCGGCGTCGGCCTCGCTGATCGGGCGATCGAGGAGCGAGATGCAATCGTGACGCTCCAGATAGGTCGTGTCAGGCAGGATCAGGTCGGCATAGGCCACCATCTCCGACGAATAGGCATCGGAATAGATGATGCGCGGAATCACGTAGTCGCCGTTCTCATCGGTGTCGGTCAGCATTTCCATCACCCCGCCGGGGTTCATGGAGGAGTTCCACGACATGTTGGCCATATAGAGAAACAGCGTGTCGATCTTGTAGGGATCGCCCGCATGGGCGTTGGAAATCACCATATGCATCAGCCCATGGGCCGACATCGGGTTCTCCCATGTAAACGCCTTGTCGATCCGCGCGGGGCTGCCATCGGGGCACAGTGCCAGATCCTCGGGGCCTTGCACGAAACCCAGATGCGGCCCGTCGAGCGGCCCGCCGGGCGTGGCCTTGCAATGGGGTTTGGGATGCGCCGTGGCGGGCTTGGGGTAGGGCGGTTTGAACCGGAAGCCGCCGGGCACTTCAACGGTGCCGAGGATGATCTGCAGCACATGCAGCGCGCGGCAGGTCTGGAAGCCGTTGGCATGGGCCGAGATGCCGCGCATGGCGTGGAAGGACACCGGGCGGCCGGTCATCTTCTCGTGACGCTCGCCGCGGAAATCAGTCCAGGGCTGGTCAAGCTCAAAGGCCTCGTCGAAGGCCACGCGCGCCAGTTCGGCGGCGATGGCGCGGATGCGCGGCGCCGGGATGCCGCAGCGCTCGGCTACGGCCTCGGGGGTGTAATCCTCTCCGAGGTATTTTTCGGCCATCTTGTGGAACACCGGGCGGTGGGTGATCCCGCCCGCGCGGTAGGTCGCGGAAAGGTCGGGGCGGACGCCGAGTTGGTCGAAGGGGGTGAGCTTGCGGGTCTTGCGGTCGATCACCAGCGCTTTGCCGTCCGCGTCGCGCAGTTGCAGGCCGAACTCGGGCGACTTCGGGTCGCCGTTCAGCAGCACCGGCGCATCGGTGTAGCGCGCGAGGTAGTCTAGATCGATGCGACCGGCCTTCATCAGGCAGTGGATCAGCGACAGGATGAACAGCCCGTCGGTCCCGGGCGTGATGCCGACCCAATCGTCGGCGATGGCATTGTAGCCGGTGCGGATGGGGTTCACCCCGATCACCCGCGCGCCGCGTTTCTTCAGCTTGCCCAGTCCCATCTTGATCGGGTTGCTGTCGTGATCCTCGGCCACGCCGAAAAGCATAAAAAGCTTTGTGTGGTCCCAGTCGGGCTGGCCGAACTCCCAGAAGGCGCCACCCATGGTATAGATGCCCGCCGTGGCCATATTGACCGAGCAGAAGCCGCCATGCGCCGCGTAATTCGGCGTGCCAAAGGCCTGCGCCCAGAGCGAGGTGAAGCTCTGCGACTGGTCGCGCCCGGTGAAGAAGGCGAGTTTCTCTGGCGCCTCATGGCGTAGCGGGGCAAGCCAGCCGGTGGCGATCTCAAGCGCCTCGGCCCAGCTGATGTCCTCGAATTCGCCTGAGCCGCGAGGGCCTACGCGTTTCATCGGGTTGCGCAGCCGCGCCGGGGAATTGTGCTGCATGATCCCGGCCGAGCCCTTGGCGCAGAGTACGCCGCGGTTCACCGGGTGGTCGCGGTTGCCCTCGATATAGGCGACCTTGCCCTTCTTCATATGCACGTTGATGCCGCAGCGGCAGGCGCACATGTAACAGGTCGTGCGGCGGACCTCGTCCGAGACCTTGGGCGACAGATCGAGCGGCGGCTGGGAATGCGTCATGAGGGGGCGGGGGCTTTCAGCAGGGCAAGCGCTTGGCGCGCGATATGTTTCTCTTCGGCGGCGGGGATGACCCATGAGGGAATATTTCCCGCCCAGCGGAGGTTTGCAAGAACCTTTTCCCTCGCCTCGGAATCGTTCTCGCCAATCCCGCCGGTGAAGGCGATGCCGTCGATCCCGCCCATCGCGGCGATCATCGACCCGGCCTGACGGGTAATCCAGTAGCAAAAGTGGTCGCGGGCAAAGCGGGCGCTTTCGCTGTCGCTTTCCGCCAATTGCCGCATGTCGGCGGTCTGGCCCGACAGGCCGAGCAACCCGCTTTCGTGGTGCAGCAGTCTCTGCGCGGCTTCCAGTCCGAGATCGTCCACCAGATGCAGCACCGCGCCCGCGTCGATCTCTCCCGCGCGGGTGCCCATGGTCAGCCCGCCCAAGGGTGAGAATCCCATGGTCGTGGCGACCGAGCGGCCCTCGCGGATCGCGCAGAGCGACGCGCCATTGCCCAAATGCAGCGCCAGCAGGCGGTCGGGCAGGGGGGCGCCGGTTTGGGCGGTGAAATTCCGCACGAGGCTTTCGTAGCTGATGCCGTGGAAACCGTAGCGGTGCAGGGCGGCGGTCTGGGGCTTCTCGGGCAGCGCGTAGCGGCGCGCCACGTCCGGGTTGGTGCGGTGAAAGCCGGTGTCGAAAGCGGCGAATTGCGGCAGCTCAGGCATCAGTGCGGCAAGGGCGTCGATGGCGCTAAGGTGATGCGGGTTGTGCAGCGGGGCCAACGGTTGCGCCGCGGCGATGGCGGCGCGCACGGCGGGGGTGACTTCCGTTGTCTCGGCCAAATCCGGGCCGCCGTGCACCACGCGATGCGCGGCGGCGCTGAGGTCAGCGGTCGCGATCCCCGCGTCACGCAGCCCCGCCAGAATGGCGGTGAAGGCGGTGCGGTGATCGGGGAGCGTAAGAGCCCGTGCCGGAGCCTTTCCGACACGCAGGGCGCCGGACTGCCCGATGCCCTGCGCCTCGATCCGCAGGGTTTCAGCCAGCCCGCCGTCAAAGACCGCCGCTTTGATCGACGACGAGCCTGCATTGACGACGAGCACCAGCGGCATGGCTCAGGCTCGTTGCGGGCGCATGTCATCCCGGCTGATCCCGGCGACGGAGACCGGTTTCTTCATCGCGTCGCGGCGGAAGGGTTCGCCCAGTTCCTGGTTGAGCAGCACCTCAATGAAAGTGGTCTTGCCGTCATTCATCTGTGCCTTGATCGCGCGGTCCAACGCCTCGGTCAGTTCCTCCATGGTCGAGACCTGCACCCCCTCGACCCCGCAGGCCTTGGCGATCCCGGCGTAGCTCACCTCCTGCGCCAGTTCGGTGCCGACGAAATTGTCGTCGAACCAAAGCGTCGTGTTCCGCTTCTCCGCGCCCCATTGGTAGTTGCGAAAGATCACCATGGTCACGGCGGGCCAGTCGTCGCGGTTCACGCTCACCATCTCGTTCATGGAAATGCCAAAGGCGCCGTCGCCGGCAAAGCCCACGACGGGCGTGTCCGGGCAGGCGATCTTAGCGCCGCAGATCGCCGGGAAACCGTAGCCGCAGGGGCCGAAAAGCCCGGGGGCGAGGTATTTGCGCCCCGCCTCGAACGTCGGGTAGGCGTTGCCGATGGCGCAGTTGTTGCCGATGTCGGAACTGATGATCGCCTCCGTCGGCAGCGCCTTCTGGATCGCGCGCCACGCCATGCGGGGCGACATTTTTTCCGGCTCGCGGCTGCGGGCGCGTTCGTTCCATGTGGTGCCGGGGTCGTCATCTTCGTGGTCCATCGAGGTCAGTTCCTGCGCCCATGCGGATTTTGTCTGGGCAATCACATTGCGGCGTTCCTCGCGGCCCGCGTCACCGGCGCTCTCGCTCAGCCGGTCGAGGAGGCTGCGCGCCACCTTGCCCGCATCGCCCACGATGCCGACGCTCACCGGCTTGGTCAGGCCGATGCGGTCGGGGTTGATGTCGACCTGAATGATCTTGGCCTCTCGCGGCCAATAGTCGATGCCGTAGCCCGGCAGGGTCGAGAAGGGGTTGAGCCGCGTGCCGAGCGCCAGCACCACATCTGCCTTGGCAATCAGCTCCATCGCCGCTTTCGACCCGTTGTAGCCCAATGGCCCGACCGAGAGCGGATGCGAGCCGGGGAAGGCGTCGTTGTGTTGGTAGCCGCAGCAGACCGGGGCATCCAGCCGCTCGGCCAACTGCCGCGCGTCGTCGATGGCCCCACCGATCACCACGCCCGCGCCGTTCAGGATCACCGGGAACTTGGCGTTCGAGAGCAGTTCCGCCGCCTCGGCGATGGCGGTCTCCCCGCCCGAGGGGCGCTCGAATTCGACGATGGCGGGCAACTCGATGTCGATCACCTGCGTCCAGAAATCGCGGGGGATGTTGATCTGGGCGGGGGCAGAGTGGCGCTTGGCTTGCAGGATCACGCGGTTCAGCGTCTCGGCGATGCGGCTGGGGTCGCGGACCTCCTCCTGATAGGCGACCATGTCGCGAAAGAGCGCCATCTGCTCGACCTCCTGAAAACCGCCCTGACCGATGGTCTTGTTGGCGGCCTGCGGGGTCACCAGCAAAAGCGGCGTGTGGTTCCAGTAGGCGGTCTTTACCGGCGTCACGAAATTGGTGATGCCCGGCCCGTTCTGGGCCACCATCATCGACATCCGCCCCGAGGCGCGGGTGTAGCCATCGGCCATCATGCCCGAATTGCACTCATGCGCGCCGTCATAAAAGGTGATCCCGGCGGCGGGGAAGAGGTCGGAAATCGGCATCATGGCCGAGCCGATAATGCCAAAGGCCGTGTCGATCCCATGCATCTGAAGGGTTTTGACGAAGGCTTCTTCGGTGGTCATTTTCATCGCGCGATCCTTTGGGCATGGGGCAAAGCTATCGGCAAATTACGGGCAGGTGCAGGCCGGGGTTAGGGCCAGAACTGCGCCAGCCCTAAGGCCAGATCAGCGCAGGCGGTCAATCTCTTGCGCGATCAGCCCGACGCCCTCTTCGATCCGTGCGGCGGGGATCGAAGAATAGGCCAGCCGGTAGAAATTCGTGGCCTTCTCAGCCCCGGCGAAAAAGGCATGTCCCGGCTCCAGCAGCACATCCTGCGCGCGCAGGTTTTCGGCCAGTTCCGCCGTGTCCACGCCCTCTGGCGCGCGCATCCAGAAGGACGAGCCGCCATAGGCCCCCCGGCCCGAGACGCGCAGACCGTGGGTCTCTAGCGCCGCGTCCATGACCCGGCGGCGTTCGTGCAGCGCCAGCCCCATGCGGCGGATCTGAGCGTCGTAATGGCCAAGCGACAGGAAATAGGCGGCAGTGCGCTGGATATGCCCCGGCGGGTGCCGCAGGACCGAGGCGCGCAGCGCGCGGGCCTCACGGATGAAGGGTTCGGACCCCACCAGATACCCCAGCCGCAGCCCCGGAAAGAGCGATTTGGAGAAACTGCCAACATAGATCACCCGCCCCTCGTCATCGAGCGATTTGAGCGCGGGCGAGGCGGGTTTGAGAAAGGACATCTCGAACTCATAGTCATCCTCGACGATCAGCGCCTCCAGCGCGCGGGCGCGGGACAGCAGCGCGCGGCGGCGGTCCATCGGCATGGTCGCATTGGTCGGGCATTGGTGGCTTGGGGTCGCGAAAATCACATCCGTATCGGGGGGGATCGCCTCGGGCGGGAGGCCGTCTTGATCCACCCGCACGGGCGTGATGTGACAGCGGGATTGGCTGAGAATACCGCTCAGCGCCGGATAGCACGGGTCTTCGAGCACGGCGCGCCGACGTTGGGTCAGCAGCACCTGCGCGGTCAGCCAAAGCGCGTTTTGCGCGCCGAGGGTGATAAGGATCTGCTCGGGCCGGGCCGAGACGCCGCGCCGGGGCAGGATATGGCGGGCAATGAACTCGATCAGCTGCGGGTCGTCCTGATCGTAGTAATCGGTCGTCATCGAGGTAAAGTCGCGCTGGCCGAGGGCTTGCAGGGCGCAAAGCCGCCAGTTGGCGTGGTCAAAGAGCGTCGGGTCGGCTTGGCCATAGATGAACGGGTAGCGGTAGCTGGCCCAATCCTGCGGTTTGGCGGCCAACCCATTGGCGCTGAACCGCTGCCCGATGGCGCGGGTCCAGTCGATGGCGTCATCCGCCTCGGCCCGGGGGGCGAAGGCGGGCGGGGCGGGCGCGTTGTCCGAGACGAAATACCCCGACCGCCCGCGCGAGGTGAGGTAATCATTCGCCAAAAGCTCGGTATAGGCGATGGTCACGGTGATCCGGCTGACGCCGAGATGCGCGGCGAGCCTGCGGGTCGAAGGCAGCTTCTCCCCCCGCTGGAACCGGCCCGAGAGGATGCCTTGGGCGATCATCTGCTGGATCTGCTGTTGCAGGGTGCCTTGCGCATCGGGGCGCAGGAAAAAGGTTTCAACGGGCAGGGCCATGGGGCGAAGGTTAGGCTGGCCTTAGGGGGAGTTCAATCTGGCATTACGGCTGGCCGAATTTATCCTCGCGGCCGCGCCCGCACTTCCCTTCGCCCGGCCCCTCGCCTAGAACGATCGCATGAGCATTTCCGCCCCTCTCTTGATCGCCGTAGACGGCGGTGGCACCGGCTGCCGTGCGGCCATCGGCACGCAGCGCGGTAGCATCCTCGGCCGGGCCTCTGGCGGGCGGGCCAATATTGGCAATGACCCGGATCAGACCCTCATCAATATCCGCGCCACGGTCGAAGCGGCGGCAGCCTCGGCGGGGCTGCCTGCCGAGGCGCTTGCCGGGGCCACCGCCTTTCTCGGCCTCGCCGGGATGAACGTCGCGCGGGACGCAGCGCGGCTGCGCGCGGCGCTGCCCTATGCCCGGATCATTGCGGAGGATGACCGCCCCGCCTGCGTGGTCGGCGCGCTTGGCGAAGGCGCGGCGGGCTGGGTCTTGGCCATCGGCACCGGCACGATCGTGGCTGCCACGGATGGCACGGCGTTTCGCTATGTCGGTAGCTGGGGGTTTCATCTGGCGGATCAGGGATCGGGCGCTTGGCTGGGCCGCGGCGCGCTGGATTTGGCGTTGCAATGTCATGATGGGGTGTTGCCCCAGAGCGACCTGACCCGCGCTTTGTTGGCGGATTTCGGAGGTGATCCTGAGGCTTTCGTGGCCTTTAGCTTGACGGCGCAGCCGGGGGATTATGCGGCATTCGCGCCCAAAGTCATCGCGGCGGCGGAGGCCGGAGACCATCACGCGCAGGCGTTGATGCGGGAGGGTGCCGCCTATTACACCCGCGCGTTGAAGGCGCTGGATTTCGCGCCCGGCGATCCGCTCTGTCTGCTCGGCGGGATCGGCCCGCATTACGCGCCGTACCTGCCGGAAGACCATTTGGCAGGCCGGATCGTGGCGCGGGGCACGGCGCTGGATGGGGCGTTTCATCTGGCCTGCAAGGCCGCAGCGGAAGAGGTTCTGTGATGAGCGAGATCGCAAAGGTTTTCACCGGGGCGCAGATCTACGACGGCACGCGGTTGCACCGCGGCATGGTGCTGGCGCAGATGCAGGACGGGAGCCGCCGCATCCTCACCGCCGAAGAGGTGCCGCAGGGCGTCGTGGCGGAGCCTATGGCGGGCGGCGTGCTCTGCCCCGGCTTCGTCGATCTTCAGGTCAACGGCGGCGGCGGGGTGATGTTCAACGACAGCCCCGATGTGGCGACCCTGCAGGGCATGGCCGACGCGCATCGCAGCACCGGTGTCGCGGCGCTCTTGCCCACCCTGATCACCGACACGCCCGAGAAGACCGAAGCGGCCATCGAGGCCGCCGTCGATGCCATTGCCGAAGGGGTGCCGGGCATCATCGGGCTGCATCTGGAAGGCCCTCATCTGGCGCTTTCGCGCAAGGGCGCGCATGACGGGGCGCTGATCCGCCCGATGCGTGAGGCCGACCTCGCCCTGATCCTACGCGCCGCCGCGCGTCTGCCGAACCTCATGGTCACCGTCGCGCCAGAGAATACCAGCACCGCGCAGATCGCCGCGATGGCCGAGGCGGGGGTCGTGGTCTCGCTCGGCCATAGCGATGCGGATTACGAGACCTGCATGGCGGCCTTCGACGCGGGCGCATCCTGCGTCACCCATTTGTTCAACACGATGAGCCAGATGGGCAACCGCGCGCCGGGGCTGGTCGGGGCGGCGCTGTCTCGAGAGGGGGTGCATGCCGGACTGATCGCCGATGGCATCCATGTGCATCCTGCGTCCATGCGCAACGCGCTGGCGGCCAAGGGCGACGGTATTTTCCTCGTCAGCGATGCCATGGCGACGGCGGGGTCGGATATCACGGGCTTCACCCTCAATGGGCGGGAGGTGTATCGCGCCGAGGGCCGGTTGACCTTGGCTGATGGCACGCTGGCGGGGGCGGATCTGGAAATGGGCCGCGCGGTGCATGTGCTGACCCATGCGGTGGGGGAGCCGCTGGAGGTGGCCCTCGCGCGGGCGATCTCGGGGCCGGTTGCGCTGTTGCGCGAGGACATGGGGCTGGGCCGGATCGAAAGCGCGGACCACCCCTTGGTGCATTTCGATCCCGAAAGCGGCGCGGCGCGGGTGGTGGACTAGCCCGCCACGAGCCGCCAGAAAAACACCGCGCTCATGCCGAACCCGATGGCGGCGATCAGCCAGCGCACGGTCTCTTTCGGCAAGGCCCGCGCCAAGGGCGCCCCGGCATAGCCGCCCGCCGTGGCCGCCAGCATCATCAGCAGCGCCTGCGGCCATGCGACCAGACCGGCCAAGGCAAAGACCGCCACGGAGATTGAGGAGAGCACGAAGCTCAGCCCGGTCTTGAGGCCGTTCATCCCGTGCAGATCGGTCATCCCCCAAAGCGCGAAAAGGGCCAGCAGAACGATGCCCAAGCCCCCGTTGAAATAGCCGCCATAGACACTGACCGCAAAGAGGCCGAGCGCGCCTTGGGGCGTCACGGCGCGGGCATGGGTGGCGGCGAAGGCGCGGATCCGGTCGCCCAGCAGAAACACCAGCGTCGCCGCGAGCAGTAGGAAAGGCACGACAACGGAAAACGCCGCGTTGGAAGAGATCAGAAGCAAACCCGAACCGACCACACCGCCCGCCAGCGTGATGAGGGACAGCCGCAGCAAGGCGCGGCGGTCGAAGCGGCCAAGCTCGTTGCGAAAGCCAAGAGCGCCTGCAAGGTAGCCGGGAAACACCGCCACGGCGCTGGTCGCATTGGCGGCCACGGGGGGCATGCCGGTAAAGACCAGCGCAGGGAAGGTCAGAAAGGTGCCGCCCCCGGCGATGGTGTTCAACACCCCCGCACCGAAGGCCGCGATCAGCAAGATCGCGATATCGCTTAAAGTTGTCATGGTTCCTCCCCGCGCCCTTGGGGCGCTTGATCCCTGTTAGGATCAAATCATGTCGGTGCCAAGGTGAGGGGAGAGGCGGAAACGAAAAAGGGCTCCGACCGATGGTCGAAGCCCCGATAACGCGAAATCGCGCGATGTCAGCCGTTTACGGGCAAGCCGCGACGTAGCGCTGGCCGTTGGCGTTCTGGTAAACGCATTTGCCGGACTGGGTCTGGCCGATGTAGTTGCCAGCCGCCGCACCTGCGAGACCGCCGATGATTGCGCCTTGGACCTTGTCGTCACCGCCTGAAACGGCAGCACCGGTGGCAGCTCCGAGAGCCGCGCCAGTCAGAGCACCTTGGTTGGAGGTGGTGCCGTCACAAGCGGCGAGACCGGCGATCATCGGAATTGCGATAAGAAACTTCTTCATGTCTTTCTCCCAGTTTACTCATTTGCCAACGCGGGGGGATTGGAAGAGGTTCCCGCGAAGGCGCTACATTTTCAGAAAAATCCCGCGGGTTTCGATCTGCGGCGATCTTTCGGTGCGATGTCATGTTCGGGCAAGACAGGGGTTTAGATAGACGAAGGCGGCACCGGGTCAACCGATGCCGCCTGTCGCATGCCGCAAGACGCGGTTTTACGCCGATGTGAAGACCCGGCCCAAGGCACCATCGACCGCCGTGATGATCTCATCAATATCATCGCGGGTGGCGATCAGCGCGGGCGAGAAACACAGCGTGTTGTTCTTTCCGGGCAGGGAGCGGTTGGTGGCGCCGATGATCACCCCTTGGGCCATGCAGTCGCCCACCACGGCCTGAATGCGCTTTTCCTCAACAGGGGCGCGGCTGTCGCGGTCCATCACCAGTTCGGCCCCCAGAAACAGCCCTTTGCCGCGCACATCACCGATCACCTTGTGCTTGTCGGCCAGCGCGTGAAGCTGCTCCAGCATGTAGTGGCCCATGTTGGTGGTGTTCTCGAGCAGGCCCTCGTCCTCGATAATGCGCATGTTCTCGATCCCCGCCGTCGGCCCTGCGGTGCAGCCGCCAAAAGTCGAGATGTCGCGGAAGTAGTTCAGCGGATCGCTGGCGTCATCCTTGAACATGTCAAAGACCGCATCGGTCGTGACCAGACAGGCGATGGCGGCATAGCCCGAGGCGACGCCCTTGGCCATGGTCACCATGTCGGGCTGGATGCCGTAGTGCTGATAGCCGAACCATGTGCCAGTGCGGCCCACGCCGCAGACGACTTCGTCGATGTGCAGCAGGATGTCGTATTTGCGGCAGATTTCCTGCACGCGCTCCCAATAGCCCTCGGGCGGGCAGATCACGCCGCCGCCTGCTGTGACCGGCTCAAGGCAGAGCGCGCCCACGGTTTCGGGGCCTTCGGCGAGGATCACCTTTTCGATTTGATCGGCGGCCCAGACACCGTAGTTTTCCTGCGGCGCGCCGTCCTGTTCGAAGCTGCGGTATTCGAGGCAATGCGGCACCCGCACGAAGCCCGGTGCAAAGGGGCCGTATTGCGCATTGCGCTCGTCCTGACCGCCCGCCGAGAGGCAGCCGATGGTGGTGCCGTGGTAGTCGCGGTCGCGGTAGAGGATCTTGTGCTTTTTGCCGCCGTAGCGCTTGTGCGCGATCTGGCGAACCATCTTGAAGGCTTTCTCATTCGCCTCGGAGCCGGAGTTGCAATAGTAGACGCGGTCGAGGCCGGGCATCTTGTCGAGCAGCTTCTCGGCGAAATGGGAGCCGGGGATCGAACCTGCGGACCCCGCGAAATAGTTCAGCTTGATCAATTGGTCGCGCACCGCATTGGCGATGCTTTCGCGGCCATAGCCAACGTTGACCGTCCAGACACCGCCCGAGACGGCGTCGAGGTGTTCCTTGCCCTTTTGGTCCCAGACCCGGATTCCCTTGCCTTCGACGATGATGCGGGGGTCGGTGGTTTCATAGGGTTTGTGCTGGCTCAGGTGGTGCCAGATATGCGCGCGGTCGGCTTCGACAACGCGGGAGATGTCGTTCTCGTTGAAATTGCCGTCCATGGGGCAAACCTTTCTTTACGGGTGGGCGAGCCCACGAATGAAGCCCGCGCAAAGGCGGGATAAACTGTTCCAAGAACACCGCGAATAGGCACGATCCAGTAGTGCCAGTTTGCCCCCTTCGGTGAGGCCAGAGGGGGCGATTTCCTTAAAGAAATGGCGCCGGATGCAAAAACGCCGGGGTGAGGCCCCGGCGTTTGATCTTATTTCGATTTAGGGCCACCCTTGCCGCCCTGTTTGCCGATCTTATTCGGCGGGGTGAAGCGTTTGGACGGGTCGGAGGCCCGTTTGTAGGACTTCTCTCCGCCCGGCGTGGTGGCCGAGGTGGTCGGCTTGCCTTTGCCCTTGCGCGGGGCGTCGCCCGCGGGCTTTTCCTTTTTCCAAACGGCCTTTGCCTTGGGCTTGCCGCTCGTGTCGCCGCCCGATTTGGGCTTGGGCGTCGCGCCGGGTTTCATCGGGCTACGCTCGGTCTTATGCGACTTCGGCGGGCGTTCGCCCTTGGGGGCGCGGGGTTTGTCGAATTTGGGCTTATCGAACTTGGGCTTGTCGTATTTCGGCTTGTCGAAAGACGCAGCACCGGGGCCATCGCTGGATTTCGCGCGGGGTTTGCGCGGGGCGGGGGCGGCATCCGGGTCGTAATCGCCGCGCGGTTTGCGCGGGCCGCGGTCGCCTTTGTAGCCGCCCGGTTTCGGGCCGCGTTTGCCGCCGGGCTTGGGGCCGCGCGGCAGGTCTGGGGCCTTGTCCAACTTGGTCAGCACCACGCCGTCTTCCAGTTTCATGTCGCCGCCGAGCGTGTCGAGCAGACCGGGCACCGAGGCTTCGGCCACCTCCACGAAACTATGGCTGTCTTGCACGCGGATCGCGCCGATGTCGTCCTTGGTCAGATCGCCCCGGCGGCAGAGCATCGGCAGCAACATGCGCGGCTCGGCCCCGTCTTTGCGCCCGGTTGAGACCGAGAACCAGACCGATGGGCCAAAGTCGCGGCGCGGCTTGTCCTCGCCCGGCGCGCCGGGATCGCTCAGCTCTTCCGGGGCGGACTGGCGCTTGCGGTAGAGGTTGACGAAAGCGGTGGCCAATTGCTCGGCGCTGAATTTCTCGACCAGTGAGGTGACGAATTCCGCCGCATCCTCGGGCGCAGGCTCCACCCATGCGGAATCGGCCAGCAGGCGGGCTTCGTCAGCGGCGTTGACCTCGGCGGCGGAGGGCGGTGCGGCCCATTCCACTTTTAGCTTGGCCCAGCCCAGAAGCCGGTTTGCCTTGCTGCGCATCTTGGGCGGTACGATCAGCGCCGAGACCCCCTTGCGCCCGGCGCGGCCCGTGCGGCCCGAGCGGTGCAGCAGCGTGTCGGAGTTGCTGGGCAGGTCGGCGTGGATCACCAGTTCGAGGTTCGGCAGGTCGATGCCGCGTGCGGCCACATCCGTCGCGATACAGACCCGCGCGCGCCCGTCGCGCAGCGCTTGCAACGCGTTGGTGCGCTCGGACTGCGTCAGCTCACCCGAAAGCGCCACGACCGAAAAGCCGCGGTTGGTGAACCGCGTGGTTAGCCGCGCCACGGCGGCGCGGGTGTTGCAAAAAACGATGGCGTTCTTGGCCTCGTAGAAACGCAGCACGTTGATGATCGCGTTCTCGGTGTCGCGCGGATGCACGTTCAGCGCACGGTATTCGATGTCGCTGTGCTGTTTGGCCTCGCCCACGGTGGTGATCCGCTGCGCGTCGCGCTGGTAGGATTGCGCAAGCTTGGCGATGGCCGCGGGCACGGTGGCCGAGAACAGCAGCGTGCGGCGTTCCTCGGGGGATTCCGACAGGATGAACTCAAGGTCTTCGCGGAAGCCAAGGTCGAGCATCTCGTCGGCCTCGTCCAGCACCACGGCGCGCAAGGAATCGAGGTCGATGTTGTTGCGCTTGATGTGGTCGCAGAGGCGGCCCGGCGTGGCGACGACGATATGCGCGCCGCGGTCCAGCGCCCGGCGCTCGGTCCGGGTGTCCATGCCGCCGACGCAGGTGGTGACCACCGCGCCCGCCTTGCCATAAAGCCAGGTCAACTCGCGGCTAACCTGCATGGCCAATTCGCGCGTCGGCGCGATGATCAGCGCCAGCGGAGCGCCCGCTTGGCCGAAATGCGTGTCCTCGCCCAGAAGCGTGGGCGCGATGGCAAGGCCGAAGCCCACCGTCTTGCCCGACCCGGTTTGGGCCGAAACCAGAAGGTCTTGATCGTTCAGCGCAGGGTCTGTGACGGCCTCCTGTACGGCGGTAAGTGTTTCATAACCCTGTTGGGCAAGGGCATCGGCAATAGTCTGGATCACGAAGGCTGTCCTGTCTTGAACGTTGTGCGGGGGGCGGGCACGTGGGGTGCTACCAGCCACGGCAAAGGAATCCGACCGTCGGTAGAGGGTCGGGGATGGAATGTACATGGGGGTTTTGTGGCGAATTGTCACCCTTTTTACCGGTTTGGCGGCTTTCGGGGCCCGAATGGGCGGGGAAGCGCCATTTCCGCTTTGATCCGGCCCGCTCACATCTCGGTCAGGCCGATGGCGCGGGCGGGCGGCTTGGGGTAGCTATGATCCAAAGCGGAAAGAGAGAGTGAGGCAATCTGGTGCAAAGCGATCTGCCCCTGACGCGGGATTTGGTGCTGGTGGGGGGCGGGCACGCCCATGCGCTGGTGCTGCGCAAATGGGGGATGGACCCGCTGCCCGGCGCACGGCTGACCGTCATCAACCCCGGCCCCACCGCGCCCTATACCGGCATGCTGCCCGGTCATATCGCCGGGCATTACGATCGCGATGCGTTGGAGATCGATCTGATGCGCCTCTGCCGCCACGCCGGGGCGCGGTTGATCCTTGGGGCGGCGACGGGGATCGACCGCGCGGCGCGGGAGATCACGGTCGAAGGGCGCGGGGCCGTGGCCTATGATGTGGCGTCAATCGACATAGGCATCACGGCCAAGATGGACCTGCCGGGATTTGCCGAACACGCGGTCGGGGCCAAGCCGCTCGATCTCTATGCCGCGCGTTGGCGTGCGTTTCTGGCGGCGGTCAAGGCGGGGGCGCAGCCGCCCGAGGTGGCGGTGATCGGCGGCGGTGTGGCGGGCTGCGAGCTTGCCATGGCGATGGCTTTTGCCCTGCGCGACGCGGGGGGGCAGCCTGCGGTGACGGTGGTGGAACATGGGCCGCAGATTTCCGGCATGGCCCCCCGGACCGAGGCGATGGTGCGGCGGCAGATGGCAGAGCTTGGGGTGACCGTGGCGCTTGAGGCCGAGGTCACGCAGATCACCGACCGGCAGGTGCTCTTGGCGGATGGCGCGCCGATCCCCGCGGCGCTTTGCGTGGGGGCGGCGGGGGCGGTGCCGCAGGGCTGGCTTGCCCAGACCGATCTGCCGCTGCACGCGGGGTTCATCCGCGTCGGGGCCGATCTGGGGGTGGTAGATGATGACAGGCTCTTCGCCGTTGGCGATTGCGCCCATATGGAGGCCAGCCCGCGCCCCAAGGCCGGTGTCTTTGCCGTGCGGGCGGCGCCGGTGCTGCACGACAACCTGCGCGCGGCGCTCAGCGGCGGGGCACGGCGGGGGTTCAAACCGCAGCGGCATTATCTCAAGCTGATCTCACTCGGCGGGAAAGCCGCCGTGGCGGAGCGGAACGGGCTGGCCCTTGGCGGTGCGCTGCTGTGGCGGTGGAAGGACCGGATCGACCGGAAGTTCATGGACGGGCTCGATGACCTGCCCGCGATGAAGACTGATGCGCTGACGGGCCCGGTGGCCTCGGGCGTGCAGGAGGCGCTGGCGGGCAAGCCGCTTTGTGGCGGATGCGGGGCCAAGGTGGGCGGCGCGGTGCTGGGCGATCTTTTGGCCGAGGTGCAGCCGCCCGTCTCGGGCGATGTGCTCACTGGGGCGGGTGATGATGCGGCGGTGCTGCGCCGCCCCGGCGGCGGCTTTCAGGTGATGAGCACGGATCATCTGCGCGGTTTTGTCGAAGACCCGGCAATGATGGCGCGGATCGCGGCGGTGCATGCCTTGGGCGACATCTGGGCGATGGGGGCCGCACCGCAGGCGGCACTGAGTTCGATCATCCTGCCGCGCATGTCGCCCGACTTGCAGGCCCGGACCCTGCGCGAAATCGCGGTGGCCGCGCAGGAGGTGATGACGGGCGCAGGCGCGCAGATCGTGGGCGGCCATACGACCATGGGCGCGGAACTGACCATCGGCTTTACGGTCACCGGCACGCGGGACGCGAGGCCCATCGGCCTCGGTGGCGCGCAGCCGGGCGATGTGCTGATGCTGACCCGGCCCATCGGGGCGGGGGTGATCCTTGCAGGCCATATGGCAGGGACCGCGCCGGGGCGGGTGGTGGCCGAGGCGCTCGGCGTCATGGCCACCCCGCAGGTGCGGGAGGCGGAGATTTTGGGCAAGGCCCATGCGATGACGGATGTGACGGGCTTTGGCCTTGCCGGCCATGTGCAAGCGATTTGCCGCGCCTCGGGATTGGCGGCGGAGCTTTGGGCGGAGGCGGTGCCGATCTACCCCGGCGCGCAGACGCTGTCGGATCAGGGGGTGGCCTCTTCCTTGCTGGCGGTCAATCAGGCGGACGCCCCGATTGCGGCGGCAGACCCGGTGAACCCGCTTTTCCACGATCCGCAAACCGCCGGGGGGCTGCTGGCAGCCTTGCCCGAGGATGCCGCGAAAGCGGCGCAGGCGCTGTTAAGGGCCGAAGGCTTGGCGGGCCATATCATCGGGCGGCTTGAGGCGGGGGCGCCCTCTATCCGCCTGCGGTGAAACGGCTGTGCAGCGCGGCGGCGGTCTCGGCCAATGTGCTGTCATCAAGCCGGTCGAGCGTCAGCCGGGCGCGCGGGGCAGGGTTGCGGCTGGCGGCCTTGGCATAGCGCGGATCGTAATGCTGGCCGATCAGCCCTTCGGCGAGGCTGGCCCAATCGCCCGCGCGGGCTTGGGCCTGCCACTGGGTGATCGTCTCACCGCTATGATAGGGCCGCAGCTTGTCGATGCGGTTTTCGAGCATGGCGGGGTCGGTGGTCAGGTCATCATAGGCCCGGCACAGAAAATCCGCCCGCGCGGCCAAGGGGGCGGCGATCTCAACCCGCGCGGCGTAGCGCATCGCGGCCCAAAGCGCAGGCGGAAGGGTGATGTCGCCGATCTTGCTGCTCTCGGCTTCGACCCATGTCACCTGCGCGGGGTCGAGCGGCAATAGCGCTTGAGCGAGCCGGGATTCGAACATCTTTTGATGCGGCTGCCCGCCATCCACCGCACCGAAAAGCGAGCCGCGGTGCTGCGCCAGCCCTTCGAGGTCAAGCACCTGCGCGCCTGTCTTGGCCAAATGGTGTAACAGCCGTGTCTTGGCCGTGCCGGTGCCGCCTTCGATCAGCATCAGCCGATGCGGCAGGGGGGTGTCGTAGAGCGCCGCGACCACGAGCCGCCGGTAGCTGCGATAGCCGCCGCGCAGAAGTTGCACGCGCCAGCCGACCTGATCGAGGATCGTCGAGAATGCCCCCGACCGCTGCCCGCCGCGCCAGCAATAGACCAGTGGCTGCCAGCCGCCGTCTTTATCTGCCAGCGCCGTCTGCAAATGTCGCGCCGTGTTCTGCGCCACCAGCGCCCCGCCGATCTTGCGCGCGTCAAAGGGGCTGACCTGCTTGTAGATCGTGCCCACTTCGGCGCGCTCCGCGTCCGACAGCACGGGCAGGTTGATGGCACCGGGCAGATGATCCTCGGCAAACTCCATGGGCGCGCGCACGTCGATGATTGTGTCGACGTTGAGCGTGGCGAGGTCCGACAGGGCGGTGAGGGTGCAGGGGGTCATCTGGGGGTCCGGCAAAGCCCCGCGCCCGGTGACAGGGCGCGGGGGAATGGCTCAGGCCTTGGCGGCGATCACCAGCACTTCGACCAGATATTCCGGCGTGGCCAGTTTGGATTCGCCGCAGGCGCGGGCGGGGGCTTGGCCCTCGGGCACCCATGCGTCCCAAACGGCGTTCATGGCTTCAAAATCGGCCATGTCGGCCAGCCAGATGGTCGATTGCAGGATGCGGGTCTTGTCGCTGCCAACCTCGGCCAGAAGGGTGTCGACCTTATCAAGGCAATCTTGGGTCTGTTGGGCCACATCCGCCCCCGCCGTGCCGACCTGACCGGCAAGGTATATCACATCACCATGCTCGACGATTTGGCTCATGCGGGTGTTGGTGTGGTGGCGTTTGATCTCGGTCATTCTGGCTCTCCTTTGACGTTGCAAAACTTGTGGCAGCTTTACGTGGGGGAGGCCAGATCAAAGCCTGCGCTTCAGGACCTCTCGATCGGGCCGCCCGCTTTTTCCCAGCCGCCGAAACCGTCCTTCAGGTGGGCCGCGTCAAACCCCATGTCTTGCAGCGTCGCGACCGAGATGGCCGAGCGCCAGCCAGAGGCGCAGTGAAAGACGAACTTCTTGTCTTGGGCAAAGACCTCTTTGAAATAGGGGCTCTCGGGGTCGACCCAGAACTCCAACATGCCGCGCGGGCAGTGGAAGGCACCGGGGATGAACCCGGTGCGATCGCGTTCGCGGGGGTCACGCAGGTCGACGAATTGCACGTTTTCGTCCTCCAGCATGGCGATGGCCTCAGTGCTGTCGATCTCTTCGATCCGGGCGCGGGCCTCGGCGACCATTTGCGCGGCGGTTTTCTTGAGGGCCATCGGTCTTCTCCTTACAGTTTGTTCAGCAACTCAGGCGTGGGCCAGCCATCGACGGGCATGCCGAGACGTTCCTGCTCGGCCCGCACCGCACCGCGGGTGCCAGAGCCGAGGATGCCATCCACATCGCCCACGTCATAGCCCTTGGCTTGGAGTTTGCGTTGCAGCGTTTTCATCGCCTCGCCGCCCAGACCGGGGGTCGGATTGCCCGCGTCATAGACCTGCGCGCCTTCCAGCCGTGTGGCGAAATAGGCGGCGGTCATGACGTAGGTAAAGCTCTGGTTCCACTCGAAATAAACCCGAAAGTTCGGATAGGCGATGAAGGCCGGCCCGCCGCGCCCCTGCGGCAGCAGGACAGAGGCGGTCAGCCCCTCGGCCAGCGGCCCGTTGCGGGGGGAGACACCCATCGCCTGCCATTCGCTGACGGGTTTCGTGGTCTCCAGCCCGGTTTGCGACCAGTCGAAATCCTGCGGCAGGGTGACCTCGGCCAACCAAGGCTCGCCCGCGCGCCAGCCGAGGCTTTGCAGCATTTTGGCACCCGACAGCAGCGCATCGGGGGCGGAGGTCTTGAGCGAGACCACGCCGTCGCCGTCGCCATCCACCCCGTTCTCTAGGATGTCGCGCGGCAGCATTTGCACCATGCCGATCTCACCAGCCCAAGCGCCAGTGGTGGTGGCCGGGTCGAACTCACCGCGCTCGAAAAGCTCTAGCGCCGCGAAAAGCTGTGGGCGGAACAGTTCGGGGCGGCGGCAGTCATGGGAAAGGGTTGCCAGCGCGTTGGCGGTGTTAAAGTCGCCTTGGATTGCGCCGTAATCCGTCTCGAACGCCCAGAAGGCCAAGAGCACGCCACGGCTGACGCCGTATTCCGCCTCGATCCGGTCGAAGATGGCGTCGTATTTCTCGGCCATGGCGCGGCCTCGGTTGATCCGGTTTTCCGAGATCAGGCGGCGCGAGAATTCGATGAAGGGCTTTTGAAACACCCCTTGGGCCTGATCGGCGCGCAGCACGGCGGGGTCTTGGCGCAGGCCGGCAAAGAAACGCTCGGCCTTGGCGGGGTCCGCGCCGTTCGCCACGGCCTCGGCCTTGGCATCGGCGATGAAACTGGAGAAGTCCCCGCCGCATTTGGCTTGCGCATAGGCGCTGGCGGGAAGGGTGAGCGCCGCGAGTGCGGCAGCGAGAAACGTGGGGCGCATGGTTACCTCTTTGTCACAGACAGGCCAGAACTAGGGCGATTGCCCACATCACCAACCATGCCTGCCAGAGGCGGGTGATGGCCGCATCGATCTCCAAAGGTCCGATGACGCGCGCCCCCGCGCCATGCACCCAAGGAAACTGCTGCACCTGTCCATCATAACTGCGCGGACCGGCGAGGGCCACACCTATGGCCCGCGCCATGGCGGCTTCAGGCCAACCGGCGTTGGGCGAGCGGTGCAGCGCCGCGTCGGCGCGGATGTCGCGCCAGCGGTGCAGCACCCCGCCGGGCAGGGCAATCAGCAGGGCGGTCAGCCGTGCGGGGGCGAGGTTCAGAAGGTCATCCATCCGCGCCGCGGCCCAGCCGAAATCGGCATAGCGCGGGGTGCGGTAGCCGATCATACTGTCGGCAGTATTGACGATTTTATAGACCAGCATCCCCGGCAGCCCGCCCAGCAGGAACCAAAAGGCAGGGGCGATGATCCCGTCGCTGAGGTTCTCCGCCCCGCTTTCGATGGCAGAGCGGGCGACGGCCTCTGGCGGCATCGCGCCAGTGTCGCGGCTGACGATCATCGCCACGGCGCGGCGCCCTGCGGGCAGGGACTGGCGCAGCCCGTCGGCCACGGCGCGCAGGTGCTCGACGAGGGAACGTTGCGCCAGCAGTATGGCGGCGAGGATGATCTCGACGAGGGGGCCAGCAAGGCTGAGCGCCCAGCCGAACAGCGCGGCCCCGATCATCAGCGCCAGCAGCAGCGCCACGCCCTTGGCGCGGCGGGCTTGGCCGCGGTTCAACCGACGGTCCCCCCAGCCGATCAGCCGCCCCATCAGCACCGCCGGATGCGGCAGGCGACGCCAGAGCCAGTCCGGCTCTCCAAGCGCCGCGTCTAGCAGCATGGCCAGCGCGAGGATCGCCGCCGTGCTCATGCCAGCGCCTGCTCCAACCGCGCCCAACCTATCGAGGGCGGCAGGCCAAGGCGCAGCCAGCGCGTATTGTAGGGGAAGACGCGGCTCCAGATCTGGTGCCGGGCGAGGCGGGTTTGCCAAGCCTGCGCGTCTTCGACCTCATAGAGCCGGAAAAGCGGGGTGCCGCCGACGATCTCTGCGCCTGCTGTGGTCATCAACCCGTCGAGACGCGCGGCCTCGGCCCCCAGCCGCGCCCGCGTGGCCTCGGCCCATGTTTCATCCCGCAGCGCCGCTGCGCTGATATGCAGCGCGGGGCCGCTGACCGGCCATGGCCCGAGCATCTGTTCAAGCCGCGCCACCAAGACCGGATCACCGATCACGAACCCCAGCCGCAGCCCGGCCAGCCCCCAGAATTTGCCAAAGCTCTTGAGGATCAGCGTGCCGGGCACCCTGGCCTGCGCCATCAGGGTGGCGTTGGGCGTGATGTCGCAAAAGCTCTCATCAATGATGCTGAGCGGGGCTGTCGTCTCTGCCAAGGGCCACAGGTGCCCGTCGGGGTTGTTGGGATGGACGTGAACGGCGGCTTCGGTCTCGCCCGTCTCGACCACTTGCCAGCCGTTCTCGGCGAAGCTGGCGGCATGTTCGTTATAGGTCGGCCCGGGGATGCGCACGCGGCCCTGCGGGGCCAGCGCCGGGATTCGCGCGATGGCCGAGGAGGCCCCCGGCACGGCAAGGATCGCGGCCCCTTCGGGCACTTGCCAAAAGCCGCGGGCGGCGGTCAGCAGGGCGTCTTGCGCCGCCGCGTCGGGGAGGGCGGTCCATGCGCCCGCTGGCAGGGCAGGTATTGGGTAGGGCGCGGGGTTGATCCCGGTGGAAAGGTCGATCCAATCCGACCGCTGCCCGCCGAAACGCGCCGCTGCCGCATCGACACCGCCGCCGTGGTCGCGCTGGTCTGGCTTTTGCATGATCATCCCCCTGCCGTTGTCGCTGCGGTGAAAGCGCAAAAGCGCTGCGCGATCAAGCGCCTTCACGGGGCAGGGGGAGGGGAGGTCAGCCGCGCCCGTGCGGCGCGTCGAAGTCCAGCACCGGATTGATCGGGATGATGCGGTGCGGGTTAATCGTGTCGTGGCTGTAGTGGTAGTGCCGCACGATATGGTCGAAGTTCACCGTCTCGGCCACGCCGGGCACCTGATAGAGTTCGCGCGTATAGGCCCAGATGTTCGGGTAATCGACGATCCGCTTGCGGTTACATTTAAAGTGCAGATGATAGACCTTGTCGAAGCGCATCAGCGTAGTGAAGAGCCGCCAATCGGCCTCGGTCATCCGGTCGCCCGCGAGGTAGCGGTTCTGCGACAGGATGTCTTCGATCCAATCCAGCGTGTCGAAGAGCGGATGCACGGCAGCGTCATAGGCCTCTTGCGTGGTGGCGAAACCAGCTTTGTACACGCCGTTGTTCAGCGTGTCATAGACGCGGGCGTTCACCTCTTCGATGCGGTCGTGCAGGGGAGCGGGGTAATAGTCATCACTGTTGCCGGTGATCGCGTCGAAGGCGCTGTTGAACATGCGGATGATCTCGGCGCTCTCGTTGCTGACGATGGTCTCGCGCTCTTTGTCCCAGAGGATCGGCACGGTGACGCGGCCTGTGAAATTGGGATTGGCACGGGTGTAGATGTCGCGGGCATAGGGCAGGCCGAAGAGCGTGTCGCCCGTGGCACCGGGGAAATCCGTGTCAAAGGTCCAGCCCTCGCCCAGCATATCGGGATGCACGACAGAGACACCGATGTGATCCTCAAGCCCCTTCAACTGGCGGAAGATCAGCGCGCGATGCGCCCATGGGCAGGCATAGCTGACGTAGAGGTGGTAGCGGCCCGATTCTGCCTTGAACCCGCCTTCGCCGCTGGGTCCGGCGCTGCCATCGGCGGTCACCCAGTTGCGAAACTTGGCCTCGCTGCGCTCAAATTTGCCGCCCGAGGATTTGGTGTCATACCATTTGTCTTGCCATTTACCGTCGACCAATAGGCCCATCTTGTTCTCCTTTCCGCGTTTGAGGGTATATTTAGGGCAGGGCGCGGGGGCCGCCCATCTTCATAGGCGCGCAGCCGCTCTGCGCTGATGCAGACTGCCCAAACGTCACCAATTCTTAACTTGAATTTTCTACGCTTTCCGCCAGCTTAGAGGCATCAGCGGGGGGATTGCGCATGGAAGAATTTCTGTCGAAAGAAATACAGGCGGGGCTGGATGCCGCGCGTATGGCAAGCCTGCGCAAGGGCGCGCGCCTGCGGCTTGAGGCGGGCGGTGATGTCTACCGCGTACTGCGCATGTGGAAGACCGGTTTCTCCGTCGATGCACAGGATGCGCCGAAGCTGCGCGGGCTGGTCGATCTCTATGACGGCAGCCTGCATCTGTTCCAATGTCTGATCGTGGCGAGTGAGGAAGAAGCGGGCGAGATGCGCTATGAGTTCAAACGCGCCACCGCCGTGGCGGACCGTCCGCCGCTTGACTTCGAACGCCCCGCCGATGCGCCGCTGGGTCTGATCGAAGACGGCCGCGCCTGAAAGGGCGGCACGGCGGGGCTGCCCCGCCGCGCCGTTTCGTTACTGTAAATCGCTGAAAGCTTTGGTGAGCCGCTCGCAGGCTTCCTCGACCCGTGCGCGCGGGGTGGCGAGGTTGAAGCGCATGAAGCTTTCGCCCCCCGTGCCAAAGGTGGCGCCGTGGTTGGCGGCGATGGCGGCGCTTTTCTCGACACGGTCCTGAAACTCTGCGGGCTCCATGCCGGTGCCCGAAAAGTCCACCCAAGCCAGATAGGTCGATTCCAACGGCATCGAGCTTAGCCCCGGAATCGCGTTCACCGCCTCGTCGAAGAGCTGCCGGTTGCCATCAAGATAGGCGGTCAACTCATCCACCCAAGCAGCCCCTTCGGGCGAATAGGCAGCGGTCGCCATGATCAGCCCGAAGGAGTTTGCCGAAACGCCCAAGGCCGCCATGCGCCGGGCAAAGCGCTCACGCAGCTTGGGGTCGTGAATGATGACGTTTCCGGTATGGCCGCCCGCGATGTTGAAGGTCTTGGTCGTGGCGGTCATCATCACCAGACGGTCTTCGATCCCGTCGATCTGGGCCATGGGGATATGCTTGTGCCCCGGCATCACCAGATCGTGGTGGATCTCATCCGAGACCAGCACCAGATCGTGCCGCTTGGCGAAGTCGGCCACGCCTTGCAGTTCCTCACGGCTCCAGACCCGCCCGCCGGGGTTATGCGGCGAACAGAGGATCACCATCTTCTCATCCCCGGTCATCAGGGCGTCATAAGCGTCAAAATCCATCTCGTAACGGCCCGAGGCATTGGTCAGCGGGCATTCCACCACCCGACGCTCGGCGGCGTTAATCACGCGGGCAAAGGCGTGATAGACCGGGGTGAACAGCACCACCCCATCGCCGGGCTGGGTGAAAGCATCGACACACATGGCGGTGCCGTTCACCAAACCATGCGTGGTAAAGATCGCCTCGGCGTCGACTTTCCAACCGTGGCGGTTTTCCATCCACCATTGGATCGCGGCAAGGTATTTGCTGTCATCGCCGAAATACCCGTGCACCCCGTGATCAATCTGGGCCTGAAGCGCGTCCTGCACCACTTGCGGGGGGCGGAAATCCATGTCGGCCACCCACATGGCGATGCCGGTATCCGCGGGCACGCCATAGATCGCTTCCATCTTGTCCCATTTCGCACAATGGGTGCCGCGCCGGTCGATGATGTCGTCAAAGCTCATGCTGGTCTCTCCTGATATTGCGGCCAAGCTAACGGCTGCCGCAGGCGCTGCAAGCCCCCGGTTGCGCGATGCACGGGCATGGCCTAAATGAGCGGGATGAAACGCCCGATCCTTTTGCACCCCGATCCACGGCTCAAGAAAGCCGCAGCCCCCGTCGCCGATCTCAGCGACGAGCTGCGCGTGCTGGGCGATGATATGTTGACCACCATGTATGATGCGCCGGGCATCGGCCTTGCCGCGCCGCAGATCGGCGTGCTGAGCCGTGTGATTGTGCTGGATTGCGTCAAGGAAGAGGGCGAAGCGCCCCGGCCCTTGCTGATGTTCAACCCCGAAATCGTGGCCTCTTCGGACGCGCTCAACACCTATGAAGAAGGGTGCCTCAGCATCCCCGACCAATATGCCGAGGTGACCCGCCCGGCGGAGGTTGAGGTGCGCTGGCTCGACCGTGATGGGAAAGAGCAGCAGGAAGCCTTTGACGGGCTTTGGGCGACCTGCGTTCAGCATGAGATCGACCACCTCGACGGCAAGCTTTTCATCGACTACCTCAAGCCGCTGAAGCGCCAGATGATCACACGCAAGATGGTCAAGCTCAAGCGCGAGCTGGCGCGCGGATGAGCGTGCTGGAGGTTCTCCGCTGGCCCGACCCGCGTCTGGCCGAGATCTGCGCCCCGGTCGAAGAGATCACGCCGGAGATCGAACGCCTCGCCGCCGATATGCTTGAGACGATGTATGCCGCACCGGGGCGTGGCCTTGCCGGGCCGCAGGTGGGCGCGATGCTGCGCATCTTCGTTATGGACGCGGGCTGGAAAGAGGGCAAGTCCGACCCGCTGGTTTGCATCAATCCGATGTTTCAAGAAGTGGGCGAAGAACGGGTGACCAATACCGAAGGCTGCCTGAGCATCCCCGGCATCAGCACCGACATCTCGCGCCCCGCGCAGGTGCAGATGGTCTGGACCGGTCTGAACGGGGGCCGCTATGTGCAGAGCATGGAAGGCGCCGCCGCGTTGATCGCGCAGCATGAGATGGATCACCTTGATGGCGTGGTGACCTTCGATCACCTCGACGCGGAGACCCGCGCGGCCAAGATTGCGGAGTTCAACGCACAATGACCCTACGCCGCTATGTTCCATGGCCCGACAAACGCCTGCGCAGCCCTGCCGAACCGATTGAGGCGGTGACGGATGAAATCCGCACCCTCTGGGACGACATGATCGAGACGATGGACGCCATGCCCGGCGTCGGCCTTGCCGCGCCGCAGATCGGGGTGATGTTGCAGGTCGCCGTCGTCGATGCCTCGGAAGCGCGCAACAAACGCATTCGGCTGGCGAACCCGGTGATCGTCGATGCCTCTGCCGTGTTGCATCCTTACGAGGAGGCCAGTCCCAATCTGCCCGGTTTCAGCGCCGTGATCCGCCGCCCGCGTGGGGTGAAGGTACGCTTTCTGGATGAGACGGGGGCCGAGGTGGAGCGCGATTTCGTCGGACTGGAAGCGGTGAGCGTGCAGCACCAGATCGACCATCTGGCGGGCAAGATGTATTTCGACAACCTCAGCAAAACCAAGCGCGACATGCTGTTGCGCAAGGCACGCAAACAGAACGGCTGACGGCGCTCTCCAAGGTGCTGTCCGGCAGGAGTGAACAGATGCGACTGATCTTCATGGGCACGCCCGATTTCTCGGTGCCGATCCTCGATGCGCTGGTGCAGGGCGGGCATGAGATCTGTGCGGTCTATTGCCAGCCGCCCCGCCCCGCCGGGCGCGGCAAGAAGCCCCGTCCCAGCCCGGTGCAGCAACGCGCCGAAGCGCTTGGCCTGCTGGTGCGCCATCCGGTCTCGCTCAAGCATCCCGAGCCGCAGGAAGAATTCGCCGCGCTTGAGGCCGATGCGGCGGTGGTCGTGGCCTACGGTCTGATCCTGCCGCAGCCCATTCTCGACGCGCCGAAACATGGCTGTTTGAACATCCACGCCAGCCTGCTGCCGCGCTGGCGCGGGGCGGCGCCCATTCACCGTGCGATCATGGCGGGCGACGAAAAGACCGGCGTGTGCATCATGCAGATGGAAGCGGGGTTGGATACCGGGCCGGTGCTGCTGTGCGAAGAGACCAAGATCGGCAGCGATGAGACGACGGCACAGTTGCATGACCGGTTGAGCACCATGGGCGCGGTTGCGATCAACAAGGCGCTGTCGCACCTGACCGATCTGGCGCCGCAGCCCCAGCCCGAAGAGGGCGTCACCTACGCCGCCAAGATCGACAAGGCCGAAGCGCGCATCGACTGGACCCGCCCCGCGGTCGAGGTGGACCGGCTGATCCGGGGCTTGTCGCCTTTCCCCGGCGCGTGGTTCGAGATTGACGGCCAGCGGGTGAAAGTCCTCGGCTCGGTGCTGGACGAGGGCACCGGCGCGCCGGGTGAGGTGCTGTCGGAGGCGCTGCGCATCGCCTGCGGCGACGGGGCGGTGCGGCTGACGCGGCTACAGCGCGCGGGCAAGGGCGTGCAGGAGGCGGATGTGTTTCAACGCGGTGCGCAGATCGCAGTGGGTGCGCGTCTTAGCTGAGACTGAGCGTTCAGCTTTTGGGCGGGGTGCTTTTGTAGACCGGCAGGTGCCAGCCAAAATAGAGCGACCCGGCGCGCAGTACCCAAGTCGTCGCGGCGCAGGCCAGCAGCGGGTAGAGCGTGCCATCGAAATAGGGCGACAGCAGCACGGCGACGGCGGCACCTGAGAGCGCTGCGGTTGCGTAAAGCTCGCCTTGGGTCAGCACCAGCGGCAGCTGCCCGACCACCACATCGCGCATCAGCCCGCCCATACAGCCGGTGATCATACCCATCACGATGATGATCGGCGCGGACTGCTCTTGCGCCATCGCCACACCAACCCCCGCCGCGACCGCGACGGCAAGCGCCAGACTGTCGAGCCAGATCAGAGTGCGAAAGCGGCTTTCCAGCAGGTGGGCGGTGAAAAACACCACCAAAGCGGCCAGGATGGCCACGCCTAACATGCTGGGGGTCTCGATCCAGAAGATCGGGTTGCGGTCGAGCAGAAGGTCACGGATCGTGCCGCCGCCCACGGCGGTCAGGCAGGCGATAAAGGCAAAGCCCACGATATCAAGCTGCGCCCGGCTGGCAACAAGCGCACCGGTGATGGCAAAGACCAGCACGGCGGCATAGTCCAGCAGGGCCAGCAGGGTCACTTCTTGCCGCCCGGTTTGAAGGGGGCCATGCCTGCGCGGGCCAGTTCATCGGCGCGCTCGTTCTCGGGGTGGCCGGCGTGGCCCTTGACCCATTTCCACGTCACATTGTGCCGCGCATTCGCGGCGTCCAGCCGTTGCCAAAGCTCGGCGTTCTTGACCGGCTTCTTGGCCGCGTTCTTCCAACCGTTCTTTTTCCAGCCGAAGATCCAACCGGTGATGCCGTTTTTGACGTAGTTGCTATCGGTCACCAGCGTGATCTCGGTCGGGCGGCTGAGCGATTCCAGCGCCGAGATCGCGGCCATCAGCTCCATGCGGTTGTTCGTGGTCTGCGCCTCGCCGCCTTTCAACTCGCGTTCCTTGACGATCTTATCGCCCTCCATCGCGCGCATCAGCACGCCCCAGCCGCCGGGGCCGGGATTGCCCGAACAGGCACCGTCAGTATAGGCGTAGAGGTCAGGCATGGGTATCTCCGGCAGTTTCCAGCGCGGTTTAGGCGGCTGGCGCGCGGCGGTCAATCAGGCGGGTTGGCGTAGAACGCGCGGCACTTTGAATTCGACGTTCTCCTGCGCGGTTTCGACCAGATCGGTGGTTACGTCATAGCGCGCTTTGAAGGCGTCGATCACCTCATTGATGAGCACTTCGGGGGCCGATGCGCCCGCCGTGATGCCGATGCTTCCGATGCCCTCCAGCGCGCGCCAGTCGATGTCATCGGCGCGCTGCACCAGTTGCGCATAGGCGCAGCCTGCGCGGGCGCCGACTTCGACCAGCCGTTTGGAGTTCGAGGAATTGGGCGCGCCCACCACGAGCATCGCGTCGCATTTCGGCGCCATGGCTTTGACCGCTTCCTGACGGTTGGTCGTGGCGTAGCAGATGTCTTCTTTATGCGGGCCGATGATGGCGGGAAAGCGCGCCTGTAGGGCAGCCACGATATCGGCGGTGTCATCGACGCTGAGCGTGGTCTGAGTGACATAGGCCAAACGCGCGTCATCGCGCACGGCGACTGTGGCCACATCCTCAGGCGTTTCGACGAGCAGCACATCGCCTTCGGGCAATTGACCCATGGTGCCGATCGTCTCAGGGTGGCCCGCATGGCCGATCATGATGATCTGAAGGCCCGCATCCGCATGCCGCTGCGCCTCGATATGCACCTTGGAGACCAGCGGGCAGGTGGCATCGACATAGATCATATTCCGCGCCTGCGCCGCCGAGGGCACGGATTTCGGCACGCCATGGGCGGAAAAGATCACCGGGCGGTCGTCGGGGCATTCGCTCAGTTCCTCGACAAAGACCGCGCCCTTGTCGCGCAACCCGTCGACGACGAATTTGTTGTGCACGATTTCATGTCGCACGTAGACCGGCGCACCCCATTTCTCGATCGCCATTTCGACGATCTTGATCGCCCGGTCCACGCCCGCACAGAATCCGCGCGGCGCGGCAAGGTAGAGGGTAAGAGGCGGTTTGGTCATGGCGAAATCTCCGGACGGTTGGCGCAGAGGTAAGGGCTTGGGCCCGCTTCGTCCAGCCCGTCAGTCCGACTTGGGCGCAGGCTCGCCCGCCGTGGCGTGCACCAGCGCGGCGGCCTGCGCCCGGTTGCGGATGCCGAGCTTGCGGTAGCCGGATTTCGCATAGTCCGACACGGTGTGGATAGAAAGATTGCAGCGGTGCGCGGTCTGCTGGCGGGTGTAGCCGTGGGCCAGCAGGTTCACCACTTCGGCTTCGCGCGGGCTGAGTTTATCGAAGGCCGAAGGGTTCTCGGGCAGGGGCAGGGGCGCGGTGCCGGTCAGGTCTTCGATCCGGCGGTGCATGAGCAGGCAGAAGAGGCGCAGATCCTCGGCAATGTCGCTGAAGGCGCGCTCGAACTCTTCGGCCTCCATCTCGTTACCGACGATGAAGCCGCCAAAGCGTTCGGAGCCCTTCAGCCGCATCGGCACGGCAAAGGCAGCATGCAGACCTTCGCGCCCCGCGCGGGCGATCAGCGAATGCTCGGACGGGGTGACATCGGGGTAGAGGTGTACGAAGGCTTGGCCGATCGTCAGCACATCATAACTGTTGCACGAGTGGTGCAGGAATGGGTCATCCTCGGGCGGGAGGTCATCGTAAAGGTCGGGGATGGTGGACAGAAACTGAGCGTCTTTGAAATCCGCACCCACGCTGATGTGGATGGCATGGGTAAAGCCGGTCTTTCGAAATGTCTTTATGATCCCATCCCAAAGCGCGCTAACATCTTGCAGCTTTTCCAAACGTACAGCGGCATCGAACAGCATCTTCCCTCACTTTTACCCCCCTTTTTCGGGGGGTCGTCTGTTTCTACGGGAGCAGGTAGTGTGGGATCAAGGGGAACGCATGGGTTCATGTGCTGTATTGTATCTTCCCTGGGGTATTTTAGAAATTTCACAGGCCAGTGACGCCACAGTCGCTGGCCTGGTATTCGTTTGCCCATTACCCATACACTGCGCACAATAGGACCGCTGCCGCACGGGGCGGCATGGTTCTGCGCGAAATGGGCCTACGTCGTTTAGTCCTGCGGTGCGGGATCGCGCGGCGGGCGGCCGATAACGTCACGCAGGTCATCAAGCTCGATAAAGTTGTCGGCTTGGCGGCGCAGATCGTCCGAGATCATCGGCGGCTGGCTGCGGATCGTGGAGACGACGGAGACGCGCACGCCTTGGCGTTGCAGGCTTTCCACCAGCGGGCGGAAATCACCATCGCCAGAGAAGATCACGATGTGATCGACACGCGGGGCCAGTTCCATCGCATCGACGGCCAGTTCGATGTCCATATCGCCTTTGACTTTACGGCGGCCCATGCTGTCGGTGTATTCCTTGGCCGGTTTGGTGACCATGGAGAAGCCGTTGTAGTTCAACCAGTCGACAAGCGGGCGGATTGGCGAATATTCATCGTTTTCCAAAAGCGCGGTATAGTAGAAGGCGCGCAGCAGCTTGCCGCGGCGCATGAACTCTTGCCGCAGCAGCTTGTAGTCGATGTCGAAGCCCAGCGTCTTTGCCGCGGCGTAGAGGTTGGAGCCATCTATAAAAAGCGCCAACCGCTCATCTTTGTAGAACATTAAACTATCCTTTCGGCAGGCTTCGCCGTATTCCCGGTTTTGAACTGTAATCGCCGCGGATTAATAAATCCGTGACCTCTGGCGATGCCCCCACATCAGGGTGCATAACTAAGGCTTTTTAACGATGTCGCAAGACCCCGAGGGTATGGAATTAAGCAGTAGAGGCCCTATACGAAAGTATAGTCTTCTGGTTGCGCTCGGCGGTAACCTTGCATCTTCTGTGGGTAAGCCTCAGGAAACGCTAAAATCGGCTTTAAAGCTATTGCAGACGTCCGGCGCGGTGATTCGCGCCACGAGTGCATTTTATCACACTCCGGCCTTTCCCGCAGGGGCGGGGCCGGACTATGTGAATGCCGCCGCCTGGCTTGAAGCGCCGTGGGATCCGCAGGCCGCTCTTGGCGTCTTGCACCGGATCGAGGCGCAGATGGGCCGTGAGCGGGTGCAACGCTGGGGCCAGCGGACCTTGGATTTGGATCTTTTGGCCTGTGATGATATCGTGTTGCCAGACCGCCAGACCCACAAGATGTGGCGCGAGTTGCCTTTGGAGGCACAGATTGGCCGCACGCCGGAGCAATTGATCCTGCCGCATCCCCGGCTACAGGATCGGGCCTTCGTCTTGGTGCCGCTGGCCGATGTGGCCCCCAATTGGGTGCATCCGCTGCTTGGAAAACCCGTGCGCGCCCTGCTTGAGGCCCTGCCTGAGCGGGATCGTGCCGAGGTGCGGCGGCTGCAATAACGGCTTGTAAATCTGCCCGAGGCGGCTTAAATACGGCACTTCTGGCAGCAAATGAGATATTGGAGGCTTCATGGCCCGCGTCACCGTCGAAGATTGTGTGGATAAGGTTCCGAACCGTTTCGAACTCGTCATGCTGGCCGCACATCGTGCCCGCGAGATCTCTGCCGGATCGCAGCTGACCGTTGACCGTGACAACGACAAGAACCCCGTCGTGTCCCTGCGCGAAATCGCCGAAGAAACACAGTCGGCCGATGATCTGCGCGAGCGTCTGATCGAAAGCAACCAGAGCCAGATCGAAGTCGACGAGCCCGAAGAAGACGCCATGGCGCTTTTGATGGGTGCCGAAGAGGACAAGCCCGAAGAAGACAGCATGTCCGAAGAAATGTTGCTGCGCCAGTTGATGGCCGCACAGGGGCAGGGCTAACCCCCGCGCCCCGGCCGGGGCTATGAGGCAGATGGCATGAACAGCGCCGACATCACTGCCGACGACCTGATCGCTCTTGTTCAAGGCTACAATTCGCGTACCAATGAACCCCTGATCCGCGCCGCTTTCGACTATGGGGCGCGGATGCATGAGGGGCAGTTTCGCCATTCCGGCGAGCCCTATTTCACCCATCCCATCGCTGTCGCTGCGATCCTCACGGAACAGCAGCTTGACGATGCGACGATCATCACCGCCCTTCTGCACGACACGATCGAAGACACCAAAGCGTCTTATGCCGAGGTGCAAAGCCTCTTTGGCGGCGAGGTGGCGGAATTGGTCGATGGCGTCACCAAGCTCACCAACCTTCAGCTGAACTCGACCGAGACCAAACAGGCCGAGAATTTTCGCAAGCTTTTCATGGCGATGTCCAAGGACTTGCGCGTCATCCTCGTCAAGCTCGCCGACCGTCTGCACAACATGCGCACGATCAAATCCATGCGCCCGGACAAGCAGATCAAAAAGGCGCGGGAGACGATGGACATTTATGCGCCGCTGGCGGGCCGCATGGGCATGCAGTGGATGCGCGAAGAGCTTGAAGACCTCGCCTTTCGGGTCCTCAACCCCGAGGCGCGCGCGTCGATCATCCGGCGTTTCATCACCCTGCAACGTGACACCGGCGATGTGATCCAGCGCATCACCGGCGATATGCGGGTAGAGTTGGAAAAGGCGGATATCGAAGCCGAGGTCTTTGGCCGGGCCAAGAAACCCTATTCGATCTGGCGCAAGATGGAGGAGAAGGAGCAAAGCTTCTCCCGCCTGTCCGACATCTACGGCTTTCGCGTCATTACCGCCTCTGAAGAAGACTGCTACCGCACCCTCGGGGCGATCCATCGCCGCTGGCGCGCGGTGCCGGGGCGGTTCAAGGATTACATCAGCCAGCCCAAGACCAACGGTTACCGGTCAATCCACACCACCGTCTCGGGCCGTGACGGCAAACGGGTGGAGGTGCAGATCCGCACCCGCCAGATGCATGACGTGGCCGAGACCGGCGTCGCCGCCCATTGGTCCTACCGCGACGGTGTGCGCAGCCGGAACCCCTTTGCCGTCGATCCCGCCAAGTGGATCAGCCAGCTGACCGAGCAGTTCGACGCCGAGACCGATCACGAGGATTTCCTCGAAGCGGTGAAGCTTGAGATGTACGCCGATCAGGTGTTCTGCTTCACGCCCAAAGGCGATGTGGTGAAACTGCCGCGCGGGGCTACGCCGATTGATTTCGCCTATGCGATCCACACCCGTATCGGCAACGCCTGTGTGGGGGCCAAGATCGACGGGATGCGCGTGCCGCTGTGGACCCGGATCAAAAACGGCCAGTCGATTGAGATCACCACCGCGCAGGGCCAGACGCCGCAGGTGACATGGCTCGACATTGCCACCACGGGCAAAGCCAAGTCGGCGATCCGGCGCTCCCTGCGTGAGGTCGACCGCGAGCGCTTTATCAAACTGGGCCGCGAATTGGCGCGCTCGGCCTTTGCGCAGGTCGGTAAGAAGGCCACCGACAAGGTGCTGCATACCGTGGCCAAGAACATGCGGCTGAATGGCCCTGATGAGGTGCTCGCCCGGCTTGGCAGTTCGGAACTCACGGGCCGCGAAGTGGTGGAATGCGTCTATCCCGACCTTGCCCCGCAAAAGGGCGAACAGATCGACGTGCGCCGCGCGGTCGTGGGGCTCGAACCCGGCCAGAGCTTTGACCGCGCGCCTTGTTGCACCCCGCTGCCCGGTGAGCGGATCGTTGGCATCACCTTCCGGGGCAAGGGCGTGACTGTCCATGCCATCGACTGTGACCGCCTCTCGGAATATGAGGACCAACCCGAACGCTGGCTCGATCTGCGTTGGCATGACGGCAGCCACCCAGCGGTCTATACCTGCGCGCTGGACATCACCATCGGCAATGGCGCGGGCGTTCTGGGGCGGGTCTGTACCTTGATCGGCGAAGCCTCGGCCAATATCTCAGATCTGGAGTTTGTGGAGCGCAAGCCTGACTTTTACCGGCTGGTGGTCTATGTGGATCTCAGAGACGTGAGTCACCTGCATTCGCTGATGTCCACGCTCGAAGCCGAGAGTGAGGTCGCCGATGTCAACAGGCACCGCAATATGAGCATGGGAAAGACCGTCGAAAAGACCACCTGACCCTGCGCAGACGAAACGCCGATACTGGACCTGAGACTTGATTTTCAAACGCCGCGATCCGAAACCGACCCTGCGCGCGCTGGCCGAGTTTCTGTGGCCGCGCGGTGGTTGGACGCGTGCGTTTCACTATGTCAAACACCGGATGCGGCGGCTGCCCGACAGCCCTGAGCGCATCGCGCGCGGCATCTGGGCCGGGGTCTTTACCACCTTTACGCCCTTTTACGGCCTGCACTTCATCGTGGCCGCGCTGATCGGGCGGGTGATGCGGGCCAATATCCTTGCTGCGCTGATGGCGACTTTCTTTGGCAATCCGCTGACCTATGTGCCCATCGGCATCGCGGCCCTGCAAACCGGGCATTGGATCCTCGGCGCGCCTGTGGCGCCGACGGCGCACCGCTCTTTCGGGGGTAAGTTTCTCGACGCCGGGCGCGATCTGAAAGAGAATTTCGTCGCGATCTTTACCGATACCCAGATGGATTGGACGGGGCTGACGGTATTCTTCCATCAGGTCTTCTACCCCTATCTGATCGGGGGCATCCTGCCTGGGATGATCTGCGCCTCTATCGCCTATTACATCTCGGTCCCGGTGTTGCGCGCCTATCAGAAGCGGCGGCGCGGCATGATCAAAGCTAAGTTCGAGGCGCTCAAACATAAGGCGGCACAAAAGGCCGACGCAAAGCGCCACGCAGACTGATCTTTTCGCGCCATCAATTTTCGGGAAAAACCGCTTCTCCCTATGGGGTTGGCGAAAGTTCCGACCTATGGTCGGGGCGAGTGATGCAAGGGGAATCGAGATGGCGGATCAACCAAAGCTGAGATTGGGCGTGAATATTGACCATGTGGCGACGGTGCGCAACGCACGGGGCGGCGCCTATCCCGACCCGCTGCGCGCGGCCAAGATCGCGGAAAAGGCCGGGGCCGATGGCATCACCGCGCATCTGCGCGAAGACCGGCGGCATATCTCGGATGCCGATATCGAAGGCTTGATGGAGGTGCTGTCGGTCCCGCTCAACTTCGAGATGGCCGCGACGGATGAGATGCAAAAGATCGCCCTGCGCCACAAGCCCCACGCCGTCTGCATCGTGCCCGAAAAGCGTGAAGAGCGGACCACCGAAGGCGGGCTGGAAGTCGCGCGGGAAGAGAACAAGCTGGCCCATTTCATCGCGCCCCTGCGCGAGGCGGGCAGCCGGGTGTCGATCTTCATCGCAGCCGAGCGCGCGCAGATCGAAGCCGCCAACCGCATCGGCGCAGAGGTGATCGAATTGCACACCGGTGCCTATTGCGATGCCTTCGCCGAGGGCCGTTGGGATGAGGCGGATGTAGAACTCAACAAGCTGCGCGAGATGTCGCGTTTCGCGGACTCTCTCGGGCTTGAAGTGCACGCGGGCCACGGGCTGACCTATGACACCGTCACCCCGATCGCCGCTTTCCCCGAGGTGCGTGAGCTTAACATCGGGCACTTCCTGATTGGAGAGGCGATCTTCCTCGGGTTGGAACCCGCGATTGCCGAGATGCGCCGCCTGATGGATGAGGCCCGCGAGGGCTGAACCTGCCGCCCGCCGGTGGCGGAAAATCTCTCAAAGGGTGCCTCCCTCCGGACCTAAAGCGGCCTTGGCCGCGTTGGGCCGCCAGACTGGTTAACAAACCTAAGGAGGCACCAATGAGCGACCATATCGACACGCTGAAGAAACTGCACACCCGCCTGATCGACAGCCGCGACGGCTATCGCGAATCCCGCAAGCAGGTCTCGGATGAAGCGGCTTTTGTCGGCTTCTTCGACCAGCGCATTGCGGAACGTGAGAAGTTCCACACAGAACTGCACCGCCAGCTTGGCGTCGACGGCGTGGATGTATCCGAAGAAGGCTCTGCCGCCGCATCGGCTCACCGCGGTTGGCTGAAGCTGCGCGACGCAGTGACCGGCGACAACGAAGCTGTCTATGACGAGATCATCAACGGCGAATCCGCATTGGTCGAAAACTACGACGATGCGATCAAAGCCACTGCTGGCCGCCCCGGCTATGAGTTCCTGACCGAACAGCGCGCCGCCGTTCAGCGCGCCATCGACGAGGCGAAAGCCGAGAAGGCGCGCCACGTCGCAGCCTAAGCGCCGCGCCCTGTGGTAAATTCAACGCCGTCCCGTTCCCGCGGGGCGGCGTTTTCGCGTCGGATTGCCGCTTTTCCTCGCTTCCGCCGCGTGATCTATTGAGGGCAAAGGGCCATCGGCCCCGTCACGCGGCAAGAATGGCACTCAATGATCCTCGGCATCGGCACTGATCTGGCAAATATCGAGCGTATCCAAGGCACGCTTGACCGTTTCGGCGACCGGTTTCGCAACCGGGTGTTCACCGAGGTCGAGCAACGCAAGGCCGAGCGGCGCCATGATGTGGCTGGCACCTATGCCAAACGCTGGGCCGCGAAAGAGGCTTGTTCAAAGGCGCTTGGCACCGGGCTGCGCATGGGCATCGCTTGGCGCGACATGGCGGTGAGCAATCTGCGCAGCGGTCAGCCGGTGATGGAGGTCACGGGCTGGGCTGCGGACCGTCTCGCCGCGATGACCCCGCCGGGGCATGAGGCGATCATCCATGTCACCCTGACCGACGATCACCCTTGGGCGCAGGCTTTCGTGGTGATTGAAGCGCGCCCTCTTGCCGATCCGGCCTCTTAGGCTGGCGCGCCCCGCCGTTTCGCGTCATATGCACGCGGGGCAGGCCGATCCGGCCCCGCGTCACTTGACTTGGCCCGCACGGCCCCGCATGTAACCCCAAACCGATATGTCAGGAGCGCCGCATGGCCGCTAAGGAAAAAACCGGCAACGCCTTTGTCGAAACCATCAAGACAATCTTTTGGGCGCTGCTGATCGCCGGTGTCTTTCGGACCCTGTTCTTCCAGCCCTTCTGGATCCCCTCCGGCTCCATGAAAGAGACGCTGCTGATCGGTGATTTCCTCTTCGTGAACAAGATGGCCTACGGCTATTCCTACGCCTCTTGCCCCAGCCTGATGCTGCCCGGTGTCGGGATCGAGATTGACGCCAAGGATGTCTGCGGTGTCTTCGATGGCGATAACGAGCGCCTCTTCGGTTCTGAGCCTGAGCGCGGCGATGTGGTCGTCTTCCGTCACCCTGTCTCGGGCCGCGACTATATCAAGCGCCTGATTGGCCTGCCGGGTGACAAGGTGCAGATCAAGAACGGTGTCATCAGCCTGAACGGCACCCCGGTCGAGGTCGAAGATGCCGGCACGTTTGAAGAGGTGATGGCCCCCCAAGGCCCGCAACGACTGCGCCCGCGCTGCGAAAACGGCCCCGTAGGCCAAGGGGCGACCTGCGTGAAAAGCCGCCAGATCGAAACCCTGCCCAATGGCGTGTCCTATCCGACCCTGAACATCACCAATCAGCAGTCGGACAACACAGGCGTCTACACGGTGCCCGAGGGGCATTACTTCTTCATGGGCGACAACCGTGACAACTCTGCCGACAGCCGCTTGGCGCAGCGCGCCGGGGGCGTGGGCTTCGTGCCCTTCGAAAACCTCATTGGCCGCGCGGATCGCATCATGTTCAGCTCTGCCGGGCGTTCGATGCTGTTCTTCTGGACATGGCGCGGTGACCGCTTCTTCGAAGCAGTCAGATGAAACTGAGCGGAGACCTCAAAGCCTTCGAGACGCGGATTGGCCATCACTTTGCCAAGCCGGAGCTGCTGGTGCGCGCGGTGACCCATGCCTCCATGTCCTCGGCCAACCGCGATGACAACCAGCGGTTGGAGTTTCTGGGCGACCGGGTGCTGGGCCTTGTCATGGCCGAAGCGCTGCTGGCGCTTGATCCCGGCGCCAGCGAAGGCCAGTTGGCCCCGCGCTTCAACGCATTGGTGCGCAAGGAAACCTGCGCCGATGTGGCGCGTGAGATTGATCTGGGTAAGGTGCTCAAGCTCGGTCGGTCCGAGATGATCTCGGGCGGGCGGCGCAAGCAGGCGCTTTTGGGCGATGCGATCGAGGCGGTGATCGCCGCGGTCTATCTGGACGGTGGTTTTGACGCTGCCAAAGACCTCGTGCTGCGGCTCTGGGGTGACCGCCTCAAAACCGTCAAGGAAGACGCGCGCGACGCCAAGACCGCTTTGCAGGAATGGGCGCAGGCGCGCGGGCTGAACCCGCCGCGCTATGTGCAGACCGGGCGCAGCGGCCCGGATCACGCGCCCGTCTTTACCATTACCGCGCGGCTGGACAACGGGGCCGAGGCCGCCGCCACCGCGCCGTCGAAACGCGCCGCCGAACAGGCCGCCGCCAGCACGCTGCTGCGGCAATTGGAGAGCAATACATGACCACCCGTGCCGGATTCGTCGCCCTGATCGGAGAGCCCAACGCGGGCAAATCCACCCTGCTGAACCGCATGGTCGGGGCCAAGGTCTCGATCGTGACACACAAGGTCCAGACCACCCGCGCCCGCATCCGCGGCGTGGCGATGGAGGGCGATGCGCAGCTGGTCTTTGTCGATACCCCCGGCCTGTTCCAGCCGCGCCGCCGTCTGGACCGCGCCATGGTCGCCGCCGCTTGGGGTGGCGCGGCGGATGCCGATGTGATCGTGCTGCTGATCGAGGCGCACCGCGGCGTGACCGAGGGCGTGGAACGCATCCTCGAAGAGCTTAGCAACATCGCCAAGGGCCGCCGCGTGGCGCTGGCGATCAACAAGATCGACCGCGTCGAGGCGCCGGTGCTGCTGGGGCTGGCCGAGAAGATGAATGCGGCCTTCGACTTTGCCGAAACCTTCATGATCTCCGCCGAGCGCGGCCATGGCACCGATACCCTGCGCGAATGGCTGGCGGCCGAGGTGCCGGAAGGCCCGTGGCTCTATCCCGAAGACCAGATCGCCGACCTGCCGATGCGCAACATCGCCGCCGAGATCACGCGCGAGAAACTGACCCTGCGCCTGCATCAGGAACTGCCCTACCAGCTCACCGTCGAGACCGAGAACTGGGAAGAGCGCAAGGACGGCTCGGCCCGGATTGACCAGCTGGTCTATGTCGTGCGTGACGGCCACAAGGGCATCGTGCTGGGCAACAAGGGCGAGACGATCAAGGCCGTGGGCAAGGCCGCCCGAGAGGAACTCGAAGAGTTCCTTGGCCGCAAGGTGCATCTGTTTTTGCAGGTAAAAGTCCGCGCCAACTGGCTGGAAGAGGCGGAGCGCTATTCCGAGATGGGCCTGGATTTCAAAGATGGCAATGACTGACGCCAAAGGTCTGCCATGGCCCGCCTGACCGCGCGCTTCTGGGTCGATGCCTATCTCGCCCGGCTGCGCCTGCAGGACATCCCCGCCTTCGTCGTGGCCCATGGCGATGACACCGGCGGCGCGGTGCTGGTGAAGCTGGCAACGCTCGATGGCCGCGCGGTGCTGTTCCAGCGTTCCTTCGATCTGATGAGCGGCGCGCGTAAATGGGTCGAACTGGCCGCGGGCGACGAGGGGGAGGTCGATGCCACCGTCTCGCGCCAACGCGGCTTCGATCCCGACCTCTGGGTGATCGAGGTCGAGGACCGCGCCGGGCGGCACCTTTTGGACGAACCGGGGTTGGCCTGATGGAATGGCGCGATCAGGGCATCCTGCTGAGCGCGCGGCGACATGGTGAGACCTCCGCCATCATTGAGGTCTTCACCCCCGCCCAAGGCCGCCACGCCGGCATCGTCCGTGGTGGCACCAGCCGCAAGATCGCCCCCAGCCTGCAACCCGGCGCGCAGCTTGATCTGGCATGGCGCGCGCGGCTGGAGGACCACATCGGCGCCTTCACCGTCGAGCCGCTCCGCAGCCGCGCCGCCGTGGCCATGCAGGACCGTTTGGCGCTGGCGGGGCTGAACGCGGTCACCGCGCTCTTGGCCTTCTGCCTGCCCGAACGCGAGCCGCATCCGGCGCTTTATCGGCGCACCGAGGCGCTACTGGATATGCTGGGGCAGGGCGATGTCTGGCCGCTAGCCTACCTCAAATGGGAACTGCGCCTTTTGGAGGAAATGGGCTATGCGCTCGACCTTGACGTCTGCGCGGTGACGGGCGCGACCGAGGGGCTGATCTATGTCTCCCCCAAGACCGGGCGCGCAGTCTCGGCCAAGGGGGCGGGGGACTGGGCGGATCGGCTTTTGCCCCTGCCGCCTGTGCTGCGCGGCGGCGCAGGCAGCGATGCCGAAGTGGCGCAGGGGTTGCGGACGACGGGGCATTTCCTGACCGCGCATCTGGCGCGGGACTTGGGCGGCAAACCCCTGCCGGAAGCCCGTGCGCGCTTTGTCGATGCCTTTAGTCGGCGGCTTTGAAAACCAGACGTTCGCCGCCGTCATCCGATAGGATCATCGTGTCGCCCAGCACGTCCGAAATGGTCACCTCTGTCAGCGCATCGAGGAACGCCGTCTCGCCCGCAAGGTCGGGGCAAGCGCGGCGGGTGATGGCGATATGGCCGGTGTCGAACCACGGGTAGGGCACCGTCATCGGCGCGCTATAGGCGTTGCAGGGGGCCTGCCCGGCGATCTTGCCGGTCTCGGGGAAGGTCAGGGTCGCGCGGGCATCGAAGGGCTTGCCGTCCAACTCCACCAGATGCCAGGTCTTGTCGCCCGCGCCATAGGCACGGACGGTTTCATCGCCTTGGCATTGCGGCAGGGCGCTGAGGGCGGCGAGGATCAGAAAGCTGCGCATGGGCTGTCCTTTGGAGTGAAGCGCCGCCTATGTCCCTGACATCCGCGACGCTTGCAAGCCCGGCAGATCAGCCCAGAAGGCGGCGGGCAATAACCTGCGCCTGAATCTCGGCGGCGCCCTCAAAAATGTTGAGGATTCGCGCATCGCAAAGCACCCGGCTGATCTTGTACTCCAGCGCGAAGCCGTTGCCGCCGTGGATTTGCAAGCCATTGTCGGCTGCCGCCCATGCGACCCGTGCGCCCAGCAGTTTGGCCATGCCCGCCTCCACGTCGCAGCGGCGGCCTGCGTCCTTCTCGAAGGCGCTGTAATAGGTCAGCTGCCGGGCCACCATCAGCTCTACCGCCATCATCGCCAGCTTGCCCGAGACGCGGGGGAAGTTGATCAGTGATTTGCCGAACTGCTTGCGGTCTTGGGCGTATTGCATCGAGATATCGAGCGCCGATTGCGCCACGCCGATGGCGCGGGCGGCGGTCTGGATGCGGGCGCTCTCGAAGGTCTCCATCAGCTGTTTAAAGCCGCGCCCCTCTTCGCCGCCGAGAAGGTTCTCGCCCTTCACCTCGAAACCGTCGAAGCCAAGCTCGTATTCCTTCATCCCGCGGTAGCCCAGCACCTCGATCTCACCGCCGGTCATGCCGGGCGTGGGGAAGGGATTGGCATCATCGCCGGGCGTCTTCTCGGCGAGGAACATCGACAACCCGCGGTGATCGCTGGTTTCGGGATCAGTGCGCGCCAGCAGCGTCATCACATGGGTCCGTGCGGCATGGGTGATCCATGTCTTGTTGCCGGTCACCTTGTAATCATCCCCGTCCTTGACCGCGCGGGTGCGCAGACTGCCGAGGTCGGAGCCGGTGTTCGGCTCGGTAAAGACCGCCGTGGGCAGGGTCTCGGCGCTGGAGATGCGGGGCAGCCATTTCTCTTTCTGCGCGTCGGTGCCGCCGCAGAGAATCAGTTCGGCGGCAATTTCCGAGCGGGTGCCGAGCGAGCCGACCCCGATGTAGCCGCGCGAAAGCTCTTCGCTGACCACGCACATCGACGCTTTGGTCAGCCCCAGCCCTCCGTATTCTTCGGGGATGGTCAGGCCGAAAACGCCCATCTCGGCCAGTTCCTCGATCACCTCCATCGGGATCAGTTCGTCCTTGAGGTGCCAGTCATGGGCGTGCGGCTCGACCTTTTCCACCGCGTAGCGGCGGAATTGGTCGCGGATCATCTCAAGCTCTTCATCCAGTCCGCTGACGCCAAAGGTTACATCGGCGCTGCGTTCCTGCATCAGTTCGACCAGACGGCTGCGCGCGGCTTGGGTGTTGCCCGCGCGGGTCAGGGTAGTGATCGCGGGGTTATCGAGCGCGGCCTCATCCTCGGCGCTCAACCCCAGATCTTGCAGGCGCAGCATCTCCCCTTGGTTCATCTGGATGCCGCCGCGGATCTGGCAGAGGTATTCGCCAAAAGCGATCTGGTGCAGCAGTTGCTCCACCTCGCCAAAGCGTCCTTCGCTTTGCAGCCGCTCGGCCCAAAGCTGCATCTGACGCAGGGCTTGGAAATAGGTGGCGAGCCAAGCAAGCCCGTGGGCGGCGGTTTGATTGGCCTCGATCAGCTTGGCCGAAACCCGGTCGCCATCGCTCACCTGCGCGCGGACCGCGGCGGTGGCGGTTTCGAGCAACTGGTCGAGCGGGGGCAGGGCCGCGCCGGTCTGCCCGATCAGATCGTCGAGAATTACGCGATGCATCGTCATGTCCTGACCGTCATGTGCCATGGGCTGTCCTTTCTTGCTTGGGACAGGCATAGACCTTTCGCAGTCGCAGCACAACAAAGATACGTTTCGCTGCGGCATTTTGTTCTAATCTTGCGCGGTCATTTTTGACGTGCGGCCCCGGAGGAGGGTGCTATGTAACGGTATGAACAGTATTTTCCCCTTTCTCACCCCGTTCGAATTTTATGCTGCACTTGCAATCGGCCTTTGCGGTGGCTTCGTCAAAGGCGTGGTGGGCTTCGCCCTGCCGCTGGTGCTGATTTCTGGTCTCACGACCTTCATGGCGCCCGATCTGGCCTTGGCGGGGCTGATTCTGCCCACGGTGCTGGCCAATGCCTTTCAAGCGTTGCGGCAGGGGCCGCAGGCCGCGTTGCGGTCGATCAAGCTGTTTTGGGTGTTTCTGCTCTGCGGCGGCGTGATGCTGGTGCTTTCCGCCCAGATGGTGCGGCTGGTGCCGGCGACGGTGATGCTGCTGATGATCGGCGTGCCGGTGGTGCTGTTTGCGCTGCTGCAACTGTCGAAACATCAGTTTCATCTGGCCCAGCGGTCGACGAAGGTCGAGGCGCTGGTGGGCGGGTTTGCCGGGGCCGTCGGGGGGATTTCCGGCATTTGGGGGCCGCCCACGGTGGCCTATCTCACCGCGCTCGGGACCGCGAAACATGATCAGATGCGGATCCAAGGGGTGATTTACGGGCTGGGCGCGGTGGCGCTGCTTGTCGCGCATATCGGCTCGGGCGTTCTGAACGCGCAGACCTGGCCCTTCTCGGCGCTGTTGATTCTACCGGTGATGCTGGGGGTTTGGCTGGGCAGCAAGGTGATGGACCGTGTTGATCCGGTGCTGTTTCGCAAGATGACTTTAGTGGTCTTGATGGTGGCGGGGTTGAACCTGATCCGGCGGGCGATTTTTTAATCGGTTGAAGTTGCCCTCGGGTCCGGGAGCAAGCCGCAGGCGCCGGGCCATCGCTTGTACGCGGGCAGGAGATGACCCACAGAAATCGATTGCAACGCATCGATCTCGACTGATTGCTAGCATCGTTCTATTTTGAGTAGGTGGGTTTGCGCTCTCATCGCTTCTGCGAAGCGACTGCCGCGCGACGCCTTTTGCTTTGCAAAAGACTTGGTGGAGCCTAGCGGGATCGAACCGCTGACCTCCTGCATGCCATGCAGGCGCTCTCCCAGCTGAGCTAAGGCCCCATCGTGGATCGTGATCGTGTGATCCGGGTCGTTCTGTGGCGCTGTCTAGGCGCTGGCGGAGGCGGGATCAAGCGGAAAATTGACCCCGCCGCCGATTAATTAATCCTCGTCGTCCGAGGCCACATCGGCAAGGTCGTCGAGCGGTACTGTATCGTCATCATCGTCGTCATCGTCGAGGATGTCGTCGTCCAGATCCACATCGACCGCGTCATCGTCATCCACCAAGGATTCTTCATCGCCCTTGTCGCCCTTCTTGGCTTTGGCTGTGACCGCATCCTCGGCATCCGCCGCGATCATGCGCGACTTGGAATTGTCGACCTCGACCTCTTCGCCCGTGTAGGGGCTGATAATCGGATTCTTGTTGAGGTCATAGAAGCGCTTGCCCGTAGTGGGGCACAGGCGCTTGGTTCCCCATTCTTCGTTGGGCATGAAACACCCCTTTATAATATTGCTGTTGCGTGTAGATGATTCCGGCCAAGTGCCATATGAGGGGGGCACTGTCAAAGGCTTTGGCCTCTATCTAGGGACGTTGCTCCGGTAATGAAAGACCCTGTGCTGCCCGGCAACCCGCCGATTCCGCTGATCCTGCGCCGTTCGGCGCGCGCGCGGCGCATCTCACTGCGCATCTCGCAATTGGACGGGCGGGTGACCCTGACGATGCCGAAACGGCTGGCAGAGCGTGAGGCGCTGGCCTTTGCCGAAAGCAAGCAAGACTGGATTCGCCAACACCTCGCCGCGCGGGGCGAGGATGTGATCGTGGCCCCCGGGGCAGAGCTTCCGGTGGGCGGCAAGCTGCTGCGCGTCCGCGGCGGGCAGGGGAGGGGGGTGCGGATCGGGCCCGAAGAGATCCTTGTGCCCGGCCCAGAGGATAGCATCGGCAAACGTCTGGCCGCACACCTGCGCGAAGTGGCGCGCGACCGCCTCGCCGGGGCTTGTGACGATTATGCCGCGCTACTGGGCAAGCCCTATGCCCGCATCACCCTGCGCGATACGCGCTCTCGCTGGGGGTCTTGTTCCAGCGACGGGGCGCTGATGTTCTCTTGGCGGCTGATCATGACCCCGCCCGAGGTGCTGGACTATGTCGCCGCCCATGAGGTCGCGCATCTGGCGCAGATGAACCACTCCCCCGCCTTCTGGGCCGAGGTCACGCGGATCTACGGCGACTATCAGGCGCCGCGCCAATGGCTGCGCGACCATGGCGGCGGGCTGCACCGCTATCGATTCTAGGCCAGCGTGGCGAAACGCGCCTTCAGCAGCGCTTCGGCATATTCATCCTCGGCCGTGCTGTCATGCACCACGCCGCCGCCCACGTTCAACCGCAGCCGCCCCTCTGGGTGACAGGTCGCCGTGCGGATCGCCACGTTGAACTGCATCGCACCCGTGGGGGCGATCCACCCCACCGCGCCGCAATAGGCATCGCGCGGGGCCGGTTCCAAGGCACGCAGGATCTGCATCGCGCGGATCTTGGGAGCGCCAGTGATTGAGCCGCAGGGAAAGAGCGCGTGAAAGAGGTCAGTCAGCCGTTTGCCCGGCAAGACCTGCGCCGTGATGCGCGAGGTCATCTGGTGCAGGGTCTCATAGGTCTCAATCTCGAACAGTTTCGGCACCTCGACACTGCCCACCTCCGCGATCCGGCTGATGTCGTTGCGCAAAAGGTCCACGATCATCAGGTTCTCGGCCATGTTCTTTTCCGAGGCCGCAAGGTCATCCCGCAGCTTCGCGTCCTCCTCAGCATCCCGCCCGCGCCGCGCCGTGCCCTTCATCGGGCGGGCGGTGAGCTGCCCCTCGGCGGTGAGCGCGAAAAACAACTCCGGCGAGCGCGACAACAGCACAGGGCCGCCAAGATCGACGAAAGCCCCATGGACCACGCTTTGCCGCTGGCGCAGCCGGGCATAAAGCGCCGCTGGCGTCCCGGTATAGCGCCCCTCCATCCCGAAGGTCAGATTGGCCTGATAGATGTCCCCCGCGCTGATGAAGTCCTGCACCTCGGCAAAGGCGGCCTGATACTGCGCGAAATCCCAATCCGGCGTGAGCGCCGACAGACTGGCATCACCCGCATCTTCGGCAAAACCATAGGCCTCAGGCGCATCAAAGACGCCGAAGCGCAGCAGTGGCAGCCCGCGCGCCGCAGGCAACAACTCGCGCAGCTTGTGCGAGCCGAGATAGCCCAACTCATAACTCGCATAGCCTGCCAGCCACGCGCCGCTTTCCTGCGCCGCTTCAAGTGCTGCAAAGGCCGCAGGCACCTCAGCCGGGGTATCGGCACTGATGATCCGCCGCGGCGCGGTGAAGGCCGTGCCGTGCCCCAGCGGGCCAGTGTCGAAAAGAACGCGCGGGCCAGCCATGGCGCGCCCTAAAAGTCCGCAGGCACGCGCATGTCGCGCAGAGGCCGCACGATATCGATGGATTCCTGGTAGATCGGATGCGCCTTATAGGCGGCCAGCGCCTCGGCATCCGGGAATTCGGCATAGACGACCACATCCACATCCCCCGACAGCGCATCGACACGGGTGTTTTCGCAGATCTCGAAAGTCGTCGAATGCGGAATGTCGGCCAGTTTCCAAAGCCCCGCCACGATCGTCGGAATGTCCTTGGGGTCCTTGGCTGAGAAAAAGACCACATGACGGATGAAGTTTCGTTTGGTCACGGCGCGTCTCCTTAAGGCAGTTTGACCTCCGATAAATCGCCGCAAGGCTCGCGACAACGGGTGATCGCGTCTTGGCTGCAAAATGCCGCGCTTGACGGGTGGCTGGTTTGTGATCACAACCGCATCATGAACCTGACCCCACGCCCTGTCGAGGCCACACCGCTGGCCCATGATCGTGTCTACCGCCGCCTGCGCGCGCGGATCATGCATGGCGATCTGCCGCCCGGCCACGCGCTGACCCTGCGCGGCATCGGTAAGGAATATGAGGTCTCGATGACCCCGGCCCGCGAAGCGGTGCGGCGGCTGGCGGCAGAGGGGGCGCTGACCATGTCGACCTCCGGACGCATCTCCACCCCCGAGCTCAGCAACGAGCGGATCGAGGAGCTGGCCGCCCTCCGCGCGCTCTTGGAGGTCGAGCTTGCCTCACGCGCCCTGCCACGCGCCCATATGGCGCTGATCGAGCGGATGCAGACGATCAACACCAATATTGCCGAGGCCGTGGCCCACCGCGATGCGGTCAGCTACATCCGCACCAATCTCGAGTTTCACCGCACGCTCTACCTGCGTGCCCAAGCGCCGGCCATGCTCGCCATGGCGGAAACGGTCTGGCTGCAACTGGGCCCCACCATGCGCGCGCTCTATGGCCGCCTGCGCCGGACCGAGCCGCCGCATTTCCACCGTCTGATCATCGCCGCCCTGCGCGCGGGCGATGAGCCGGGGCTGCGGCTGGCGGTGCGTTCGGATGTGACCCAAGGGCTGCGAATGCTGGCCAGCTGATCCCGCCCATGGCTTGACAGTCAGGCAGCAGCGGCGCATCAAAGGCATATGGAAAAGACCAGCTTCACATCTGTCTATTACCCCCGCTCCTGACCGGCGCGGCACCCATTCCCATACCCACAAGCCGCCACAGCGCGGCTTATCCTGTCTCCCTGTGGCCTCACAGAAAGAGACGACATGCCCCCCATTCGACCCGCCGTAAAATCCGACCTGCCGATGGTGCTCGATCTGGCCCACGCGCTGGCCGCCTACCACGGCGACACCGCCACCGTGACCCTCGCCGCGCTAGAACGTGACTGCTTCGGCCCCACACCCTGGGTGACCCTTCTGGTGGCCGAAGGCGCCACCGGCCTGCATGGCTATGCCGCGCTCTGCCCGCAGATGCAGTTGCAATTCGGCGCAAGAGGGATGGACCTGCACCACCTCTTCGTCTGCGACACGGCCCGCGGTCGCGGCATTGGCCGCGCGCTGGTCGAAGCGGCGCTGGACCACGCCCAGAGCCAAGGATGCAGCTATGTGACCGTGGGTACGGATACGAAAAACCGGCGCGCGCAGGGCTTCTACCGCGCCGCCGGTTTCGATCAAATCACGCCTGATCCACGTTTTCGGCGGCGGCTGGCTTAGGCCGCCAGCCCCTTGCGCCCCATCTCAAGGAACTTGGTCCGGCGCTCTTGAACCAGCGTCTTGCCGTCCTTGCCGTCAAGCTCCTTGAGCATCGCTTCGATCGACTTGCCCACGGCCTTGATCGATTCCTCGGCATGGCGATGCGCACCCCCCATCGGCTCAGGGATGATCTGGTCGATCACGCCAAGCGTCTTGAGCTCATCGGCCGTCAGACGCATCTGCTCGGCGGCCTCGCGCATCTTCTCGCTGTCCTTCCACAGGATCGAGGCACAGCCTTCGGGCGTGATCACGGAGTAAACCGAATGCTCCAACATCGCGACACGGTTCGCCGTGGCGAATGCCACCGCCCCGCCAGAGCCGCCTTCGCCCACAATCACGCTGACCAAAGGCACGCCAATCTGCAGACATTTCTCCGTCGAACGGGCAATCGCCTCGGACTGGCCGCGTTCTTCGGCACCCTTGCCGGGATAGGCGCCGGGCGTGTCGACGATGGTGACCACCGGCAGGTTGAACTTGTCGGCCAGTTCCATCAAACGCACCGCCTTGCGATAGCCCTCAGGCCGCGCCATGCCGAAATTACGCTCGATCCGGCTCTTGGTGTCATTGCCCTTCTCATGGCCAATCACCACCACCGGCGTATCATTGAACCGCGCCAACCCGCCCATGACAGCCAGATCATCGGCAAAGTTCCGGTCCCCCGCCAAAGGCGTGAACTCGGTGAAAAGCGCCTCGATATAATCCTTGCAATGGGGCCGCTCCGGATGACGCGCCACCTGACATTTCCGCCAAGGCGTCAAAGAGCCATAAAGGTCTTCAAGCATCCCGGCGGCTTTCTTGTCCAGCGCGCGGGCCTCATCGGTGATGTCCATCTCTTCATTGGACCGGGCCAACGCCCGCAGCTCTTCCGCCTTGCCTTCGATCTCGGCCAGGGGTTTTTCGAAATCCAGATATTGGGTCATTGCATGCTCCGGCTTGTTGCCTGTGTATATGGAGCGCCGCGCGCCGGTTTGCAACGCGGGTTTGCAAGGCAGGCAAGCCCACGCCCCTCCCTCTTCATCCTTTTTCAAATACCCTCGGGGGTCCGGGGGCAGGGCCCCCGGCGGCTTGCCAAAAGCGCTCAGCCCCCGGCGATCATCTCAGACTGGCGCACGATCACCTCCGCCTGTTTGATGCTGGCGATATCCACCAAACGCCCCTTATAAACGGTGGCCCCTTCGCCCTTGGCCTTGGCCTCTTCCATCGCCGCGAGGATTTCGCGCGCCTCAGCCACAGCCTCTTCCGACGGCGTGAACACCTCGTTGCTTAGCGCCACCTGCTTGGGGTGGATCGCCCATTTGCCGACCATGCCCAGCGTGGCCGAGCGGCGCGCCTGTGCGCGGAAACCCTCGTCGTCCGAAAAATCGCCAAAGGGCCCGTCGACGGGGAGCACACCATGGGTACGGCAGGCGGCGACGATGGCGGCCTGCGCCCAGTGCCACGGGTCCGACCAATGCTTCTGCTCGCCGCGCTGCATATAGTAGTTCTCCTGCGTGCCGCCGATGCCGGTGGTCTGCATGCCCATGGAGGCGGCGAAATCCGCGGCCCCCAGCGACATCGCCTGCAAGCGGGGGGAAGACGCGGCGATCTCTTCCACATGGGCGATACCGGCAGCGGATTCGATGATGACCTCAAAGCTGATTTTCTTCTCGCGGCCCTTGGCGGTCTCGACCGCCGTCACCAGCGCGTCGACGGCATAGACATCCGCCGCGCAGCCCACCTTGGGGATCATGATCTGGTCAAGCCGCGGCCCGGCCTGCTCCAGCAGCTCCACCACGTCACGATACCAATAGGGTGTGTCGAGCCCGTTGATCCGCACCGAAAGCGTCTTGTTGCCCCAGTCGATCTCGGAAATCGCCTTGATGATATTGGCGCGCGCGCTGTCCTTGTCCGAAGGTGCCACGCTGTCTTCGAGGTCGAGGTTGATCACATCGGCATCCGACGCTGCCATCTTTTCAAAGATTGCAGGGCGGGAGCCGGGGCCGAACAATTGGCAGCGGTTCGGGCGGGCAGGGGCGGCAGGCTGAATGCGGAAGCTCATGGGGCACCTTTGGGTAATATTGTTTCATCGTGCGTCTCTATTCTGGTATGAAATTGCGCCTCCAATCGCAAGGAGGTTTTCGCAGGCGCAGCATTTCGGGGGGTTTGCCTGCAAAACCAAGCTGCGCACGAATTTTGCGCAGCCAACGGTAATTTGCGAGAATTGCTGCGCATTTGCATGCAGATGCGTCGACAACGCCACGCACTTGCGTATTCTCGCGCGCAATATGCGGACAAATTCAATGCCGGAGGCTTGCCATGATCAAAACCCCCTATCTGCTCTTTCTGGGCGACGCGCCTGACTCTCTGTCCGCCAAGGTCGCACAAGGCATCAAGGATTGGCGGCCCGACAATGCGGTCGGCCAGTTCCGCATGGCGGGCTGCAAGGCCGATCTCGGTCTGCAAGACATGACGCTGGCCGAAGCGCGTGAGGCGGGGGCCGAGACATTGGTGATCGGTGTCGCCAACCGTGGCGGTAAAATTAGCGCGGCATGGAAAGAGGTGCTGATTGAGGCGCTGAACATGGGCTTTGACATCGCCTCGGGCCTGCACAACCTGCTACGCAACGAAGCCGATCTGGTGGCGGCTGCCGAGGCGAACGGCACCACATTGCATGACGTGCGCGTGCCCAGCGTCGAATACCCGATCGCCGACGGCAAGAAACGCAGCGGCAAGCGGGTTCTGGCCGTGGGCACCGATTGCTCGGTCGGGAAAATGTACACCGCCCTCGCGCTGGACGAGGCGATGCGCGAAAAGGGAATGAAAAGCACCTTCCGCGCCACCGGACAGACCGGCATCCTGATCACCGGCGAAGGCGTGCCGCTGGATGCCGTGATCGCCGATTTCATGGCCGGGTCGGTGGAATATCTCACCCCCGCCAATGACGATGACCATTGGGACATCATCGAAGGGCAGGGCAGCCTGTTCCACGTCTCTTATTCCGGTGTGACCATGGCGCTGATCCACGGCGGCCAGCCCGATGCGCTGATCCTCTGCCATGAGCCGACCCGGACCCATATGCGCGGCCTGCCGGAATACAGCCTGCCCAGCCTCGAAGCGGTGCGCGACATGGCGCTGACGCTGGCGCAGGTGCCGAACCCCGACTGCAAGGTTGTCGGTATCTCGGTCAACACCTACCACATGTCCGAGGCCGAGGCGGATGCCTATCTGGCCGAGGTTGAAGAGCGTCTTGGCCTGCCTGCGGTTGATCCCTTCCGCCAAGGGGCGGCGCGACTGGCCGATGCGCTGGCGGCGCTGTGACCATGCAGATCGACGTTACCGCAGATACGTTCAAACTGGCGCAGGTCTTTACCATCAGCCGCGGCTCGCGGACCGAGGCCAAGGTGCTGACCGTCCGTGTGACCGAAGGCGGCGTCACCGGCTGGGGCGAATGCGTGCCCTACGCGCGCTATGACGAGACCCTCGAATCGGTCACAGCTGAGATCAACGGCCTGCCGGGTGATATCACCCGCCAAGCGCTCTATGATCTCCTGCCTGCCGGGGCCGCACGCAACGCGGTCGACTGCGCGCTATGGGATCTAGAGGCCAAACGCGCAGGCAAGCGGGTGTGGGAGTTGGCCGGGCTGACCGCGCCGGGGCCAGAGATCACGGCCTATACCCTTTCGCTGGACGAACCCGAGGCAATGCGCGCGCAGGCGGCGAAACACAGCTATCGGCCACTGCTGAAGATCAAGCTCGGCACGCCTGACGACATGCCGCGGCTCGAAGCGGTGCGCGCCGGGGCGCCCGATTCCACCATCATCATCGACGCCAATGAGGGCTGGTCGGCTGAGGTCTATGCCGACCTCGCCCCGCATCTGGTTCGTCTGGGCGTGGCGCTGGTCGAACAGCCCCTGCCCGCTGGCGAAGACGACGCGCTTTTGGGGGTGGACCGCCCCGTGCCGGTCTGCGCGGATGAAAGCTGCCACGACCGCGCCAGCCTGCCGGGCCTCAAGGGCAAATACGATGTGGTGAACATCAAGCTCGACAAGACCGGCGGGCTGACCGAAGCGCTAGCCTTGCGCGATGCGGCGCGGGCGGAAGGCTTCGAGGTCATGGTCGGCTGCATGGTCGGCTCATCGCTAGCCATGGCGCCTGCGACGCTGGTCGCCCAAGGCGCGAAGGTGGTGGACCTTGACGGCCCGCTGCTTCTGGCCGAAGACCGCGACAATGCTTTGAAATTCGACGGCGCGGGCGTGCATCCCCCCGCCGCAGCGCTCTGGGGGTGACCATGCGAACTGTCTATGTAAACGGCGAATACCTGCCCGAGGATCAGGCCAAGGTCTCGATCTTTGACCGGGGTTTCCTGATGGCCGATGGGGTCTATGAGGTGACGAGCGTGCTGAATGGCAAGCTCATCGCCTTTGACGGCCATGCCGAGCGTCTGACCCGTTCGATGAACGAGCTTGACATGCGCGCGCCTGCGACGACCGAAGAACTGCTGGAAATCCACCGCGAGTTGGTGCGGCTGAACGAGATCAAAGACGGGTTGATCTATCTTCAGGTCACGCGCGGGTCGGATGGCGACCGCGATTTCGCCTTTCCCGACCCCGAGACGACCGCGCCCTCGCTGGTGCTGTTCACCCAATCCAAGCCGGGGTTGGCCGACAACCCCGCCGCCCGTGACGGCATCCGCGTGATCAGCATCGAAGACATCCGCTGGGGCCGCCGCGATATCAAAACGGTGCAGCTGCTCTACCCGTCGATGGGGAAGATGATGGCCAAGAAAGCCGGTGTCGAAGACGCTTGGATGGTCGAAGACGGTTTCGTCACCGAAGGCACCTCGAACAACGCCTATATCGTTAAGGACGGCAAGATCGTGACGCGCGAGACCTCGAACGACATCCTGCATGGCATCACCCGCAAGGCGGTGCTGGAACTGGCCCGCGAGGCGCAGATGCAGGTGGAAGAGCGGAACTTCACCATCGAAGAGGCGCAGCAGGCGGATGAGGCTTTCGTCACCTCGGCCAGCGCTTTCGTGACGCCGGTGATCGAGATCGACGGCGCCAAGATTGGTAGCGGCACGCCGGGCAAGCTTGCGCCCCGTTTGCGTGAAATCTATCTCGAAGAGATGCGCAAAACCGCGATCTGAGCTTTAGAACCGCGATAAAACCAGCCCCGCCGCCACCAGCGCGGCGGCGGCGATGCGGGTGGGGGTGATGGCCTGCACCGACAGGCCCAAGAGCCCCGTGGCATCGATCACCAGCGCCGCGCTCAATTGGCCGAGGATCAACGCCGAGATCACTGTCAGCGCCCCCAGCGTCGGGATCGCCCAAAGCACCGACCAGACGTAGAAGGCCCCCAACACCCCGCCCAGCAGCAAAACGGGCGAGGCCGAGGCCGCGCGGGGCAGGGCGCTCAACTCGCCGCGCAGCAGCAAGACCCCCAACAGGATCGCAAAGCCGACGCCAAAGGACACCGCCGCCGCAGCGACCCCGCTGCCGATGTTGCGCCCCAAGGCGGCATTGATCGGGGTTTGCAGGGCCACGGCGGCCCCGGCGATGGCGACGGTGATAAGGGCAAGGATGGGGGTGTTCATGGCGGCTCCGCTCTGTTTGGCCCCAGCATGAAAGATGTCCCGGCGGGCGCAAGGGCTTTCGCAGCGATCGCCCGCGCGGCTAGACTGGCGCAAAGAGGAGGCCGCGATGCGCAGAGAGATTGACCGGGCAGAGATGGAAGCCGCCGTGGGCCGTGAATTGGGCGTCTCACCGTGGTTCGTGATGGATCAGGCGCGGATCGACGCTTTTGCCGATGTGACCGAGGACCATCAGTTCATCCATGTTGACCCGCTCCGCGCGGCCAAGACGGATTTTAGCGGCACCGTGGCGCATGGGATGCTCACCCTATCGATGATGTCGGGCATGGCTTACGGTGCGCTGCCGGTGGTGGCGGGAACGAAGGCGTCGATCAACTACGGGTTCGACAGCGTGCGCTTCATCGCACCTGTGCATTCCGGCAAGCGGATTCGGGGAAGGTTCACGCTGGCCGAGGCGCAGAGGCGCGGGCGGGGTGGCCTGATGACCCGCTTTGCCGCAACGGTAGAGATCGAAGGCGCCGCGCGGCCTGCGCTCAAGGCGGATTGGCTTGTGCTCTATCAGTTCTAGGCGAAGCCCTTGAGCACGCTTGGCCAAGGCAAAGGCGGGCGCACAGGGATGCGCGCCCGCTTTGTGGGTTCACTTAAGCGGATTGCTCAACCCTTTCCGACATTCTCTTCAAAGGCCGTTTTGAACGCCTCTTTCTGGCTGTCGTTCGCATCGGTCTGATAGTTGGCTTTCCATTCGTCCATCGTCATCCCGTAGAACAACTCGCGCGCCTCGTCCTTGCCCATCTCGATCCCGCGTTCGTTAGCGGCCTCTTGATACCAGCGCGACAGGCAGTTGCGGCAAAAACCGGCGAGGTTCATCATGTCGATGTTCTGCACATCCGTCCGATCTTCCATCAGGTGTTTCTGCAACCGGCGAAAGGCGGCGGCTTGCAGTTCGATCTCTTGTTGGCTGGGCATGACAGCTTCCTTCTCATATCACTGGACGGGACCGCGATGGACCGTCATTCTGATGAAACCTTTGACAGGCACTCATGGGGGCGCTAGGCCACCGGACAGGCGATGTTATCGTTAACATTCGCTCTGGGGACATAGGACACGAAGGAACAGATATGAGACGTTTGCGCAATGTAAAGATCGTGGCCACGCTTGGGCCAGCCTCCGAAACCCGAGAGGTGATCGCGGCATTGCACAACGCCGGGGCGGATGTTTTCCGCCTGAACATGAGCCACGGAAGCCACGAAGAGATCCGGGAAAAGCACCGGATCATCCGCGATATCGAGAAAGAGACCGGCGGCGCGATCGGCATTCTGGCGGACCTTCAGGGGCCGAAGCTGCGCGTTGGCGTGTTCGAGGGCGACGGGCCAACCTTGGAAGAGGGCGCGTCTTTCCGGCTTGATCTTGACGAGACGCCGGGCGATGCGACCCGCGTCTGCCTGCCCCATCCTGAGATTTTCGCAGCCCTTGAGCCGGGCGCGAGCCTTTTGGTCAATGACGGCAAGATCCGCCTCAAGGTGCGCGACTGCGGCCCGGATTTCGCCGATTGCGAAGTGGTGACGGGCGGTGTCATCTCAAACCGCAAGGGCGTGAACGTGCCCGACGTGCTGCTGCCGCTGGCCGCGCTTTCCGAGAAAGACCGCGCCGATTTGGAGTTCGTCTGCGAATTGGGGGTCGACTGGCTCGCCCTCAGCTTTGTCCAGCGGCCCGAGGATGTGACCGAGGCGCGCGATCTGGTCAGAGGCCGGGCGGCGGTGCTGTCGAAGATCGAGAAGCCCGCGGCGGTGGAGCGGTTCGAGGCGATCTTGGATGTCAGCGACGGCATCATGGTGGCGCGGGGCGATTTGGGCGTGGAGCTACCGGTGCAGAATGTGCCGCCGATCCAGAAACGTCTGGTGCGCAAATGCCGCGCGGCGGCCAAGCCGGTGATCGTGGCGACACAGATGCTCGAATCGATGATCGAAAGCCCGATGCCGACCCGCGCCGAAGTCTCGGACGTGGCAACCGCAATTTACGAAGGCGCCGATGCCGTGATGCTGAGCGCTGAATCCGCCGCCGGGGATTACCCGCTACAGGCCGTGGCAACGATGGATAACGTGGCTCAAGAGGTCGAAGCCGATGCGACCTATACGCAGATCATCGAATCATCGCGCACGGCGGATCGCACCACCGTGGCCGATGGCATCGTCGCCGCCGCGCGTGAGATTGCCGAGACGACGGACATCAAGGCGATCTGCTGCTTTACCCAATCGGGCACCACCGCCCTGCTGACCGCCCGCGAACGGCCCCGTGTGCCGATCATCGCCCTGTCGCCGCTGGTCAACACCGCGCGCCGTCTGGCGCTGAGCTGGGGCACGAATTGCATCATCACCGATGGGCATGACCGGTTTAAACTGGCGGTGCTGAGCGCCGCGCGGGCCGCATTGTCAGAGGGGTATGCGGGGCCGGAGGATCATATCGTCGTCACTGCCGGTGTGCCCTTCAACGTGCCGGGCAGCACCAATATTCTGCGCGTCGCCCCCTGTGACGAACGTTTGATTTACGCCTCCGATCCAGAGTAGCCTTTCCCTGGATAGGGGGATGTTGCGTGGACTCTGACTTGGCAATGGTGGTGGGCATCGTTCTGGCGGTGCTGTCGATCCCCTCGATCCTGTCTGCGGTGACCGACCGTCGGTCGCCGCGCGCCTCGGCCATCACGATCTTGATCGCGGGCGGGCTGATCGTCTTTGCGCTGCGCGAAAATCCGGGGCGCTATTCCTTTGAGAACCTGCCGGAGGTCTTCGTCTCGGTCGCGGCGGACTTCTTGCCCTGAGGGGGCGTGCGAAACTTCTTGCATCCCTGACCGACCGCGCCTATACGGCGCATCTTAGCCTGCACGACCGGCCTCAAGTGGCATGCCGAGTCGTGTTTATACCGAACTCAAAAGACGGAGACGGAAATGCCCAAGATGAAGACGAAATCGAGCGCCAAGAAGCGCTTCAAGGTCTCGGCGACCGGCAAGGTCATCGCCAGCCAAGCCGGCAAACAGCACGGCATGATCAAGCGGACCAACAAGTTCATCCGTAACGCACGCGGCACGACAACCCTGTCGGAAGCCGATGCAAAGATCGTCAAGGGCTTCATGCCCTACGCCCGCTGATTAAGGAGAGCCGAGATGTCCCGAGTTAAAGGTGGTACAGTCACCCACGCGCGTCACAAGAAGATCATCAAAGCCGCAAAAGGCTACTATGGTCGGCGCAAGAACGTCTTCAAGGTCGCCACGCAGGCGGTCGACAAGGCCAACCAATATGCAACGCGTGACCGCAAGAATCGCAAGCGCAACTTCCGCGCGCTGTGGATCCAGCGGATCAACGCCGCCGTGCGCAGCCACGACGAGGCGCTGACATACAGCCGCTTCATCAACGGTCTGACGCTGGCCGGCATCGAAGTGGACCGCAAGGTTCTGGCCGATCTGGCCGTGCACGAGCCCGAAGCCTTCGGTGCGATCGTCAAGCAAGCGCAGGACGCGCTGGCGGCCTAAGCCAAAATTGCTTTGAATTTGCGAAAGCCCTGCCGGATGGCGGGGCTTTTTGCGTTTGGGGGATCTGCGTTTCGGGCCGTCGTGCGGGGCTTGCCATAATCTTGCCCCGATAATCCCTTGCCACGGCCTTGCCTGCTCCTCACCCCCATGGACAATGTGCCCCAACGACAGGTCACTGTGCAGCTATCTGCACCGGTGCCGCAGCAATTGGCGCTGTTTGTCGGCAAGTTATTTGTAAAAGGTGGGGACGTTTATGCCCGGAATTGTAGTCAACAGGTTGGACGAAGACCCGCATGAGACGGTCTATGGTATTCGCGACGATACCAGTTCGCGCGGCGCCGATCTTGAGGGCGCGCGGATCACGCTGACCTATGCCGATGGCTCGGTCGAGACGCTGACGTGGCACGCAACGGATCCCTATACGAATGGCGCGGCGGTGGGGGAGGATACGCAGATGTCCTTCGGCTATGACTGGCACCATCTTGAGACGACCAAGCCGCTCGCCACGATGGAGATCGACCTTCAGCCCGCCAGTTCCGTCTTCGACACCACCACCACGGCGGACGACGACCCCAATGGCGGCTCGACCCCCACGTCGCTTGAGGGGTTTCCCTTCCGCGTGGAGTCCGGTTCGCGGGATTTGGCCGGTGATCTTGAGGTGACCTATTCCGGCATCGTCAATCTGGCGGGCAGCCCGGCTGCGGGGGATCTTTTCACGACCATGACCGTCGATTTCTCAGACCTGCCCGAGGGCGGGTTATTGGGCAATCTGGCGTGGAAATCCGACATCGACACGATGCGCGAAGAGGGCGATCTGGTCTCGACCGGCGTGGCCTGTTTCGCGCGCGGCACGCTGATCACCACCGAAGCGGGCGATCTCCCGGTCGAGGCTTTGGCCCCCGGCGTGCGCGTGCTGACCCAAGGCCACGGCTATCAGGAGCTTGTCGCAGCGCTGCGCCGTTCGGTCGGGGCAGGGGAGTTGGCGAAGAACCCCAAGCTCTACCCCATTCGGATCAGTGCTGGGGCCTTGGGCGCGGGGCTGCCCAAGCGTGACCTCATGGTCTCAAGGCAGCATCGCATGGTCGCGCGTTCAGGCATCGTCAAGCGGATCTGCGGCGCGATGGCCGTGCTCGTTGCCGCGGTCCGGTTGACCGAACTGCCGGGGGTGCATGTGGATGAGGGCGTCTCACAGGTGGAGTATTTCCACTTGGTCTTTGAAAAGCACCAGATCGTCTATGCCGAGGGCGCGCCGAGCGAGAGTTTCTTGCTGAATGCCGACACCGTGAAAACCCTCGGTCAGGCGCAGCGCGAGGAGTTTGCGACGCTCTTCCCCGCTTTGGTTGAGGGCGACGGCTTCGGTGCCCCCGCGCATCAGATCCCCGCGGGGCCCGTGCAAAAGCGGTTGATCGCGAAGCACAAGAAAAACGGGCGCGCCCTGCTATCGGTTTAGGGTGTCGGGGTCATAGGGATTGTGGCTGGCGGCGGTCAGGTTGATTCCATCCTGTGCTGCGCGATGCGCAATCGCCTCTTCGCTGCGGTTCAGTTGCACCGCGATCACGCTGGTCGCCGTGCCCTCTGCCGCAAGAATGCGAAGCTGTTCGAGGTCTTCGGCGCTCCATGGGGCGCCGGTGCTGCGGTCATAATCTGCCATGTCGGAGGCTCCTTTCACGGGCAAAACACGGCGCGGGCTGTGGCGGTTCCTCCCATGAGGGAGAGGGGGCGCGGACTTGCGCCCCCACCTGCCGTCACTTCAAGAGCGCCAGCATCTCTTTCGCCGCTTCCTCGGACGAGGCGGGGTTCTGGCCGGTGACCAGCTTGCCGTCGACCAGCACATAGGACGCCCAATCGTCGCCCTTGCTGTAGTCGCCGCCGTTTTCCTTCAGCATGTCTTCGACCAAGAAGGGCACCACGTCGGTCAGGCCAACGCCTTCTTCCTCGGTGTTGGTAAAGCCGGTGACGCGTTTGCCCGAGACCAGCGGCTTGCCGTCGGCTTGGGTATCTTTGAACACGGCAGGCGCGTGGCAGACGGCACCCACGGGGCGGTCGGAGGCCCAGAAGGTTTCGATCAGGCGCTTGCTGTCGGCATCATTGGCCAGATCCCACAGGGGGCCGTGGCCGCCGGGGTAGAAGATCGCATCGAAACCGTCCGCGTCCACATCGCCCAGCACTTTGGTCGAGGCCAGCGCCTGCTGCGCGGCAGCGTCGTCTTTGAACCGGCGGGTGGCATCGGTCTGCGCGTCTTCGCTGTCGCTATTGGGGTCGAGCGGCGGCTGCCCGCCCTTGGGTGAGGCGAGGGTCACATCCGCGCCCGCGTCTTTGAAAACGTAATAGGGGGCGGCGAATTCTTCGAGCCAGAAACCGGTCTTGTTGCCGGTGTCGCCCAATTCGTCATGCGATGTCAGAACCATCAGAATTTTCATCAGTCTCTCCTTTCGGGGGAGGTTGGGCGCGCCGCTGAAGCAGGGCGCGCCGAGGGGATGCGGCCTAACGCTTTGCAGAGGTGGTGGTTCCCCCATGGCGCCACAACCCCTACGGCTTGCATTCGAGGGGCGAGAGGGCTAGCAGGACGGGGTATTATTCCAAGGGCCTGTCATGGACGATCTGAAGCAAAAGTACCTGAGCCAAATCGCCGATGCTGGCGACGAATCCGCGCTGGAAGACATCCGGCTGGCCGCCGTGGGCAAAAAGGGCGAAGTCGCGCTGAAAATGCGCGAGCTGGGCAAGATGACCCCCGAAGAGCGTCAGGTCGCCGGGCCCGCGCTGAACGCGCTGAAGGACGAGATCAACTCGGCGCTCTCGGCCAAGAAGGCGGCCCTTGCCGATGCCGCGCTGGACGAGCGTCTGCGCAGCGAATGGCTCGACGTCACGCTGCCCACGCGGCACCAGCGTCAGGGCAGCATCCACCCGGTGAGCCAAGTGACCGAGGAGCTGACCGCGATCTTCGCCGAGATGGGTTTTGCCGTTGCCGAAGGTCCGCGCATCGACACCGATTGGTACAACTTCGACGCGCTGAACATCCCCGGCCACCACCCCGCGCGGGCCGAGATGGACACCTTCTATATGCATCGGGCCGAGGGTGATGAACGCGCCCCTCATGTGCTGCGCACCCATACCTCCCCGGTGCAGATCCGCACCATGGAGGCCGAGGGCGCGCCTTTGCGCATCATCTGCCCCGGCGGCGTCTACCGTGCCGACTACGACCAGACCCACACGCCGATGTTCCATCAGGTCGAGGGGCTGGCGATCGACAAGGACATCTCCATGGCGAACCTCAAGTGGACGCTTGAGGAGTTCTTCTCGGCCTTCTTCGAAATCGACGGCATCAAGACCCGCTTCCGCGCCTCGCACTTTCCCTTCACCGAGCCGTCGGCTGAGGTCGACATCCAGTGTTCCTGGGTCGACGGCCAGCTGCGCATCGGCGAGGGCGACGGCTGGATGGAGGTGCTCGGCTCCGGCATGGTGCACCCCAAGGTGCTCGCCGCCGGCGGGATCGACCCCGACAAATGGCAGGGCTTCGCCTTCGGCATGGGGATCGACCGGATTGCGATGTTGAAATACGGCATCCCGGATCTGCGGGCGTTTTTTGATTCAGACCTGCGCTGGCTGCGACACTATGGGTTTGCGAGCTTGGATCAGCCGAATTTGCATGGTGGGTTGTCGCGGTGAACTGCGCAGCTAGCCTGCGGCGACCGCTGTAGGAACATCAAAAGACACCGCGTGGGGCATGTCTGATATGAAACTCTTTCGACACGAGAACCGCGAGAACAACGCCCGGTCTCGCGAGCTTTATGCGAAATTCGAAATTGCCTACACGCTTATCGATTTTTGCGCGGCAGTTTGCTTCATCGTCGGCTCTGTGCTGTTTTTCTTCGAGAGTACGCAGACCAGCGCGACATGGCTCTTTTTGATTGGGTCGATCTTCTTTGCGGCCAAGCCTTGCCTGCGGGTGGTCCGCGAAATCAAACTTTATCGGATGGGCGATATGGCCGATCTGGCCAAACGTTACGAGAATTAGGGAACGATCATGAAATTCACCCTCTCCTGGCTCAAGGACCATCTCGACACCACGGCGTCGATTGATGAGATCACCTATGCCCTGACCGACCTCGGCCTCGAGGTCGAAGGCGTCGAGAATCCGGCTGCGAAGCTGGCCGACTTCACCCTCGGCTACGTGCAATCGGCCGAGAAACACCCCGATGCCGACCGGCTGAACGTCTGTCAGGTGGAGACCGACGAGGGCGTCATGCAGATCATCTGCGGCGCGCCGAATGCCCGCGCGGGCATCACCGTCGTCGTGGCCAAGCCGGGCGTCTATGTGCCGGGCATCGACACCACCATCGGCGTCGGCAAGATCCGCGGCGTGAAGAGCTTCGGCATGATGGCCTCCGAGCGCGAGATGGAGCTGAGCGAGGAGCATGACGGCATCATCGAGCTGCCCTCGGGCAAGCCCGGTGACCGTTTCATTGACTGGCTGGCGCAGAATGACCCGGCGAAGGTCGACCCGGTGATCGAAATCGCCATCACCCCCAACCGCCCCGATGCGCTTGGCGTGCGCGGCATTGCGCGTGACCTCGCCGCGCGGGGTCTGGGCAAGCTCAAGCCGCGCGATTGCGATGTGGTGGAGGGCAGCTTTGCCTCGCCGATCAGCGTCAGCATCGACGACGACACGGTAGACGGCTGCCCGGTGTTCTATGGCCGCTTGATTAAAGGCGTGAAGAACGGCCCCAGCCCGCAGTGGCTGCAGGACCGGCTGCGCGCCATCGGGCTGCGCCCGATTTCGTTCCTCGTGGACGTGACCAACTTCTTCACCTTCGACCGCAACCGCCCGCTGCATGTCTTCAACGCCGACAAGGTCGCGGGCAACCTGCGCGTGCACCGCGCCAAGGGCGGCGAGGAAATCGCGGCGCTGGACGAGAAGACCTACACCCTGCAGGAAGGCCAGATGGCCATCTCCGACGACAGCGGCGTGGAAAGCATCGCGGGCATCATGGGCGGCGAGGCGACCGGCGTGACCGAGGAGACGGTGAACGTCTTTGTCGAGAGCGCCTATTGGGACCCGGTGCAGATCGCCTATGCGGGCCGCGCGTTGAAGATCAACTCGGACGCGCGCTACCGGTTCGAGCGCGGCGTCGACCCGGCCTTCACCCCCGAGGGGCTTGAGCATGCCACGCGGATGATCCTCGATCACGCGGGAGGCGAGGCCTCGGAGGTCGTGGTCGCAGGGCAGGTGCCGGACACGTCGCGCGCCTACAAGCTCGACTCCGCGCGGGTGCAATCGCTTGTCGGCATGACGATCCCCGAAAGCGCGCAGCGCGAGACGCTGACCGCGCTTGGCTTCGTACTCGACGGCGACATGGCGCAGGTGCCAAGCTGGCGCCCTGATGTGCAGGGCGAGGCCGATCTGGTCGAGGAAGTCGCGCGCATCGCTTCGCTGACGCAGCTCGAAGGCAAGCCCCTCCCGCGCCTGACCACGGGCGTGCCACGCCCGGTGCTCTCTCCCATGCAGCGCCGCGTGGTGACGGCGCGGCGCACGGCGGCCGCGCTCGGCTACAACGAATGCGTAAGCTACAGCTTCATCGACCAAGCCTCGGCGGCACTCTTCGGCGGTGGCACCGATGCGACGCGGCTGGAGAACCCGATTTCCTCGGACATGAGCCACATGCGCCCCGACCTGCTGCCGGGCCTCTTGCAGGCCGCCGCCCGCAATCAGGCGCGCGGCTTTGCCGACATGGCGCTGTTTGAGGTCGGTCCCGCCTTCTCCGGGGGGGAGCCGGGCGAGGAGCAGGTCATGGTCTCGGGCCTTCTGGTCGGACGCACAGGCCCACGCGACGTGCATGGCGCGGCGCGCGCGGTGGATGTCTACGACGTGAAAGCCGATGCCGAGGCGGTGCTGGCCGCCATCGGCGCGCCCGCCAAGGTGCAGATCCTGCGCGGCGCTGATGAATGGTGGCACCCGGGCCGTCACGGCAAGATCTGCCTCGGCCCGAAAAAGGTGCTGGGCGTCTTCGGCGAGGTGCATCCGCGGGTTCTGGCTGCGATGGACGTGAAAGGCCCGGCGATGGCCTTCACTCTCTACCCCGCCGAGGTGCCGCTGCCGCGCAAATCCGGCGCCACGCGCCCGGCGTTGCAGATCAGCGACCTGCAGGTGGTCGAGCGTGACTTCGCCTTTGTCGTCGATGCCGATGTGGAAGCACTGACGCTGGTCAATGCCGCCAAGGGCGCCGACAAGACCCTGATCGACGATGTCCGCGTCTTCGATGAGTTCATCGGCGGCAGCCTTGGCGAAGGCAAGAAATCCCTCGCTATCACCGTGCGCCTGCAACCCAGCGACAAGACGCTGAAGGATGCAGACATTGAAGCCGTGGCTGCTAAGGTGGTCGAAAAGGTGACCAAGGCCACGGGCGGCGTGCTGCGCGGCTGAACCAAGGAAGGACGGAAGCGATGAAAGTCTACCTCTCCGGTGAAATCCACACCGATTGGCGCGAACAGATCACCGAAGGGGCCAAGGGTCTCGACGTGACCTTTACCGCACCCGTCACCGACCACGCCGCCTCTGATGACTGCGGCGTGGCGATCCTCGGCGCGGAGGACGACAAGTTCTGGCATGACCGTAAGGGCGCACAGATCAACGCGATCCGCACCCGCAAGGCGATTGCCGAGGCGGATGTCGTCGTGGTGCGCTTCGGTGACCAATACAAGCAATGGAACGCGGCCTTCGACGCGGGCTATGCCGCAGCACTTGGCAAATCGCTGATCATCCTGCACGGCCCCGACCACGCCCATGCGCTGAAAGAGGTCGACGCCGCCGCGCTGGCCGTGGCCTCCGAGCCTGCGCAGGTGGTTGAGATTCTGCGCTATGTCTTGACCGGTACGCTGCCGGGGTGACGCGGCAGCGGGGCTAGCCGCGTTGAAATTGAACATCTATCAAGGGTTTAAGCGCGAATCGATTCGGTAGCATGCTGGACGCCGCTGCTTTGCGGACTAAACCTTCACTAGCTGGAGGTTCATCAGCCGTGATCTGCCCCCCGAAAGGCAGGCCATATCCGACCCCCGCTGCCGTGCCAAAGTTGCGTGGCGGGTTAACTTTGGAAGGAGAAGGTCCATTTTAGCCGACACGCCCGCAGAGCAGGACGAGCGTCTAGAGACGCTCTATTCCTATGATATTCTTGATACCGAAGCCGAAGCGGATTTCGACGATATTGTCGAGCTTGCGTCCAAAATCTGCGAAACGCCCGTCTCTCTGATCAGTCTGGTTGATGAAAAGCGCCAATGGTTCAAGGCGCGCGTCGGGTTCGAGCCGCATGAGACGGCCCTTGATCAATCGGTCTGCTCTCATGCCATTCTCGACGAGGGCTATACCGAGATTGCGGATATGGGGGCGGATCCGCGCACCTCGGACAATCCGCTCTATGTTGGCGACCCTCGGGTGAAATTCTATGCCGGTGCCAATCTTGTCGCGCCGAACGGCCAGCCGATTGGCACGCTTTGCGTGCTGGATACCAAGCCGCGGACCTTGAACGATTTCCAGCGCCAAGCGCTGCAAACCCTGTCGCGCCATGTGATGATGCAGTTGGAATTGCGCAAGAAGATCCGCATCGAAGCGGCGCTGCGCGCCGAGATGGACCACCGGGTGAAGAACTCGTTCCAGACCATCGCCTCATTGCTGCGCATGGCGACACGCAAGGTGCAAGACCCCGACGCCAAGGATGTGCTTGCCCTTGTCGAGCGCCGTTTCGGCGCGGTGGCATCGCTGCACAGCGAGTTGATGGGGCAGGGTGGCCGAAGCAAGGTGCAAACCAAGTCCTACCTCGAACAGCTGAACAAGCTTCTCGCCGCCAGCGCGCCGGACCACGTTACCATCTTTTGTGCGGCTGAGCCGGGCGAGTTGCAGGCCGTGCAGGCCTCAGCCCTCGGCATGATCGTGAGCGAATTCGTGGCCAATTCAATTAAACACGCCTTTGCCGGGGACCGGGCGGGGGAGATCAAAATCTCCCTACGGCGGCAGGAGGGGGCCGAGGGCTGGCTTTTGGAATGCCGCGACAATGGCTGCGGCCATGCCGGTGCCGTCTCGGGGGCCGATAGCACGGGGCTGGGGCGGATGTTGATGGCCACGGCAGCCGAGCAGTTGAACGGGCGTCTGACGACCGATTTCAGCCCCGAGGGCGCGCTTTTGCGGGTCTGTTTTCGGGAATGAACGGGCGCGGGCCGTAAAACGCGCGATTTACCGTAAAACTTTATTGACCGTTCTATATGCTAGTCCGCACTATCGACCGTGATGGCGGGGTTATCGTCGCGCCTTAGAATAGGGACAGAACTGTGATTCAAGAATTCAAGGATTTCATCGCCAAGGGCAATGTCATGGACATGGCCGTTGGTATCATCATCGGCGCGGCCTTCACGGCGATCGTGTCGTCACTGGTGGCCGATCTGATCAATCCGATCGTCGGGCTTTTCACGGGCGGGGTGGATTTCACCAACAACTACGCGGTGCTTTCGGGCGATGTGCCCGCGAGTGCCTCGCTTGAACAGGCGCGGGAGGCGGGGGCGTCGGTCTTTGCCTATGGCTCGTTCCTGATGGCCGTGATCAACTTTTTCATCATCGCTTTCGTCGTCTTCATCTTGGTGAAGATGGTGAACCGTGTGAAGGCCGCCGCAGAAAAGCCGGACGAGGTGGCACCCGAGGTCGAAACCGGTCCGTCGCAGCTCGATGTATTGCTGGAAATTCGAGACGCTTTGAAGACGCGCTGAGCGCTGCTTTCGAAATGGAAAGGCCCGCCAATCTGGCGGGCCTTTTGTTTGGCCGCTGTCGTTCAGCTCGCGATGGCCTGATCCGCGGTGATGCTGTCGAGCCCAAGCGCTTCGCCCACGGCGGCATAGGTCAGCTTGCCCGCGTGGACGTTCAGCCCGGCTTTGAGGTGCGGGTCATCCGCGCAGGCCTGTTTCCAGCCCTTGTCGGCCAGTGCCAGCATGAAGGGCATGGTGGCGTTGCCAAGCGCGATGGTCGAGGTGCGCGCCACCGCGCCGGGCATATTGGCCACGCAGTAGTGCATGATGCCGTCGACCTCATAAACCGGGTCTTGGTGAGTCGTCGCCTTGGAAGTCTCGAAGCAGCCGCCTTGGTCGATGGCCACGTCGACCAGCGCCGCGCCGGGTTTGAGTTCCGACAGTTGCGCGCGGCTGATCAGCTTGGGGGCCGCGGCCCCGGGGATCAGCACCGCGCCGATGATCATATCGGCCTCACGCGCCAGTTCGACGGTGTTGCCCGCGCTGGCATAGGCGGTCTTGAAGGTGCCGCCATAGATGTCATCGAGATAGCGCATCCGGGGCAGGGAGCGGTCGAGCACGGTCACATCTGCGCCCATGCCCGCGGCGATGCGGGCCGCATGGGTGCCGACGACGCCGCCGCCGATGACCATGACTTTAGCCGGGCCGACACCGGGCACGCCGCCCATCAGCACGCCGCGCCCGCCATTGGCCTTTTGCAGCGTCCATGCCCCGACCTGCGGGGCCAAACGGCCCGCGACCTCGGACATCGGGGCCAGAAGGGGCAGGCCGCCATTGCGGTCGGTCACGGTTTCATAGGCAATCGCCGTGCAGCCCGAGACCAGCAGATCGTGGGTTTGATCCGGGTCGGGCGCGAGGTGCAGATAGGTAAAGAGCAATTGCCCTTCGCGCAGCATCTTGCGTTCGCCCGCCTGTGGCTCCTTCACCTTGACGATCATGTCGGCTGTGGCAAAGATTTCCTCGGCCGTGTCGATGATGCGCGCCCCGGCGGCGGTGTAATCCGCATCTTCAAAGCCCGCGTCGACCCCGGCCCCCGCCTGCACGATAACCTCATGCCCATGGGCGATGGCTTCTTGTGCGGCATTGGGCGTCAGGCCGACGCGGAATTCCTGCGGTTTGATTTCTGTCGGGCATCCGATTTTCATGGGGGTTCCTCCTCCTCCGTAGTGGGACAGGGCTATCATATCTGCCGTGCATATCGCTGCGAAATGGGGGTCGCCAAGGGGCGCATCATTCGAATATAATCGCGCTGGATTGCTTCCTCACGCGAAAGTATTGCGCATATGGCCTTGGATGAGATTGATCGGCGTGTTTTGCGGGCTTTGCAGCGCAATGGGCGGATGTCCAATGCCGAACTGTCAGAGGTGGTGCATCTGTCGCCCTCGGCCTGCCATCGCCGTGTACAGCGGTTGGAGAAGGAAGGGTATATCCGCGATTATGTCGCCCTCTTGGACCCGCGGAAGTTGGATATGCCGACGACGGTCTTTGTGGAGATCACTTTACAGGCGCAGGCCGAAGAGGTGTTGGAGGCTTTCGAGAAGTCGGTCTCGCGCATTCCCGATGTCTTGGAGTGTCACCTGATGGCCGGGACGGCGGATTACCTTTTGAAGATCGTGGCCGAGAATACCGAAGATTTCGCCCGGATTCATCGCCAGCATTTGGCGCGGCTGCCGGGGGTGGCGCAGATGCAGTCGAGTTTCGCGCTCAGGACTGTGTGCAAGACCACGGCGCTGCCGGTATAGCTGGAAAGCCCGGAATCAAGGCCGTAAGGCCGCCGGGCAGCGCTCCCCCACAAAACAAAACCCCCGCTGCCATGGGCACCGGGGGTTCTATATCTGTCGCGTGTCGCGGGGATGATTTACATCATACCTTCGCGTTGCGCTTTTTTGCGTGCCAGCTTACGGGCACGGCGGATCGCTTCAGCTTTCTCGCGCGCTTTTTTCTCGGACGGTTTCTCGAAATGTTGCTTGAGCTTCATTTCACGGAAAACGCCTTCGCGCTGGAGCTTTTTCTTCAGAGCCCGGAGGGCCTGATCGACGTTGTTGTCGCGAACACTAACCTGCATGTGGTTGTCACCACCTTTCTAGGATAAAGTTGCAAGGAATTGCAGGAAATGGGCCTATAACAGCCTATATCACGTTTGTCCACCCCATCACGCCCCGATAGGAGCCCGCCATGACACCGCCCAAGGCCGACCCAAAGGACCAATTGCTGGATGCCGCATTGATGCATGTGCCGTTTGATGGCTGGTCGCCCGCGACCTTCAACGCCGCGATCAAGGACAGCGGTCTGGACCCGGCGCTGGCCCGTGCGGTCTGCCCGCGCGGGGCGGTCGATCTGGCGGTGGCCTATCACCGGCGCGGCGATGCCAAGATGGTCGAAGGCTTGGCGCAGGCCGATCTGTCGGCGCTGCGCTTCAGGGACCGTATCGCCAAGGCGGTGCGCTTGCGGCTGGAAGCCGGGGATCGTGAGGCGATCCGCCGGGGCAGCACGCTTTTCGCTCTGCCGCATCACGCCCCCGAAGGGGCCGGGCTGATCTGGGAGACCAGCGATAAGATTTGGACCGCGCTTGGCGATACCTCGGAAGATGTGAATTGGTACAGCAAGCGGGCCACGCTGTCGGGGGTCTATTCGGCCACGCTGCTTTATTGGCTGGGGGATGCCAGTGAGGGGCATCAGGCGACATGGTCGTTCCTCGATCGGCGCATCGACGATGTGATGCAGATCGAAAAGCTTAAATCCCATGTGCGCGAAAGCCCGACGCTGAGCCGTCTGATGGCCGGGCCGAACTGGCTGTTGAGCCATATCAAAGCCCCACGCGGGCAAGGTGACCCCGATCTGCCGGGCCGTTGGACGCCGCCGAGCTGAGGCGCGCTGCGGGCTTCCACGCCCGCGCGGCAGGTGGTAGGGCGGGGCACCCGGTTTTACCACAGGCGCCCGATGACCAATCCGACCCTTCCGCTCATCGATATTGACAGCATCAGCTACACCCCCGGGGGCACGCCGGTGCTGCGGGGCGTGAGCCTGAGCTCCGATGCCGAGCGGATCGGCATCGTGGGCCGCAACGGCTCGGGCAAGACCTCTTTCGCGCGGGTTCTGTCGGGGCTGGTGGCCGCCGATGAGGGGCAGGTGCGGATTGCCGGAGTCGATGTGGCCCGCGACCGCCGCCGCGCGATCGGGGCGGTGGGCATCCTGTTCCAGAACCCGGACCATCAGATCATCTTTCCCACGGTGGAAGAGGAAATCGCCTTTGGCCTGCGGCAGATGGGCCAATCCAAGGCCGAGGCCGCGCGGGGCGTGGCGGCGATCCTTGGTCAATTCGACAAGGGCCATTGGGCGCAGGCGTCGATTCACCAACTCTCCCAAGGGCAGCGGCAGTTGGTTTGCCTGATGGCGGTCTTGGCGATGCAGCCACGGGTGGTGGTGTTGGACGAACCCTTTGCCGGGCTCGACATCCCCACGCGGTTGCACCTTGAACGGGTTTTGGCGGGGCTGGAGCTGACGCTGGTCCATATCACCCACGATCCGGCGGCGGTGGCGGCATACGATCACGTTCTCTGGCTGGAGCGCGGCGAGGTCGTCCAGCAAGGCAGCGCCCGCCCGGTGCTGCGCGCCTTTGAGACGCGGATGAAGGAATTGGGGGCGAGCGATGATCTCTCTGACCTCGCCGGTTGAGACCCGCGCCCATGGCTGGCCCGCCGGGGCCAAGCTGGGGGCGCTCTGCCTGGCCACGCTTCTGCTCTTCGGGGTGGAGGACCCGGTTTGGCAAATTCTCTTCTGTGCCGGGATGCTGCTGCTCTATGCCCTACCGGGGCGGGCCTTCCTGCGGGCCGGGTTGGGGCGTCTGTGGATGCTTTGGCCTTTCGTCGGGTTGATCCTGCTGTGGCATGTCTTGACCGACGATGCGGAGGCGGGGCTTGTGATCGCGCTGCGGATGGTCACCGCTGTGGGGCTTGCGAACCTCGTCACCATGACCACCAAGCTCAGCGATATGATGGGGGTGGTGCATTGGCTCGCCGCCCCGCTGCGCCGTTTCGGGCTCCGCACGCGCAGCCTTGAGTTGGCCGTGGCGCTGGTGGTGCGTTTCACCCCCGTACTGGCGGCCAAGGGGCAGATGCTGTCGCTGGCGTGGCGGGCGCGGTCGCGCAGGCGGGCGGGCTGGCGCGTGGTGATGCCCTTCACGGTTCTGGCCATCGACGACGCCGAACATGTGGCCGAGGCGTTGCGTGCGCGGGGCGGTCTGTAATGCTTGACCGGGGCAAGGGGGTGGCCTAGTCAATGGAAAATTCAACCCAAGGATCCTTCCAATGGAACGCAATCTGACCATGATCGCCCTTTTTGCCGCGTTGATCGCGGCGCTGGGCCTGATTCCGAAATTCACGCTTGGCTTCGGCGTGCCGATCACGGCGCAGTCGCTGGGGGTCATGCTCTGTGGCACGGTGCTGGGCGCATGGCGCGGTGGCCTTGCGGCGCTGCTGTTCGTGGCGCTGGTGGCGCTGGGTCTGCCGCTTCTGGCGGGCGGTCGTGGCGGTCTGGGCGTTTTTGCCTCGCCGACCGTGGGTTTCCTCGTCGGCTTCCCGATCGGGGCTTTCGTGACCGGCTTTATCATGGACCAGTGGCGCAGTGCCCCGGTGGGCCTCGCGGCTGGGGTGTCGGCGGTCTTGGGCGGCATCCTCGTGGTCTATGCCTTCGGCATCTTCGGCATGATGATGACGCTGAACAAAACGCTGGTCGAGGCGACCCTGCTGGTCCAAGCCTTCATCCCCGGTGACCTGATCAAAGCCGTGCTGGCAGGGTTCATCACCTCCGGTCTGGCCAAAGCGCGCCCCGCAAGCCTGCTGTCGCGCAGCTAAACGATTGGCCCGCTTCCCAAGGGGCGGGCCGCTACAGCCGCATCAGCGCGGCAGAGCCGATCCCCCCGGCGGCGGCAATCGCCGCCAAGCCGGTGCCCGATCCCCGCGCCACCAACTCATGCCAAAGCCGCACCGCATTGATCGCGCCCGAAGCGCCAATCGGATGCCCGCGCGCCAAAGCGCCGCCACCTCTGTTGACGATCCGCGGCGCGATCTCCGCGCCGGTGACGCAGGCGATGGCCTGCACGGCATAGGCCTCCATGATCTCGGCGCGGTGCAGGCCGCGGGCTTCCAATCCGCTTTGACGAAAGACTTCTCCGATGGCCACCAATGGGGCCAGCCCCGGCTCTTCGGGGCGGCTTCCCTTCGTCGCCGCTGCGGTGAGTTCGACTTTCGGCAGGGCGAGGTCCGCCGCCACCCGTTCTGACACGACGATGCAAAAGGCCGCGGCATCGGCGGCGACGGCGGCATTGGCGGCGGTGATGTCGCCGGAAAGCACCTTGGCCCGGCTGCAAAGCGCGGGGGTGAGCCGGCGGGTGAAGGCATCGGTTGAGACGCCCGCGAGCGGCACCAGTTCCGCTTCGGTTGGGGCGCTCGCGCGGGCCTTCGCATGGCTTTCCACGGCCCAGTCATCCTGTTCTGCGCGGGAAATGCCTTGGGACCGGCCAAGCGCCGCAGCGGCCTCCGCCATGTCGGGATCGCGTTCGGGCCATGGAGTGAAGGGCGCTTGGGTATAGGCCTCAGCCGGGCGGCCATCGGCGAAGGTGCGGTAGCGCAGCGGCTGGCGAGAATAGCTCTCGGCCCCGCCCGCCACGACGATATCGGCGGCCCCGGAAAGGACCATCTGCCGCGCCAGCGCCAGCGCATCCAATCCCCCCGCGCATTGCCGGTCGATGCTCAAGCCCGCCACCTGTTCGGGCAGCCCCGCGGCCAAAGCGATGCTGCGCGCGGGGTTGCCGCCGGGGCCGAGGGCGGTGCTGCAAATCACCTCGTCGACCTGCGCAGGGTCCAGCCCCGCGCGGCTGAGGGCAGCAGAAAGGACCGGCGCTGCAAGCTCGGGTAGCAAGAGATGGGCCAGCGCCCCGCCGCGCGGGGCGACCGGGCTGCGGCAGGCCGAGACGATATAGGCGCGGGTCACCTTTGGCCCTCCACCCAGTCCGAGAGGGCGCGCAGGTCGGGCTTGCCCGAGGGCAGCAGGGGCAGGTCGGGGCGGAAATAGATGCGCCGGGGGGAGGCGAGGGGCCCGAGCGTCGCGCGGCAATGGGCAATGATCTCTTCGGCGGGCGGCTCTCCTGCCGGGGCTTCGATCACCGCGACCAGATGCTGTCCTCGCAGCGCATCGTCCCGGGGCAGAACCGCGCAGGGCAGGCCAGTTTGGGCGCTGATCACGGCCTCCACCGTTTCGGGGAACACCATCTGGTCGGCGATCTGCACCATGCGCTGCCGCCGCCCCTTGATCCAGAGGTTGCCCTGGGCATCCAGCGCGCCCATCTCCCCCACGGTCACGAAGCCCTCCTGCCAGCGGGTCTCTTCGCTGTGGCCCAGGGCGTAGCCATCGAAGAGGTAGGGGCTGCGTACCCAGATCTCGCCAACATCAGTAACGGGCTTGCCTTCCTCATTCAGTAGACGCAGCTCGACACCGGGGTAGGGGCGGCCCACCGCGCCTTCGGGCGTATTGGCATCGGCCAGCGTGATAAAACTCGTCTCCGCCGCGCCGTAGAAAACATGCACCGCGGCTTGGGGGCAGAGCCGCGCCACCGCCGTCCGGGTCGCCGGATCAAGCGCGCCACCGCCGCAAAGGACCAAGTGCAGCGACGGCAGCGGGGCGGCGGCAGCGCGGGCAAGCAGGCGCAGCTGGGTCGGCGTGGCGTAAAGGATCGTCGCCCCGGTCTCGGCGATCCGCTCTGCCTGCCGCCGGGGGGCGTGATCCGCCAGCACATGCGCATCGAGGCCAAGATGCAGCGCTTCCAACACCGCATAGAGCGATAGCGAATGGCTGAGCTGCCCCAACACGGCGACGCTGTCGCGGGGGGTAAGGGCGAAACGGTCAGCATTAACCTCAAAACTGGCGATCCAAGAGGCTTGGCTGCGTCGGACCGCCTTGGGCCGCCCCGACGCGCCGCCGGTGAGGGTGAGAAAGGCAGCGGGCGGGCAGGAGATGTCATCGGGCAGGGGCCAGTCGCTGAGGCAAAAGGGGGCCTGCTGGGTGATCGCTGTGGTTAGGGCCGCCAGTGCGTCGAAGGCCGGAGTGGCGGGCAGGGCGCGGAAGCTGTCGTGCTGGCCTTCGGGCGCGCGGGGCAGTTCCCGCTGCCCTGCATAAAGCCGTGCGGCCTCATGCCATTTGAACCTGCCTTGCCCGCGCATCTGCCTCTCCCTCTTCCGTGGGGTCTCAAATTCCGGGTGCACGCCCCGGGGCCGCCCGTTAGGCTGCGGCGAAACCAGACCCGAGGATACTTCAGACATGACAGAGACCATGCGTGCAATCGAAATCACCGAACCCGGCGGTCCGGACGTTCTGCAAGGCACCACCCGCCCGCGGCCCCAGCCGAAACACGGTCAGGTCATCATCAAGGTCGCCTATGCGGGGGTGAACCGCCCCGATGCGCTGCAACGCGCGGGCCGCTACGCGCCGCCCGCCACCGCTAGCGATCTGCCGGGGTTGGAGGCCTCGGGCGAGGTGGTCGAAGTCGGGCCGGGGGTAACGACACTGGCCCCGGGCGATCTGGTCTGCGCCCTGCTGCCGGGCGGCGGCTATGCCGAATATGTCGCCACCCCCGCGGTGCATTGCCTGCCCATTCCCGAAGGCATGGGGCTGAAAGAGGCCGCTTGCCTGCCTGAGACCTTCTTTACCGTCTGGTCGAACCTTTTTATGCGCGGTGGGTTGAAGGCCGGGGAGAAAGTGCTGATTCACGGCGGCTCTTCCGGGATCGGCACCACGGCGATCCAACTGGCGCGCATTTTGGGCGCGCGGGTTTTCGTGACCGCGGGCACCGATAGCAAATGCGCGGCCTGTATGAAGCTGGGGGCCGAGGTGGCGATCAACTACCGGGACACGGATTTCGTCGATGTCGTGCAGGCCGAAGGTGGCGCGGATGTGATCCTCGACATGGTGGGCGGCAGCTATATCAACCGCAACCTCAAGGCTTTGGCCGAGGACGGCAGGCTGGTGCAAATCGCGTTTCTGCAAGGGGCCAAGCAAGAGGTGAACTTTGTCACGCTGATGACCCGCCGCCTGACCATGACCGGATCGACCCTGCGCCCACAGAGCGATCTGGCCAAGGCGCGGATTGCAGAGGAGCTTTTGCAGAATGTCTGGCCCCTGTTGGAGCAGGGCCGCGTCGCGCCGGTGATGGACAGCACCTATGACCTGTCCGAGGCGAATGACGCCCACCGCCGGATGGAAGCCAGCGGCCATATCGGCAAGATCGTCCTGAAGGTGGGCGGTGAACTGCAAGGCGGAGAAGATCAGTAAAACTTGAGACAGTAACGAATTGTTAACCAGTAATTCGTCTACTGAAGGCACGGGTGGCCGGGACGCTGACCACCCGTGTTGGAGAGAGAGCCGAAAGGCATTGAATGCGGGGGAGGAAATTACGCCTCTCCCGCTTTCGCCAGACTATCGGCCCGGTTGGGTCTAGCGCAGAGGGGTGAACAGCGCGTTATCAAGCGTGCAGTCCCGCCGAACGTCCGGCCCGCAGGGGATGAACTCAAGGTCGCGGGACAGGCAGATGCGCGCCTCTCGGATGTGCCCTTGCTTGCAGGTGATGGTGATCCCCTGCGCGGTCAGGTCCGGGTTCGCTTTGAGGAAGGCTTCTTCCACCACCGCTGCGGGGAGGGACACGGTACGGTCGAGCTTGCGAAAGACCTCGGGGCGCTTGATCCGGGCGTAGGCCTCCCGCGAGAGGGCGAAATAATCCGCCGGGTCCAACCCGCTGCAAGAACCGTGTTTCTTCCACTGGTGCCATGCCAAGCCACCGGTGCCCATGATATCGGCCATCGCCCCGGTCCGGGCACGGCTGGGCGGGCGGCGGCCGCTTTGGCAATAGGACGGGTATCCCCGTGTGAACTGGGGCCAGAGACCATGTAGGGTCCAACCGTGGTCTTTCGCGGCGTCGCATTGCGGGGATTGCCGCGCGTCGCCGGTCAATTCGCACCAATTGGGCGACCATGACAGGGACATGACGTAGTAGTCGAATTCGCCCGAACGCTCCCCTTCGGCCAGCGTGGCGGTGGGGGCGATCAGCCCGAGGATCAGCAGACAGGCGCGCAGTGGCCGCATTGGGTCTTCCCTTATGACGTTTGAGCCAGTATACAGCCGCCAACTTCCCCGACAATGGAGACCGTTCTGCCCAGCAGGACAGCCTTTCAGGCGACGGGAAAATTGCGTTTTTAGGAGAGTGACATGGCAAAACCGATTATGGCCAAAGCCACCGCCGTTTGGCTCGTGGACAACACCACCATCAGCTTCAAGCAGATCGCCGATTTCGTCGGCATGCATGAACTCGAAGTGCAGGGCATCGCCGATGGCGACGTGGCGCAGGGGGTGAAGGGTTTTGATCCGGTTGCGAACAACCAGCTGACGCAGGAAGAGATCGACGCGGCGCAGGACAATCCGCTGCACAAGCTGAAGCTCAAGTTCAACGCCGCCGCCGAAGGCGAAGAGAAACGCCGCGGCCCGCGCTATACCCCGCTTAGCAAACGACAGGACCGCCCGGCGTCGATCCTGTGGCTGGTCAAGTTCCACCCCGAACTGTCCGACGGTCAGGTCAGCAAACTGGTGGGCACCACCAAGCCGACAATCCAAGCGATTCGCGAGCGCACGCATTGGAACATCGCTAACATCCAACCGATCGACCCGGTCGCACTGGGCCTGTGCAAACAGTCCGAGCTTGACGCCGCCGTGCAAAAGGCCGCCGCGAAAAAGGCTGCCGCGGGCGAGGTGATGAACGACGACGAGCGCCGCAAACTCGTCTCGACCGAGCAGAGCCTCGGCATGGAGAGCGAGCCGAAAATCCCCACAGCCATCGAAGGGTTGGAGACCTTCACTCTCTCCGGCAACAGCACGGATGACGAGGAAGAAGAGAGCCACACCAAGGGCGATTACTCTGACGCCGACAGCTTCTTCTCGCTGCCCGACAGCACCGATGAAGATGATGAGGACGAAGACAAAGCCAAGGGCTAAGCCCCCTAAGGGCGGTGCGGCGAAAGGAACTTTCGCCGTAAAGATGTGTTAGAATGACAGGGCGTCGGGTATTCCGGCGCCCTGTTTTGCTTTGTAGAAAAGGCGCGGCGCGCCGGGGGATGGATTTGGAAACGGCATTGGACTGGGTGATCTGGGGACTGGCGGGGCTGCTGATACTGGGCAGCCTGCTGCCGCTGAGCAAACTGCCCTTCGGGGCGATCCGCGGGCTGGCCTTTCCTCGGGAACAATTCCTCGGCTTGGCGCTGTTGCTGGCAATCGGGTTCGCCCTGTCGCAGGGGGTGACGACACCCTTGGGCATGGCCGGGATCGCGTTGATGCTGGGGGTCGCAGCGCTTCACGCACTTTACATCACCAAGTTCACCCCGCTGTGGCGCAAGCAATCTTTGGCGGCCTCGCCCGAGTTGCGCCGCGCGACGGACCGGCATTTCAGCCTGCTGGCCGCCAATGTCAAAATGTCCAACCGCGACTATGGCAAGCTGATCGCACTGGCCGAGGCGCGGGTGCCAGATATCTTCATGGCGATCGAGGTGGATCAGGCGTGGATCGACGCACTGAATGACGGTCTGGGCAAGAACTACGAGCATCGCGTCGACGTGCCGCTCGACAATGGCTATGGGCTTTGCCTCATGTCGAAACTGCCGCTGTCGGAGGTCGAGGTGCGCGAGTTGGTCACCGAAGAGGTGCCCTCCATCCGCGCCCGTGTGCACCTGCCAGTGGGGGAGGATTTCCGCCTCTACGTCGTCCACCCCGAACCGCCCGTGATCGAACATGACACCAAAGGGCGCGACAGCGAGATCGCCTTGGTCGGTATCGAGGCTGAGAAGGACCCGCTTCCCGCCGTGGTCTCGGGTGATCTGAACGATGTGGCTTGGTCGACCACGACCCGGCGCTTTCAGCGGCTTTCGGGCCTTTTGGACCCGCGGGTGGGGCGCGGCATGTACAACACATTCAGCGCAACAATGCCTTGGGTGCGCTGGCCTTTGGACCACCTTTTCCACGATCCGCAGTTTCGTCTGCTAGAGATGGACCGCTTGGACAAGATCGGGTCGGACCACTTCCCGATGTGGTTCGTCCTCGCCATGGCCGAGACCGAAGCCGCCGAGAGCGACCCCGAAGAAACCGACCCCGAAGAAGAGCGGGAGACCAAGAATATGATCAAAGAAGAACGGAAAAGAGACCGCGACCCCATCGGCAGCGATTGGGAAGACGAGGAAAACTAACAATTTGCCGTAGGGGCAATTTTACCCCTTGTACGAATCCAAAAACGGCGTATGTGGCGCGTTACAGACGCCAACGCACGCGCCTCTGGCCGGTCAGTTCCCACTCTGACTGACCCGCGTTTATGTAGCGACGGTAACGTCTCTTGAAACGACACGCGGGGAACCAGCCCCACCTGCTCTTTGGAGATGACCATGAATGCTACAGTCCCCGGCGCCCTGCGCGCCGCACCGTCCTTTCACGCCGACCCGGCTGCGGCCTATATCGCCGCCAACAGCTTTGACAAGCCCACGCTGGTGATCAGCCGTGACCGTGTGGCTGCGCAATATGACGCGCTGCACAAGGGCTTGGGCGCGGCGCATATCCACTACGCGGTGAAGGCGAACCCGGCCCCCGAGATCATTCGTCTGCTGGTCAACAAAGGCTCCGGCTTTGATGCGGCCTCGCGGGCCGAGATTGAGCTGTGCCTGAGCCAAGGGGCGAAGCCCGAGAATATCTCTTTCGGCAACACCATCAAACGCGCCTCTGACATCGCTTTCGCCCATTCGGCGGGGGTGACACTCTTTGCGGCGGATAGCGAAGCGGAGCTGGACAAGATCGCTGCCCATGCGCCGGGCGCGCGGGTCTATCTGCGGTTGATCGTCGAAAACTCCATGGCCGACTGGCCGCTCAGCCGGAAGTTCGGCTGTGCCGGTTCGGCGCTGCCCGCGCTGCTGAACCACGCGGTTGCCGTGGGCCTCGTGCCCTTCGGCCTGTCCTTTCACGTCGGCTCTCAAACCCGCAAGGCGGAGTTTTGGAACCCGGTGCTGGATCAGGTGGCGCCGCTGTGGCATGCCGCTCGTGCGGATGGCCATGACCTGCAACTGCTGAACCTTGGCGGTGGTTTCCCCGCCTTTTACGGCGAAAGCATCGAAGCGCCCCGCGCCTATGCCGCCGCTGTGATGCGCGCCGTTGCAGCCCGCTTTGGCGATGTCCCTCAGGTGATGGCAGAGCCGGGCCGTGGTCTGGTGGCCGAAGCCGGGCATATCGCTGCCGAAGTCATGCTGGTCAGCCGTAAATCCGCGGACGATTTGCACCGCTGGGTCTATCTGGATATCGGTCGTTTCTCGGGCCTGGCCGAGACTGAAGGCGAAGCGATTCGCTATCAGATCGTCACACCGCATGACGGCGAAGAGACCGGACCCTGCGTTTTGGCCGGCCCGTCTTGCGATTCGGCGGATATTCTCTACGAAAAACGCCCGATCCACCTGCCTTTGGCCCTGCGCGATGGCGATAAAGTGATGATTCGTGCTTGCGGAGCCTACACAAGCTCGTACAGTTCGGTTGGGTTCAATGGATTTCCGCCGCTTGATGTGATCGTGCTCTGACAGCACGATCTGCGTCGCCCCGGAAAAGGGCCGTCTGCTTTGGGAGGAGCGGGCGGCCCGCTTTGATTCTAGGAGTTAAAGCGACTTGCGGGCCTGCATCGCGGCGGTGATCGTCCCGTCGTCGAGGTAATCCAACTCCCCGCCGATCGGCACACCTTGGGCGAGCGACGTCAGCCGCACGCGGTCTTCCAATTGATCCGCGATGTAATGTGCCGTGGTCTGCCCGTCGATCGTGGCGTTGAGCGCGAGAATCACCTCGGTCACCCCTTCGGTATCGATCCGGTCCACAAGGCGCGGGATGCGCAATTCCTGCGGGCCAATGGCGTCAAGCGCTGAGAGCGTGCCGCCCAGTACATGATAGCGGCCCTTGAACACGCCAGAGCGTTCCATCGCCCAGAGGTCGGCCACGTCTTCGACCACGCAAAGCTCTCCGTTCGCGCGTTTTTCCGAGGTGCAGATGTCGCAGATGTCGGCGGTGCCGACGTTGCCGCAGTTCAGACATTCGCGTGCCGTGGCGGCGACGGTCTGCATCAGGTCGGACAGGGGCGTCAGCAAAAGTGCGCGTTTGCGGATCAGGTGCAGCACCGCCCGCCGGGCCGAGCGGGGGCCAAGGCCGGGCAGTTTCGCCATCAGCTCGATCAGAGCGTCAATATCGCGGGTAGAGCTCAAGAATGGCACCTATGGGCGTTGAAAGAGGGGCGGGACCGGCCCGCCCCACCGGGATCAGAAGGGCAGTTTCATGCCCGCAGGAAGGCCCATGCCTTCGGTCAGCTTGCTCATCTCGGCCTGCGCACGTTCCGAGGCTTTGCTCTGCGCATCTTTGATGGCGGCGAGGATCAGGTCTTCGACCACTTCCTTTTCGTCTTTGTTGAAGATCGACGGGTCGATATCCAGCCCCTTCAACTCACCCTTGGCGCTACAGGTCGCTTTGACGAGGCCGGCACCGGATTCACCTTCGACGGTGATGTTGTGCATCTCCTCTTGCAGTTCGGCCATCTTGCCCTGCATTTCCTGCGCTTTTTTCATCATCCCGGCCATATCGCCGAGGCCGCCTAATCCCTTGAGCATCTGGGTCTCCTTGTTGCGTTGTCGTTTATATGTGGCGCAGGGGCCGGGGGATCAACCGTCCTCGAACGGATCCCATTCGTCTTCGACTTCGGGCAGCGCCTCTGCCGTGGCGGCGGCGGCGATGTCTTCGGGGGTGCGGATCGCGGTGATCCGGGCCTTGGGAAACTGCGCCAGCACCGCCTGCATCATCGGGTGGTCCTCGGCCTGTTTCTTCAGCGCCAGTTCACGCGCATCGCGGACCTGCGCGATGGTCTTGGCCCCGCCCTCGTTCACCAGTGAGACGGCCCAGCGGTTGCCGGTCCAGAGTTGCAGTTTCTGCCCCAGCCGCTGCGCCAGATCGCGCGGCGCGTCGCCGGTGGGGACAAACTCGATGCGGCCGGGCTGGTAGGCGGCCAGTTGCACGCAGGTTTCCACCTCGACCAGCAGCTTCACGTCGCGGTTCACGCGGATCAGTTCGACCACATGTTCGAATGTCGGAAAGCGGGCCAGCGCGGCGTTGAGGTCTTGCGCCAGTGCCGTGGTCTGTCCCTGCGGGCCGGGGTTAGAGGCCATGCGCTGCTGCGCCTGTTGCACGGCCTGCGCGCCGGTGCTGCCCTGCGCCGCGCTATTGCCCCCGCCGTTGCCGCCACCGCCAACGGGGCCGGGGGCCGGGGGCGGGCTGCTGTTTTGCAGCTTGCGCACCAGTTCCTCGGGCGAGGGCAGATCGGCCACATGGGTCAGACGGATCACGGCCATTTCGGCGGCCATCATCGCGTTGGGCGCGGCTGCGACTTCGTCCAGCGCTTTGAGCAGCATCTGCCAGAGCCGCGTCAGCACCCGCATCGGCAGGGTCTCGGCCATCTGCTGGCCGCGGGCACGTTCCTCGGGCGCGATTGTGGGATCTTCGGCGGCATCGGGCGTGATCTTTACGACCGAGACCCAATGGGTGATCTCGGCCAGATCGCGCAGCACCGCCATCGGGTCGGCCCCATCGGCATATTGCGCCGAAAGCTCGGTTAGCGCAGCCCCCGCATCGCCGCGCAGCACCATGTCGAAAAGGTCCAGCACCCGGCCACGGTCGGCCAGCCCCAGCATGGCGCGCACCTGCTCGGCCCCGGTCTCGCCCGCGCCGTGGCTGATTGCCTGATCCAAGAGCGAGGTGGCATCGCGGGCCGAGCCTTCGGCGGCGCGGGTGATAAGCGCAAGGGCGTCATCGGTGATCTCGGCACTCTCGGCGGTGGCGATCTTGCGCAGGAGCGCGATCATCACCTCGGGCTCGATCCGGCGCAGGTCGAACCGTTGACAGCGCGACAGCACCGTCACCGGCACCTTGCGGATTTCGGTGGTGGCGAAGATGAATTTGACGTGTTCCGGCGGCTCTTCCAGCGTCTTGAGGAGCGCGTTGAACGCCCCGGTCGAGAGCATGTGCACTTCGTCGATGATATAGACTTTGTACCGGGCCGAGGCGGCGCGATAATGCACCGAATCGATGATCTCGCGGATGTTGGCGACGCCGGTGTTCGAGGCCGCGTCCATCTCCATCACGTCGACGTGGCGGCCTTCCATGATGGCGGTGCAATGTTCGCAAACGCCGCAGGGGTCAGTCGTCGGCCCGCCGTTGCCGTCCGGCCCGATGCAGTTCATCCCCTTGGCGATGATCCGCGCCGTCGTCGTCTTGCCGGTGCCGCGGATGCCCGTCATCACAAAGGCCTGCGCGATCCGGTCGGCGGCGAAAGCGTTTTTCAACGTGCGCACCATGGCGTCTTGGCCGACGAGATCGGCAAAGGTTTCGGGCCGGTATTTGCGGGCCAGAACGCGGTAGGCGGATGTATCTGTCATGGTGCCCCAGATCGGATTCGGTCAAGGCCGTAAACTATGCGCTCCGCGCCGTGGCGTCTACCGTGCTTGCGGAAGGCTCAGAGCATCCAGAGGATCACCCCGACCCCGGCAGAGGCGAAGGCAAGCAGGATCGACAATACTTTCATGCGGCTGTTGGGCTGGGCATGGGCGTGATGGTCGCTCAGCCGCTTTTGGGTTTTCGCCGCCGAGGCCTGCGCGGCCCAATAGACGTAAAGCGCGGCTAAAATGAAGACCGAGGCCACGGCTTTCGCCACCCATGTCGGCTCGAACTCACCAAACACGGCGCGCAGACCGATCGCCACGGCGACTGCGGCCATGCCGGTGCGCATCCAGCCCGCAAAGGTGCGTTCATTGGCAAGGATCGTGCGATCCTCGGCCCAGTCGGTGCGGTCTTCGGCTAGGTCATTCTTATCACTCATTGAACCAAACTGCGCCCTGCGCGTTCATGTGGCAATAGGCTTTGACATAACGAGGGATGGTTCATGCGGTTGGGTGGAATTGGGCGGAGCAAGAATGTCATCCGCCGCAGCGGACGGGCCGGCAAGGCCGGGGGGCTTGGATTGGTCGGCGTTTTGGCAGTCATGGCAATTGGCTATTTCACCGGGATCGACGTGACGCCGCTGTTGACCGGCCAAGGCGGCGGTCAGGTCCAGCAGTCCCGCCCGCTAAGTGACAGCGAAGACCCGCAGGTCGATTTTGCCGCCCGCGTGCTGACCACGACCGAACAGGTCTGGAGCCGGATTTTCCAAGAGCAATTGGGTGAAACCTATACGCCGCCCAAGCTTGTGGTTTTTGAGAATGTGACCCAAAGCGCCTGCGGCGGGGCTTCGGGCGCGACGGGGCCGTTTTACTGCCCGGCGGACAATATGGCCTATCTCGACACCGCGTTCTTCCGCACGTTGGACCAGCGTCTTGGTGCCGGAGGCGATTTCGCGGCGGCCTATGTGATTGCCCATGAGGTCGCGCACCATGTGCAGAACGAGATCGGCGTTCTGCCGCAGGTCGCCCGGATGCGGCAGCAGGCTTCCGAGGTTGAGGCGAATGCCCTGACCGTGCGTCTTGAACTGATGGCTGATTGTTTTTCTGGAATCTGGGCCTCGAACGTCGAAGGCTTGATGGAGAAGGGTGACCTCGAAGAGGCGCTGAATGCTGCGCGGATGATCGGGGACGATCATTTGCAGCGACAGGCCGGTCAGGTGCCGCAGCCGCATACTTTCACCCATGGCACGTCCGAGCAGCGCGCACGTTGGTTCGAGCGGGGGTTTGAGAGTGGCCAGATTGCGGCCTGCGATACGTTTGAGGCGGATCGGTTGTGAGGCGATGCCCGTGGTGCCCACGGGCGGGGCATCTCGCCTCTCGAACGCATCTTTTTTTAGGAGAAGCTACCCCTCTCATCGCTTCTGCGAAGCCACTTCCGGGGCGTTGCATTGCTGCGCAATGCGATGGTGGTGAGAGGCTGATAACGACCCAAGCGGGGCTCGTTACGGCTGCTTCCTTCCGGATCTGACCGGGTTGGCGAGGCGCTTGCCCGCACCAACCTCTCAAGGCCCATATAGGAGGGCATGGAGCGAAGTGCAAGCCTCACAAGCGGATCGCGATTTGGGCGAAGCCCGAGGCGGTCATCCCCCGCGGGGTGGGCGACAGATGGGCGATGTCTTGCAAGAAGGGCAGGGCCTCGGGCGAGGTATAGAGAACCGCCTGCGCCCCCGCCGCATCAAAGCGCCATGGCGGCGCGTCGGACCATGGACACGCCTGCGGCGTAGCGAGAGCGGCAATCAGCGCGTCGGACAGCGGAAGCGGGCTGCGCAGGGCGACGTCATCCCCCGCCGCGCGGTCAAACCCGCCGCCGCCCGCCGCGCGGAACTGGTTGGTCGCGAGTAGAAACTTCTGGTCTGGCCTCACCGGTGCCCCTTGCCATGACAGCGCAGTGATCCGTCTGCCGCGGGGGCGGCAGGGGTCAATGGTATAGGTAACGCCAAAAATCGTGTCGCAGTGAAATGGCGGGCGGCAGGGGTCGAGTAGCGGGCCCGGGGTGCTGCCGAGCGGGGCAAACACCTCTGCCGCTTTTTCCAAACGCCGTCGCAGGTCGGCACCGGTGAGGCGCAGAGCCCAGACCGCGTTCTGATAGGGAAGCAGCCCGGCGATATGTCGGCGTTGCACCGCGCCCGCCGGGATATGCAGGAAATGCCCCGGCCCGCCGCGCCCGCCTGCCGTATGTGCCGCCGTGGCGGCGAGGATCGGGAGTTCGCTATCCGCCGTGCCCGCGACCCCTTGGCGGATCACCTCGGCCTGTGCACGGGCGCTCAGCGCGTCGATGGGGGTGGGCATGGCGAGGGCAAAGTAGTTGTGCAGCGCGGTGTCGGTATGGCCGACCACCTCCTCCAGATGTCTGCGCACGCCAATGTGGCTGACCCGGGCCGCGCTCAGCACCGTGGGATCGGCCAGCGTTTGTGTGCTGTTATCGCGCAGGTGGCTTTGATGGCCCGACACCGTCCAGCGCCCCTGCGCATCCCGTTCAAGAGCCAGATCCAGCACCGCCAAATCGGACCCGCCAAAGCCCGGCATCGCCGCCGGACGGTCGGACAGTGTGCCCGCCTGCGTATCAACCCCCTCGCGCGGGCCGTGGTCCTCTCCGGGAAAACGAAGATGTGTGTGGCCGGTGATCACCGCGTCGATCCCGTCGATCTGGGCCAAAGTGCAGATGTCTTCCTCGGTGGTGATTTCACCTTCATGGGCGATACCCATATGGGCCAGCAGCACGGTCAGATCAGCCCCCTCTTCCCGCAGCGTCAGTGCGGCGCTGCGCAGGCTTTCGAGCGGGCAGATGATCTCGGCCTCATTCTCCAAAACCTCGCGGTTCCAGATCGCGGTTCGGCCCGGCAGGACGGAAAGCAGGCCCACCCGCAGCCGAGAAGAGGGATGCCCCGCAACGGCAGGCAGCAGGCACGAGACGACGGCCCAACGGCGCAGCGGGCCGGGGTCGGTCAAATGCAGATTGGTCGAGATCAACGGCATGTCCAGCGCCCCGGCCACAGCGCGCAGATAGGGCAGCCCATGGTCGAGGTCGTGATTGCCAAGGCCCAGACCGTCATAATGCAGATGGTTCACACAGGCGACGAGCGGATGCGTATGGGTGACCGGCATCTGCGCCAGTTGGTCGCCCAAGGCATTGCCCTGCAACAGATCGCCATTGTCGAGCAGGATACAGGCGGCCCCCTGTTCCGCCGCCTCTGCCCGGGCGGTGCGGATCAAGGTGGCGATCCCGGCCAGCCCGTGATGGCCCACCGAACGGTCGCCCACATAGTCATGCCCCACGATCTGCATATGCAGGTCCGTCGTGGCCAGTATGCGCAGACGTGCCTCGGCCGGGATGCCACCCTCAGGGGGAACGACACCGGTCGAGGCATATGTGCTGCGCCTGTTCACCGAAAAGGAAAGTACTCGTTAAATTTTGCAACTTAAAGATGTTTTGATATGACCAGATTTCAACCGATCTGGCAAGGGGGCTTGGGATTGCCATTCTCGCATGCGCCGTGGCATGGCTGGGCAAAACGCCAAAAGCCTGTATCGGGCCTGTATCGGGAGAGCGCCATGCGTCACGCGGAGACGGTAACCTTTGGAGGCTCGGCCCTTGATCGGGCGGGGGAGATACGCGGCAATCCGGAAGCCTTGGCGCAGTTGCGCGCCGACCCGGCGGCCCGGGCGGTGGTCTTTTGGCGCGGCAAGCCGCTGATCGCGCCCGAACGCCCCGCCGCTTTGGCGCGATTGGCGATGGATCACCCCGTCTTGCAAGAGGCCGAAGGCACGGCGATCTTGCTGGGGCGTGAGGATGGGGCGCCGCGCTTTGCGGTCGATATCTCCGGCTGGGAACCCGCCGATCTGGATCAATCGCAACTGGGCGCGTTCCTTGACCCCAGCGAACAGCGCCATCCGCTTCTGGGCGATGACATGGCCTTTGCCGAATTGCGGCGGGTGATGACATGGCTTGATCCGCGCGATGCCGAACTGGCGGCCAGCGGCAAGGCGATCCTTGGCTGGCACGACACCCACCGCCATTGCGCGCGCTGCGGCAGCGCCACCGATCTGGCGCAGGGCGGCTGGCAACGGGTCTGCCCCGATTGCGGCGGCGCCCATTTCCCGCGCACCGATCCGGTGGTCATCATGCTGATTACCCACGGAAACTCGGTCCTCATGGGCCGCTCCCCCGGTTGGCCGGAGGGGATGTATTCCCTGCTGGCGGGCTTTGTCGAACCGGGAGAGACGGTAGAGGCCGCCGTGCGGCGCGAGGTCTTCGAGGAGGCGGGCGTAGAGGTCGGCGCGGTGAGCTACCTCTCCAGCCAGCCATGGCCCTTTCCGGCGTCCCTCATGCTGGGCTGTGCGGGGCAGGCGCTGAGCCGGGAGTTGACCATCGACCCGGTTGAGATCGAAGACGCGCTTTGGGTTACCCGCGAAGAGATGATGGAGGCCTTTGCCGGAAGCCACCCGCGGCTTCTGCCCGCTCGTCGTGGTGCCATCGCGCATTTCTTGCTGGAAAACTGGCTTGCGGATAGACTGACCTGACACACCGCGCTGACGGGCCCGGACAAAGCGGCGGGGGTGGCAAATGCGAGCAGAAGAATTGGAGCGGACCGAATGAAATTCTCCACCAAAGAAGACGTCGAAGCGCCGATTGAGGCGGTCTTTGACATGTTGTGCGATTTTGAAAGCTTTGAGCGGGCGGCGATGCGGCGCGGGGCCGAGGTGCAGCGCGCCGATGCCCTGCATCAGCCCGGCGTCGGGATGACATGGAAGGCGGTCTTCCCCCTGCGCGGCAAGCGGCGCGAGTTGACGCTAGAGATGGTGACCTTTGACCGGCCCAACGAGATGGTGATCGACAGCATGTCGCAGGGGTTGGCGGGGCAGATGTCCTTTGAATTGATGCCCCTGTCGCGCAACAGCACGCGGGTTTTGGTGGCGCTTGAGGTCAAGCCGCTGACCCTGTCGGCGCGGCTTTGGGTGCAATCGCTCAAACTGGCCAAGACCACCCTGACCCAGAAATACAAAGACCGCGTGGCGGAATATGCCCGCGGGATGGAAGAACGCTACGCCAGCGGCGTCAAGGTCTGAGCTTGCGCGCCTCGCCCCGCCTCACATCCCGGTCGGCGCGCCCCTGCCGGGATGTGCGGGGTAGGCGCCGAGAATTTCCAGCTTGTTGGTGAAATACCCCAGTTCATCCAGCGCGCGTTTGACCGCCGGGTCTTCGGGATGGCCTTCGATATCGGCGTAGAACTGCGTCGCGGTGAAGGAGCCGCCGACCATATAGCTTTCCAGTTTGGTCATGTTGACGCCATTGGTCGCAAAGCCCCCCATCGCCTTGTAAAGCGCGGCGGGAATGTTGCGCACCTCAAAGACGAAGGTGGTCAGCATCCGCTCGGCACGGCGCGAAAGGTCGATCTTCGGCGCCATCAGCAGAAAACGGGTGGTGTTATGGTCCATATCCTCAATATCGCGGGCCAGCACGGTGAGGCCGTTGATCTCTGCCGCGACCTCTCCGGCGAGAACACCATCGGTGCAGCCCTCGGTGGCGGCCAGTTCGGCGGCGGCCCCGGCGGAATCGGCGGCGGGTTCAGAGGTGATGCCATGTTGCTGCAAAAAGCTGCGCGCCTGCGGCAAAAGCACCAGATGCGCGCGGACATGTTTGATGTCTTCCAATGCCACGCCGGGGCGGGCCATCAGGGCGATGCGCACCCGCACGAAGGCTTCGCCAATGATATGCAGGCCGCTTTTCGGCAGCAGGCGGTGGATGTCGGCCACCCGGCCATAGGTCGTATTCTCGACCGGCAGCATGGCCAGTTCCGCGCGGCCCTCGTTTACGGCCCGGATCACCCCTTCGAACGATTGGCAGGGCACCGGTTCCATGTCGGGGCAGGCCTGAAGGCAGGCCTCGTGACTATAGGCACCAAGGGCCCCTTGGAAGGCGATGCGCGGCGTGGTCTGGGCGGTCATGGATCGTATCCTGCTGCAAAAGGCGCGGAGAAGGGCAATTGGTCGCGGTAACTACACCTTGCCTGCGCCAAGGGAAAGCAATAGATACGCGGGCAACGATGCCAAGAACCATGGCCCGCCCATGGTGCCAATACCAAGTGATGGACCCTGACGCATGTTCGATACAATGACCCTGACCAAAATCGCAGCCGGCGTATTCGGCGCCTGGTTGGTACTTCTGCTGGGCAAATGGGCGGGTGAAGAGATTTACCACGCCGATGCACATGGGGAAGCGTCCTATGTCATCGAAGTGGCCGACGCCGGTGGTGACGATGGCGGCGAAGAGATCGATTTTGCAGCCGTGATGGCCGAAGCCGATGCCGACAGCGGGTCGAAAGTGTTCCGCAAATGCGCCGCTTGCCACAAGGTTGACGGCACCAACGCCGTTGGTCCGCACCTTGACGGTGTCGTTGGCCGTGACATCGCCGCGGTTGATGGTTTTGGCTATTCCGGCGCGCTGACCTCGCTTGAAGGGGATTGGACCCCGGAAGAGCTGGGCGCTTTCTTGGAAAGCCCCAAAGGCTACGCGCCCGGCACCACCATGGGTTTCGCTGGTTTGCGTAAGGTCGAAGACCGCGCCGACGTGATCGCTTACCTGCAGAGCGTTTCCAACTGATACCCCGCGCCATCGCGTGAGAGAAAGCCGCCCTTCGGGGCGGCTTTTGCGTTTGGGCGGGGCGGAACGTCTTATCCGTGCAGGTGTTGGGCCATGAAACGTCCACACCGAAAGGAGACGCGCCATGCAAAGTCACAAAACCACGGTTGATGGAATCGAAATGCGTTGGGAAGAGATGGGGGCGGGGGATCCCGTGATCCTGCTTCACGGCATTCCCACCTGTCCCGCGCTTTGGCGGGATGTCGCGCCCAAGATCACGGGTCGTCGGGTGCTCGCTTGGGAGATGCCGGGCTATGGGGCCTCAATCCCGCAGGGCGAAGGGCGCGATATCTCGGTCGCCAAACAGGCGGATTATCTGGTCGCTTGGATGCGCGATCAGGGCATCACGCGCGCGATCCTCGCGGCGCATGACCTCGGTGGCGGGGTCGCGCAGATCGCGGCGGTGCGTCACCCTGAGATGGTCGGCGGGCTGCTTTTGACCAATGCGATCAGTTATGATTCGTGGCCTGTCCCGCTGGTCAGCGCGGTGGCCAAGACCGGCGGCGTGGCGAAACATGCGCCCGATGGCTCATTCCACCAGTTGCTGAAGATGATGTTCTCGAAAGGGCATGAAACCGACGCCGCCGCCGAGGCGGCCTTTGACGCCCACGCCCCGCATTACGCGCAGCACGGAGAGGCCGAAGCCTTTGTCCGGCAGGCGCAGTCGCTGGACGTGGAAGACACGAAAGCCATCGCGGACAAGCTGCCCACCCTCAATATCCCCGCGCGGATCGTCTGGGGGGCTGCGGATGACTTCCAAAAGATCGAATATGGGGAGCGGTTGGCGAAAGACCTGAATGCGCCCCTGCGCCGGATCGAAGGGGGCAAACACTTCACGCCGGAGGATCACCCCGAGGTGCTGGCGGATGAGATCAACGCGCTGATCCGCACGGTCGACGGGCAGTGATTGGACGGGGGGCGCGACATCCGGCGCGCCCCGTTTCGACTTTACTGAGCGGCGATCACCGGGGCGGTGGCATTCGCGGCGGCGATCCCGCCGATGTCGCAGCGCCAAGCGGGCAGGCGGATCACGGCGCGGCTTTGGCCCGCTTCCACATGCACCTCGAAATCCCCACCGTGCATTTCGATTAGTTTGCGGGTCAGCGGCAGGCCAAGGCCGAGCCCGCCCTTCGTGCTGCGGTGCTCCATCATGCCGCCGACGACGAAGGGTTTGTAAAGCTCCGCCAGATCGACGTGCTCATCGAATGAGCCGTTGTCGATGATCGAAATCTCGATATTGCCCTCGGCGTCTTTGAACGTCTCCAAGGCGATCTCACTGCCGCCATGCAGGACGGAGTTCAAAACCAGCGCCGTGACCGCCAATTCGATCTGGTCGCCGTCGATATGCATTTCTTCAAGGGGGAGACTGTCGCGCAGCGTGATGGTCTTGGGCGTCGCATCCGTGGTGGCGAAATGCAGGGCGGAGACCGATTGCAGAAGGTCGCTCAGGTTGCATTTCCGCTCGTTCAGGCGCAGCTCGCCGGTGCTGACATTGCTGTAGGAAATGATCGTCTCGATCAGGGCGCTCAGATGGTCGACAGACCGGCGGGCCGAGCGGATCAGCAGCGGATTGACCCCCTGTTCGGCCTTGGCCTCCAACATGCGCAGACTGCCGAAAAGAACCGTTAGCGGGGTGCGGAGTTCGTGGCCCACCAGCGTCAGGAAAGTGGCTTCGGCGCTGTTGTCGGCCTTTTGCTCGGACGCGTCTGGCTGGGAGCGTTCAAGGGCCGCGACCACCATGCGGCCCATATCTTCCAATAGGGCGATCTGCTTCTCAGAAGGCGCCTCATGCGGTTGCAGGTCCAGCGCGCACAGGCTTCCAAAGCGGTGGCCCGACGACAGGATCAGCGGCACACCGCAGTAATAGCGCGCCTCGGGGCCGCCCTTGGCGACCATGGGGTGACGCGCGAACCGGGGGTCTTTGCTGAGGTCGGGAATCACCAGCGGCGCGTCCGACATGATTGTATGGCTGCAAAACCCGGTATCTTTCGGCATCGGCCCCAGCGGGTAGCCGAGCACGGATTTGTACCACTGGGTACCTGCCTCCACGACGCTGATATGTGCGATCGGACAGTCAAGCAGGCGGCGGGTGGCCTCGCAAATGGTGTCGAACAGAGCTTCGTTCTCGGCGGTGAGGCCGGGCACATCGAAAACGGCGCGCAGACGGGCTTCTTCGTTAAAGGGAATCGGGTAGGTTCTCATGTTCAGCTCCAGTTTACGCATCGTTAACCTGAGTGAAGAATCTGTTAACTTTAGGGCGACAAACGGGCTGGGCCGCGAAGATACAGGGGCAGCGGGCTACACTATGTCGCGAGCGGGGGCGGGGGAAACCGCCAATCCGCGGGGCATGCTTTGCGGTGGACCGCCCGTGCGGGGCAACCTTACATATTCGCAACTTGTATCTTGGCGTCGCACAGCGTTAGCCTAGATGACGCCTATCCGGACTACGCCACGCCAAGGAGTGACCTATGCCCCGTGCCCAGACCCGCGCCGCGACCCGTCCTTCGGTCATTGATGACCTGCCGCTCTGGCTCGCGACGCTGACGCTGATGGTGGCGGCCCTGCTGGCCGGTGCCGCCGCGGCACAGGAGCAGAAGATCATCAAAAGCCACGGTTATTCCTTCTACGGCGATCTGACCTATCCGGCGGATTTCGAGCATTTCGACTATGTGAACCCCGATGCGCCCAAGGGCGGGGAAATCTCGATCCCCTTCGTCGGCACGCTGGATTCGATGAACCCCTATTCCGGCAAGGGCCGCGCGCATCTGTTTTCGATCTTCGGTTTCGAGAGCCTGCTGGGAGAGGCGCCCTCGGGTGAGCCGCTGCCGGCGGACGTCTATGGCGAGAGCTACTGCCTGCTCTGCGAAAGCCTCGAATACCCCGAGGACAAATCCTGGGTCACCTTCCACATGCGCCCCGAGGCGCGTTTCTCGGACGGCACGCCGGTGACGGCGCATGACATCGTGTTTTCGCACAACCTGCTGCTGGATGAGGGGCTGAAATCCTACGCCGACGCGGTGCGCAAGCGCATTCCCAAGGTCGAGGCGCTGGATGATCACACGGTGAAGTTCCACTTCGCCGACGGCATCTCGCGCCGCAGCCTGATCGAGACGGTGGGCGGCGTGCCTGCTTGGCCGAAACACTGGTTCGAGGAGACCGGCAATACCCTGAAAGATAGCTGGATGGACCCGCCCCCCGGATCGGGCGCCTACATGGTCGAAAGCGTCGATTTGACCAAGCGTATCGTGCTGAAACGCAACCCGGACTACTGGGGCAAGGACCTGCCGATCAACCGTGGCCGCATGAACTTCGACCGTATCCGGTTGGAAATCTTCAGCGACGACACCTCGGCTTTCGAGGCCTTCAAGGCTGGCGAATACACCTTCCGCGCCGAGGGGGACTCCAAGAAATGGGCCACAGGCTATGACTTCTCCAAGGTGAGTGACGGTGCCATCGTGAAGGCCGAACTGCCTGACGGCTCACCGCCCACGCCCTCGGGCATCATCTTCAACTTGGGCCGCGAGACGTTGCAAGACCGCCGCGTGCGCGAGGCCGTGGCGCTGATGTTCAACTTCGAATGGACCAACGAGTCGCTGCAATACGGGCTGTTCAGCCACCGCGCCTCTTTCACCCAAGACACGCCGCTGATGGCCGGGGCCGCGCCCGAGGGGGCGGAACTGGCGCTTCTGGAAAGCCTCGGCGATCTGGTGGCGGAGGAGTTGCTGAGCGAGCCCGCCGTGGTGCCGCATAGCTCGGACCCCGCGCGCCTGTTGGACCGCCGCAACGCGCGCCGCGCCTCCAAGCTGCTGGAAGAGGCGGGCTGGACCGTGCAGAACGGCATGCGCGTCAACGAGGCGGGCGAGCCCCTGCGGCTGAATTTCCTGATGAACTCCGCCGGCTCGCCGACGATATCGGCGGTCATCGAGAACTTCGTCGGCAACCTCACCTCCATCGGCATCGATGCGCGGCTCGAGAAGGTGGACAGTTCGCAATACACCGCCCGCGAGCGCGACCGCGACTACGACATGATCTACGATGGCTACGCCGCCTTCCTTGGCACCGGCACCGGGTTGGCGCAACGCTACGGCTCGGAAGCGGCGGAGTTCTCGCTCTTCAACCCGGCAGGCCTCGCCAGCCCCTTGGTGGACGCGATCATCGAGGCATCGCTTGATGCCGAAACGGCTGAGGAGGAAGACGCCGCCCTCATGGCCCTCGACCGGGCGCTGCGGCACGAGTTCTTCATGATCCCGACGTGGTACAACGACAGCTACTGGGTCGCCTATTACGACCAGTACGAGCACCCCGAGATCCCGCCCTACGCTTTGGGATACCTCGATTTCTGGTGGTATGACGAAGAGGCCGCCCAGCAGTTGCGCGCCTCGGGCGCCTTGCGGTAAGGCGACCAAATGGGAGCCTATATCCTCAGACGGCTTTTGCTGGTGATCCCGACGTTGTTCGGCATCATGCTGGTCAACTTCGCGCTGGTGCAATTCGTGCCCGGTGGCCCGGTGGAACAGGCCATCGCCCGGATTCAGGGCGGCGGTGACGTCTTCGGCGGTTTCGCCGGAGGCAACAATGACGCCGGGGTCGATACCATGGCCCGCGGGTCCGACAGCACCTATGTCGGCGCGCGCGGCTTGCCGCCCGAGTTGATCGAGGAATTGGAGAAAGAATTCGGCTTCGACAAACCCCCGGTGGAGCGGTTCTTTCACATGCTGTGGAACTACATGCGGTTGGATTTCGGGGAGAGCTACTTCCGCGCCATCAGCGTGATCGATCTGATCAAGGAAAAGCTGCCGGTGTCGATCACGCTGGGGCTCTGGTCGACGCTAATCGCGCACTTGGTGTCGATCCCGCTGGGCATCCGCAAGGCAGTGCGCGACGGCTCGCGCTTTGACACGTGGACCTCGGGCGCGATCATCGCGGCCTATGCGATCCCCGGGTTCCTCTTCGCCATCCTTCTGCTGGTGCTCTTCGCCGGCGGCTCCTACTGGCAGATTTTCCCGCTGCGTGGCCTGACTTCGGACAATTTCGACAGCCTCAGCCCCTTGGGCAAGGTGGCCGATTATTTCTGGCACATCACCCTGCCGGTGCTGGCCTCCACGATCTCGGCATTCGCCACGCTGACGCTGCTGACCAAGAACAGCTTTCTGGACGAGATTAAAAAGCAATATGTCATCACCGCCCGCGCCAAGGGCCTGTCCGAGAGCAAGGTCCTCTACGGCCATGTCTTCCGCAACGCGATGCTGATCGTGATCGCCAGCTTTCCGGCGGTGTTCATCTCGGTCTTCTTCGGCGGGTCGATCATTATCGAGACGATCTTCAGCCTCGACGGTTTGGGGCGTTTGGGCTTCGAGGCAGCGGTGGCGCGTGACTATCCGATCGTCTTCGGCACGCTTTTCATCTTTGGCCTCATCGGCCTTGTCGTCGGTATCCTGTCGGACCTGATGTATGTGCTCGTCGACCCGCGCATCGACTTTGAGAAGAGGGAAGGCTGATGGCGCTCTCTCCGCTGAACCAGCGCCGCTGGCGCAATTTCACCGCGAACCGGCGCGCCTATTGGTCGCTGTGGATCTTCGCGATTCTGTTCGGGATTTCGCTGCTGGCCGAGTTTGTGGCGAACGACAAGCCGATCCTCGTGAGCTATCGCGGCGAATACTACACGCCGATCTTCAACTTCTACCCTGAGACCGCTTTCGGCGGCGACTTCCAGACCGAGGCCGCCTACCGCGATCCCGAGGTGCAATGCCTCATCGCCACCGGCGGGCTGGACCTTTGTTTCGACGATCCGGAGGGCTACATCCTCGACGCCGAGGATGGCGAGATCGAGGGCGAGGCGATCGAGACAGGCTGGGCGCTCTGGCCTGTCATTCCCTATTCCTACGACACCGCCGTGGACCGCCCCGGTGCCGCACCCCTGCCGCCCAACGGGCAGAACTGGCTGGGGACCGATGGCACCAAACGCGATGTCATGGCGCGCGTGATCCATGGTTTCCGCCTGTCGGTGGTCTTCACTCTGATCGTGACCGGGGCGGCCTCGCTCATCGGTATCCTCGCGGGCGCGGTGCAGGGTTTCTTCGGCGGCTGGCTCGACCTGATCTTCCAGCGCATTATCGAGATCTGGTCTTCGACCCCGTCGCTCTACGTCATCATCATCATGTTCGCCATTCTGGGCCGAAGTTTCTGGCTTCTGGTCGTGCTGCTGGTGCTGTTTTCGTGGACTGCATTGGTTGGCGTGGTGCGGGCCGAGTTCCTGCGTGCGCGCAACCTCGAATACGTCCGCGCGGCCCGGGCGCTCGGGGTCGGCAACGGCACCATCATGCTGCGCCACATGCTGCCCAATGCCATGGTGGCGACGCTGACCATGCTGCCCTTCATCATCACCGGCACGATCTCCACGCTGGCGACGCTCGACTTCCTCGGCTTCGGCCTGCCGTCTTCGGCGCCCTCGCTGGGTGAGTTGACGCTGCAGGCCAAGCAGAACCTTCAGGCGCCGTGGCTCGCCTTCTCGGCCTTCTTTACCTTTGCCATCATGCTGTCGCTTCTGGTCTTCATCTTCGAGGGCATCCGCGACGCATTCGACCCCAGAAAGACCTTCTCGTGACTGCATTGTTGGACGTCAAAGACCTGCAAGTCTCCTTTCGGCAGGACGGGCAGCTGATCCCGGCGGTGCGCGGGGTGAGCTTTGCCGTGAACCGGGGCGAGACGGTGGCGCTGGTGGGCGAAAGCGGCTCGGGCAAGTCGGTCTCGGCGCTGTCGACCGTGTCGCTGCTGGGCGAAAGCGCTGAGGTGAGCGGGTCGGTGACTTACAACGGCCAGCAGATGATCGGCGCCGACGACAAGCTGCTGCGCGACGTGCGCGGCAACGACATCTCCTTCATCTTCCAAGAGCCGATGACCTCGCTCAACCCGCTGCACACGATCGAGAAGCAACTGGCGGAATCGCTGGCGTTGCATCAGGGGCTGCAAGGACAGGCGGCGCGGGAGCGGGTGCTGGAACTGCTCCAGCAGGTCGGCATTAACGACGCGGAAAGCCGCATGGACGCCTATCCGCACCAGTTGTCAGGCGGGCAGCGGCAGCGCGTGATGATCGCCATGGCGCTGGCCAACAAGCCCGACATCCTGATCGCGGACGAGCCGACGACGGCGCTCGACGTGACCATTCAGGCCCAAATCCTCGACCTGTTGAAGGATCTGAAAGACGAGATGGGCATGGGGCTTTTGTTCATCACCCATGACCTTGGCATCGTGCGGCGCATCGCGGACCGGGTTTTCGTCATGCAAAAGGGGCTGGTGGTCGAGGAAGGGCCGACAGCCGAGATCTTCGACAACCCGCAGCACCCCTACACGCGCAAACTGCTCGGCGCCGAGCCCACCGGTGCGCCCGCGCCCGTGGAAGAGGATGCGCACGAAGTGCTGCGCACCGACAACCTCAAGGTCTGGTTCCCGATTCAGAAGGGCCTGCTGCGCCGGACCGTGGGCCATGTGAAGGCCGTCAACGACACCAGCCTGTCGATCCGCGCGGGCGAGACCTTGGGCATCGTGGGCGAAAGCGGCTCGGGCAAGACCACGGCGGCGCTGGCGATCATGCGGCTCATCGGCTCGGAAGGGGAGGTGACCTTTCGCGGCGAGGACCTGCGCAAATGGTCGACCAAGAAGCTGCGCCGGTTGCGCGCCGACATGCAGATCGTCTTTCAGGACCCCTTCGGCTCGCTCAGCCCGCGGATGACCTGTTTCCAGATCATCAGTGAGGGGCTGGCGATCCACAAGATCGACAAGGGGCGCGACAAGCGCGAATTGGTGGCCGAGGTGATGACCGAGGTCGGGCTCGACCCCGCGACGATGGACCGCTACCCGCATGAGTTCTCCGGCGGTCAACGCCAGCGCATCGCCATCGCCCGCGCCATGGTGCTGCGGCCGAAGCTCTTGGTTCTGGACGAGCCGACCTCGGCTCTGGACATGACCGTGCAGGTGCAGATTGTTGATCTTTTGCGGGATTTGCAGGCGAAATACGGGCTGGCCTATCTCTTCATCAGCCATGATCTGAAGGTGGTGCGGGCGATGTCGCACAAGGTCATGGTGATGAAACGCGGCGACGTGGTGGAATATGGGGACGTCGACGCGCTCTATGACAATCCGCAGACGGAATACACGCGGAACCTGTTGCAGGCGGCAGGGTAAGCGGGCGTTGCATTTGCGGAGAGGGTAGGGGGGGCGCTGCCCCCATCGCGCCGGGGGCGCGATTCCCCCGCGGTATTTTTAAAAGGATGAAGATGGTTTGGGCGGCGCTTTGGCCGTCCCGGTGGTGGTTTAGCCTTCGCTGGGGCCGATCATGAAGCAGCTGACGTTGCGCGCGGCCAGACGGCGGCAGGCGAGGTCGGCGCTTTCGCGGGACATGCCGAGGAAGTTCGCGTCAAAGCCTTGTGGGCGGCGCACGACTTTGCGCAGCGTGCCGTCGAGGGTCGACATTTCGGCCAGTGCGGTTTTCAGCAGGACCTTCTCGGCGGCGTAGCGGCTGGGGAAACGGCCCACGTTCACGCCCCAGTGGCGCCCGCCGGAGGTGGAGACGCGGGTCACGATCTCTTGCTCTACCGCCTGTTGTACCGCCAGCGTCACATCTTTGGGGCGCGGTTCGGGGCGCGGGGAGACTTTGGCGGCGGCGATGACGACCTCGGCCTCCTTGGCCTCTGGGGTGGGCGCGGCGGCGGTCGGGGTTGGTGCCGTTTCAACCGCTTCGCGCAGCGCTGCGGTGATATCGCTGTTGGAGACCACGCTGGTTGCTTCGGGCGCGGCGGCGGTGGCCACGACCACGACATCGCTGCGGGGGCGCAGTTGCGGGCGTTTGGAGGTGGTGACGGCGCCGACGAGGCGGATCGTTTTGCCAGCGGCGCCGGGGGCGGTTTCCACATCGGCATAGACGGGTGGGACCGGTTTGCGCAGCGGCGCGGAAGACGGCGCGCGGCGGAAGCCGAGGTCCATAAGCTCGGCCACTTTGGCGTTGCGCGAGGCGGTGGATTTGCCGCCGAAGACGGTCACGATGATGCGCTCATTGCCCCGTTCGGCCGAGGCGGTGAGGTTGAAGCCGGCGGCGCGGGTGTAGCCGGTCTTGATGCCGTCCGCCCCTTTGTAGGACCCCAGAAACCGGCGATTCGTATGGGAGACCTTGCGCACGCCCGCATCGGCGGTGATGCGCGAGAAGAGGTTGTAGTATTGCGGGTAATCATAGAGCAGGTGGCGGCCCATGCGTGTCATGTCGCGGGCGGTGGAGAGGTGGCCGCTCTCGGTCAGGCCGTGCATGTTTTTGAACGTGGTGCGCGTCATGCCAAGCTGTTTGGCGGTGCGGTTCATCCGGCGGGCGAAGGCGGCCTCAGAACCGCCGATGGCCTCGCCGATCGCGGTGGCGGCATCATTGGCGGATTTCACGGCGGCGGCGCGGATGAGGTAGCGCAGAGCGATCTTTTGGCCCGGGCGCATGCCCAATTTGCTGGGCGGCTCGGAGGCTGCGTTTTTCGAGATCGTCACTTGGGTATCGAGAGAGATTTCCCCCCGTTCCACCGCTTGGAAGGCGATATAGAGGGTCATCATCTTGGTCAGGGAAGCCGGGTGCAGGCGGGTGTCGGCATTCTCGGCGTGGATTTCTTTGCCGGTGCGAGCGTCGATGACATAGGCGGCGTAGGGGGCAGCGATCGCGCTGAGGGGCAGGAGAACCAGAACCCAGAGTGCTGCGAATAGAAATAGCCCGTAACGGGCCGGCTGAATGCGCCGAGCCTTCATATTTGCCTGCCTTTTACTGCCTCAGGTCGCCGATTTCTGGCTGACCATTTATTAATTGGTTCAAGGCTAGCATAGGACGCCGCATCGCGGAAGCCGTCGAATCCAGTGAACAGGGGAAAAAGGGGCGGATCTCTCCTCCAATATGTAGAGGCTTGCACACATCAACCCACTATAAGCGCGAATAAGGCAAGAATTGGGCGGAAATTGGCCCGCAGTGCGGCATTTTCGGCGATGTGTCAGAACGACTCAGGCGCGGGGGCGAGTCACCCCGACACGATCTTTTCGATCGTTTCTGGGAGGCCTGAGAGGTCGCTGATCTCGGCGAAACGGGGGGAATTGGTTGGCGCTTCGGCATGTTCCATTGCCCATGTGAGGTCGTGAGGCACATAGACGCCCCAGCCGCCTGCCGCGATCATCGGGCGCACGTCGGAGGCCATCGAGTTGCCGACCATCAGCCCCCGTTCGGCACCTTGGCCGTGCTGCTCAAAAATGTGGCGATAAGCGGCTTCGGTCTTGTGAGAGACGATTTCGACCGCGTCGAACCTGTCGCGCAGGCCCGATTGGGCCAGTTTGCGCTCTTGGTCTAGCAGGTCGCCTTTGGTCACCACGATGAGCCGGTAGTCGCCGCGCAGGTTTTCCAGCACGTCTTCGACATGGGGCAGCAATTCGATGGGGTGGTCCAGCATGTCACGCCCGGCGGCAAGCAGATCGCTGATCACCTCGGCGGGGACTTTGCCCTCGGTCACCTCGATCGCGGTTTCGATCATCGACAGGGTGAAGCCTTTGATCCCATAGCCGTAATGCGGCAGATTGCGCCGTTCGGCCTCCAGCAGCCGGGCCATCAGGTGGTCGCGTTCACTATGTTCGGCGAGAAGGGCTGCAAAACGGTCGTGAGAGAGTGCAAAGTAGCGTTCATTATGCCACAATGTGTCATCCGCATCGAAACCGATAGTGGTGAGTGCCCCGCCCATATGTGCTGCCTCTTTCCTAAATTGGTTCAGGGGCTATATAGACGGCTGCACGACGAACAAGCTCTACCCCCAGCCGCAGGAGCAGCAATGCACCGTGACGACGTGAAAGCAGATTGGACGATCCAGCCCGCAGGCCGGTCCGCGCCGGGCGCGTGGATGATGGCCGACCGCCCCAAGGATGACGACGACAGCGAGCTGTTGACCAAGACTCGCCCCAAGACCAAACGCCCGCCGCTCTACAAGGTGATGTTGCTGAACGACGATTTCACCCCGATGGAATTCGTGGTGCATGTTTTGGAACGTTTCTTTGGCCTGAACCACGCGCAGGCGTTCGAGATCATGTTGACGGTTCACAAGAAGGGGCTGGCCGTGGTTGGCGTCTTCAGCCACGAGATCGCGGAGACGAAAGTGGCACAGGTGATGGATTTTGCCCGGCGTCACCAGCATCCGCTACAATGCACCATGGAAAAAGAAGAATAACACGTGATTGATCCGCGACTGGAACTGGCCCTGAACGGCGGTGGGCTAGCCCTGCCCGAAACTGGGGTGATCGCTGTTTTTCAGCCCCCCGTGGATGCGGATCTGGCCGGTCTTCCGCCCGAGCGTTGCAAGATCATTCACGATTTCAAACCTGCCTATGACGCGTGGACGGCGCGGGGCTATGAGGCGGCGCATTCGATCGAGGGGCGCTATGCTGCCGCCATCGTCTGTCTGCCGCGCGCCAAACATGAGGCCCGCGCTTTGGTCGCTCAAGCTTGTGCTGTGAGCGATGGGCCGGTGGTGGTTGACGGGCAAAAGACCGATGGCGCGGATTCCATCCTGCGCGAGATGCGGGCGCGGGTGACGGTGCAGGGGCCGATCTCCAAGGCGCATGGCAAGCTTTACTGGATCGACGCGGGCGCGAGCGATTTTTTCACGGATTGGGAGGCTGGCCCGGCCCAGACGGAAGGCGGCTTTTGGACCGCGCCGGGGGTGTTCTCTGCCGATGGGGTCGATCTGGCCTCGGCGCTTTTGGTGGATGTGCTGCCCGATAACCTCGGGGCCGAAGTGGCCGATCTGGGGGCGGGCTGGGGGTTCCTTTCGGCGCATGTTTTGACGCGGCCTAAGGTGAAGACGGTGCATTTGGTCGAGGCTGGGCATATGGCGTTGGAATGTGCGCGCCATAACGTGACCGATGACCGCGCCGTGTTCCATTGGGAGGATGCCACCGAATGGCAGCCCCCGCACCGGATGGATACCGTGGTGATGAACCCGCCTTTCCACACAGGCCGCGCTGCCGAGCCGCAGATCGGTCAGGCCTTTGTCGCCGGTGCCGCGCGGATCCTCTCGGGGCAGGGCGATCTGTGGATGGTGGCCAACCGGCATCTGCCCTATGAGGCGGAACTGAAGAAACGCTTTGCTCAGGTGGCCGAGCTTGGAGGCGATGCGCGGTTCAAACTGTTCCACGCCACACGCCCGCTGACCCGGCGCCGCTGAGCCTAAAGGGGGTATCCCGATGTCATTCTCGATCTCTGGTAAAACAGCCATCATCACCGGCGCGGCGGACGGGATCGGCCTTGCCATCGCGCGGCATCTGGCCGACCGGGGCGCCAATGTGATGTGCGCCGATTCCAACGAGAAAAAGCTCATGGAAGAGCTGGGCGACACGCCGGACGACGGCAATATCCGCGTCTTTGCCGGTGATCTGCGCCAGCGGCTGACCATCGCCAACCTCGTCTCGGCCACGATCGACGCTTACGATCAGGTCGATATCCTCGTGAATGCCTCGCGGCAGGTGATGCCTACCGACCCGCTGGATGTGGAGGATGGCTCGGTCGAGACGCTGTTGCAGCAAAACCTGATGACGGCGCTGCAACTGTCACAGCAGGTGGCGCGGCGGATGATCAAACAGGCCGAGGGCCAGACTGAGGGGCAGGTGGGGTCGATCATCAACCTTAGCTCCATCGCGGCACAGCGCCACCAGCCGGATATGATGGGCTATGCCATCGCCTCGGCGGCGGTGCAGCAGATGACCCGCTCTCTGGCGCTGGTGCTGGCGCCGCATCGGATACGGGTGAATGCGATCTCTTTCGGTTCGGTGATGAGCGCGTCCCTCCGCGCCGCCGTGGCCGAGAATCGCGACTGGCGCGACGACATCCGCGCGCATACGCCGCTTGGCCGGATCGCCGGGCCGAATGAGCTTTGCGAGGCGGTGCAATTCCTCGCCGCTGAAAGTTCGGGCTTCATGACCGGCGAGATCATGACCATCGACGGCGGTCGCACGCTGCTTGATGTGGTCTCGGCCCCCGCGCATTGAGGGCGGGCAGCAGTTTTCTGCGGCAAAAGTGAAATCATCCAGATTTCGCCCTTGACCCCAATGCCAAGCTGCCTTATCCGACGCGCCACGGCGTTATAGCTCAGTTGGTTAGAGCGAACGACTCATAATCGTTAGGTCCCTGGTTCAAATCCAGGTAACGCCACCATCCTCCCCCTTCGTTTCAGATGAACATCCGGCGTCAGCGCTGCTGCGTGCGCGCCGCGCTTGGGTTGCGCATGGGGCTGGAAGGGATAGAAGATAGCCCATGCCCCGCGCGGGTTTGAGCAGATGAAAGCAGCCTTATGACCACGGAAAACTTCGTTCACGAGATCAACGTCACTTGGGGCGATTGTGACCCGGCGCAGATCGCCTATACCGCGCGGCTGCCCTATTTCGCGCTGGACGCGATCAACGCGTGGTGGGAGGCACATTTCGACGGTGACGGCTGGTTTCAGCTTCAGATCGACCGCAATATCGGCACGCCTTTCGTCAACCTGTCGATGGATTTTCGCAGCCCGGTCACCCCGCGGCACAAGCTGATGTGCGAAACCTATCCGACCCGGCTTGGCAATAAGTCCATCACCTTCGGCATGAAGGCGCGGCAGAATGGGGTGCTGTGTTTCGAAGGGTCTTTCACCTGCGTCTTTACCATCGCGGATGTGTTCAAAAGCCAATCCGCGCCCGAAGAATTGGCTCGTGTGATCAAACCTTTGGTCCGCGCCGACCTCGCCTGAGGCAATTGCGCCGCGAGCAGTTGAAGTTCCCCCGATTGCAGCGTCTTATCGCGCAGCACATTGAGGGAGACGAAGATGACGATCAGGACTGCGGTAATCGGATTGGGGATCATGGGCCGGCGCATGGCCGAGAACATGGTGCTGCACCCTGACTTCACGGTCACCACCATGTGGGATCCCGACCCCGCGGCCTGCGCCGCCGCGCAAGAGGTCGCGCCGGAGGCGGTTGTCTCCGCCACGGCGTCCGAGGCGATGGCCGATGTCGATCTCGTTTACCTCGCCTGCCCCCCGGTGCCGCGCAAAGCCTATGCGCTTGAGGCCGCGGCGGCGGGCAAGGCGATCTTCCTCGAAAAACCGCTTGGCGTGGACATTGCCGAGAGCCGCGCCTTGGTGGCCGAGTTGCAGGCCGCGGGCGTTCCGGCGGCGGTCAACTTTACCCAAGCGGCGGGGGCGGCGCTGACCGATCTGACGCGGTCGATCAAAGAGGGCGCGCTTGGCGATCTTTGCGGCATCGACATCATCTTGACCTATCCGGCATGGCCCCGCGCGTGGCAGGTGGATGCCGATTGGCTGCGCTTTGCCGCTGAGGGGGGCATGACGCGCGAGGTGATCTCGCATTTCCTGTTCCTGAGCGAGCGGGTGCTGGGGCCGCTGACCCTGCAATGGGCTCATGCGGAATACCCCGACGACAAACTTTGCGAAACCCATGTGGCGGCGCGGCTGATCAATGCCGAAGGCTTGCCGGTTTCAATCCTCGGTTCTGTCGGCGGCGCGCAGCCAGACCGGCAGGAAGTGACGGTGAAAGGCGCGAAGGCCAGCCGCCGGATCTCGGAATTCTCCATCGACACCGTCTCGACCGGGGAGGATTTCGCGCCGACCAGCGACGCGCCCGCTGACACCCGCGCCACCAGCCTCAAGGCGCAGCTTGACGACATGGCGCTGCTGATGGCGGGCAAGCCCAGCCGTCTGGCCACGCCAGAGGAAGCGCTGCGGGTGCAAGAACTGATCGAAGGCATCTTGGCCAACCGGGGGGCGCAGTCATGACCGCCACGCTGCAATCTTCGCCCGAGACCTGCCATTGGGGCTATTTCGAGGCCAGCCGCCCGCCTGCGCTGACCATCCAAAGCGGCGAAGAGGTGATCATCAACACCGTCTCAGGCGCGCCCAATTGCCTGCCGCCCGAGGGCTTCCATGTGCCGCCCGAACTCTACGACATCCACAAGGCAGGCCCGCCGCCGATGCCGGGCCATATCCTGACCGGGCCGGTCGCCGTCGAAGGCGCGATGCCCGGCGATGTGCTGAAGGTCGAAATCCTCGATGTCGCGCTGCGGCAGGACTGGGGGTATAACTTCATTCGCCCCCTGGCGGGCACGCTGCCGCAGGATTTCCCCGAGACCTATCACAGCAATATCCCGCTGGATGCAGAGCGGGGCGTCGCCCGGCTGCCTTGGGGGCTGGAACTGCCCTTGGCCCCGTTCTTTGGCGTGATGGCCGTGGCACCGCCGCCCGAATGGGGCCGGATCGCCACCATCGAGCCGCGCAAACATGGGGGCAATCTGGACAACAAGGAACTGGGGGCGGGCAGCACGCTTTACCTGCCGGTCTTCAACGAAGGGGCGCTGTTTTCCTGCGGGGACGGGCATGGCGCGCAGGGCGATGGGGAGGTCTGTGTCACGGCGATTGAGACGGCGCTACAGGGGCGCTTCCGTCTGACTGTGTTGAAGGACCGCACACTCAGCTATCCGCAGGCCGAAACGCCGAACCATGTGATTACCATGGGCATGGCCCCCGACCTCGACCGCTGCGCGGAGATGGCCCTGCGCGACATGATCGCATTGGTCTCTGACCGCGCGGGGATCAGCCGCGAGGATGCCTATGTGCTCTGTTCGCTGGCCGGCGATCTGCGGATCACCCAGACGGTGAATCGCGAGAAGGGCGTGCATATGATGATGGCGAAAGAGTTGATCGGCGGTTAACTGAGCCTCTGCGCCAAGAAAAAGGGCCGCATCGCTGCGGCCCTTTTGCGTGTCTAGCTAGCGGCAGATCACTCTTCCGCCCAAGCCATCCGCGCCGGGTGATATTCGAACCCGATGTGATGCGCGGCACCCACCAGCCCCTCGCGGGTGTGGTTGTAGAGCGAGCGCCAGTAGGGCTGGATCGTGACGCCATCGTCTTGCAGCATCTTCTCACCCTTCGCCATGATCTCGCGGCGCGCTTCGACATCCGCCGTGGCCAGCGCCTCTGACAGCAGGGCGTCGAACTCGGGGCTCGCATAGCCGAACTCGTTCCACGCCTCGCCCGAGCGATAGGCCAGCGCCCAGATCTGCACGCCCAAGGGCCGCGCGTTCCAGTTGGTGGAGGAGAAGGGATATTTCACCCAGTCGTTCCAGAAGGTCGAGCCGGGCAGGATGGTGCGTTTGACCTTGATGCCCGCGTCACGCAGCTGGGCTGCCACGGCATCGGTGGTGTCTTTGCGCCATGCATCGTCGATCGAGAAGAGCTCATGCTCGTAATCGGCCATCCCCGCCTCTTCCATCAGCGCGCGGGCGGCTTCAGGGTCGGTCTTGGGCGGCTCGACTTCGGCGTATTCGGGGTGCATCGGGCCGACGTGGTGGTTCTCGGCGACGAGGCCGCGCCCGGCGTAGCCCAGTTCCAGCAGCACGGCATTGTCGACCGCGAGTTGCAGCGCGTTGCGCACGCGCTTGTCCTCGTAAGGTTTCATGCCGTCGACTTCGGCCAATTGGTTGGGGCGGATCACGATGGTCGCCGCCGTGGCAATCTCATTCTCGACCCAGCCGTCGAGCGTGCTCATCACGTCGATATATTCGCCTTCCATGGAGTAGAAAGCGTCAACCTCTTCGGCTTCGGCCGCGGCGATCCATGCGGAAGGATCGGTGCCGTAGTCGATATATTCCAGACGGTCGATATAGGGCCCGCCGAAGACCTCACTGCCCCACCATGTGTGATCGGGGTTCTTCACCAGCACGCTTTTGACGCCAACTTCGAGCGACTCGGGCAGGTAGGGGCCGGTGCCTTTCGGGTTTTCCAACATCGTGTCGGGGTCGAACCCTTCGGGCGTGATCGCGGCGGGGTAGTCGGCCATGCCGGGGATCAGCGTGATGTCGGATTTGGGCAGCGTGAGCTTGACGGTGTGGTCGTCCACCACCTCGATCGCGCCTTCGATGGCCTTGCCGGTTTCCTCATCCACTAGCGTGGCGAAACGGCCCGCCATGGAGTTGCCTTCGAGCGACTTGTCGCACCAGCCTTCGATGTTGCGCGCCACGTCCTGCGCGGTGAAGGCGGTGCCGTCGTTCCATGTCACGCCCTTGCGGACGTTCAGCGTGTATTCGGTGGCGTCGTCGTTGATCTCCCAGCTTTCCAGCAGACCGGGGGTGAAGGTGCCGTCATTCTCCCAGATGGCGAGGTATTCCAGCCAGCCGCGGCTGAAGTTGGCGATCTGCGACCAGTCATAGGTGCGCGGGTCTTTCAGGGCACGCACCTCCATCTGCATCCGCACGGTGCCGCCTTCCTTGAGGTTGGCATGGGCTGCCGCACGCGCGGGCGCGGCCATGCCAAGCATCCCGTAGGCTGTGGCGGACGTGGCCCCGAAGGCGCTCGCAATCGCCAGAAACTCGCGTCTGCTGACGGGGTCTTTCTTGGCGTTCTCGGCTGATGTCAGCACGGATTGCGGCAGCGGTTTTCCGGTGCGTGTCAAAAATTCCATGATTTTCCTCTCTGTTGGTGCGTTGGCCAAGGCCATCGCGGATCCCCACTTTTATGGTGGGGCAGGTGATGCAGTTGACCTGCTTTTGTCGCCTCTTGAGGTGGGCGCGGGGTGTTTAGTCTGCCGATCAGGCGCGTTGCGTCAAGCCTGTCGCGGGAAGTTGAGCAGCAAGCTAGCGCAGGAAAGCGGCCCGGCAAGCGCGGGCATGGGGGAAAAGTGCTGTGAGGCTGGCGGGTTAGGCCAGATCGCGCGCGGCTTTGAAAAGCGCCGCAAGCCGCGCCGGGTCGCCGAGTTCATTGGCCAGCATCAGAACCAATCGGGCATTTAGGGCGTGGCTTTCCGCCTCGTTCAGCCCTTCATGGGCGGCCATGAGGGCGGCATAGACGCTGTCGCCCTCGGCGCCGAGGTTGTCTTCGAGGATCATGCGGTGGCTCCTTTCGCACGGTCAAAGGCGCGGGCAATCGCGGCGCTGTCGGGCTGGTCGAAGACGGAGCAGACATGTCCATCGGGGCGCAGCAGATAGAGGAACCCGCTGCCATAGCGCCGCTGCGCGTGGCCGTCCTTGCCCTGAAAACAGGGGTAGGCGTCATGTGATTGGTCGATGCCGATCCGGGCGACGCCGGGGATATCGGGGGCGGTGATCGCTCCCACGGCGAGGAGGGTGAACTGGCCCTGAACCGCGCCCAGCAGCCAGCAATCCCCCGCAGGCCCGGCCAATGGCGCGTCGATCAATGCGCTGCCGGGGCGCAGGGGCGCATCGCCTGCGGTTTGCAGCGGGCTATGGGCCAGCGTACAGGGCTGCGACAACCGGCCTGAGTTGATCAGTTTGCGCGCGAATGGGTGCTTTGCTGCGAGGGTCAGCACTTCGTTGCGAAACAGGGTCTCGATGGGGGATTTCGGCGTCATGAAATTGGTCGCGCGGGCGGAGTTGCGCATGTTCTCATCCGCGCCATGGCCGCGTTCGATGTCATAGCTCTCGATCAGGCTTGGCGGCGCATCGCCCTGCACCACAGCGGCCAGTTTCCAGCCAAGGTTGTCGACATCCTGCACCCCGCCATTGCCGCCCCGCGCTCCGAAGGGGCTGACCACATGGGCGCTGTCACCGACAAAGACGACCCGATCATGCACGAACCTCTCCAGCCGCGCACAGCGGAACTTATAGACGCTCATCCAATCCAGCCGGAACGGCGCATCGCCCAGCATCTGTCTCAGCCGCGGGACGACTTTCTCTTTGGTCACTTCGGCTTTTGGGTCGGTCTCTGGCCCCAGTTGCAGGTCGATGCGGTAGATGTTGTCGGGCTGTTTGTGCAGCAGCGCGGATTGGCCATTATGAAAGGGTGGGGCGAACCAAAACCACCGCTCGGGCGTGTCATGGTCGCCGAAGGGGGAGGTCTCCATCTCCACATCGGCGATGAGGAAATGTTCGTCAAAGGTCTGCCCTTCGAAGGGCAGGTTCATCCGTTTGCGCGTGGCCGAGCCCGCGCCATCGCAGGCGATGTACCAGTCGGTTTCCAGTTGGTAGGGGCCATCCGGCGTCTCGATCGTCAGCTCAACATGGTCGGCGTGGCCCTTGTGATCGGTGACCTTGTTGAGAAAGCGAAGGTCGATCAGGTCGGGGAACTCCTGCGCGCGTTCAATGAGATACTCTTCAACGTAATATTGCTGAAGGTTCACGAAGGCCGGATATTTATGCCCCGGCTCGGGCAGCAGGTCGAAGTTATAGACCTCCTGTTCCCCGTGAAACTGGCGGCCCACTTTCCACGTCACGCCCTTTTCCAGCATCCGCTCGCCGATGCCGAGCCTGTCGAAAATCTCCAGCGTCCGTTTCGCCCAGCAAATCGCGCGCGAGCCGAGGGAGACGACGTTGTTGTCATCCAACACGACCGATCTGACCCCGCGCAGGGCCAAGTCCACGGCCATCGACAGGCCGATAGGGCCAGCGCCTATGATCACCACCGGATGCCGCGGCTCGGGCGCGGTCAGGCCGGGTGGGGGGCTGTAGGGGAAGGGGGTGTAGGCATAGGCCATGGCGGTATCCTCAGAGAAAGACGCGCAGGAGCAGCAGGGCCAGCAAGGCCAGCGTCACCAGTGCCACCCGGCGGCGCGCACCGCGGTATTCGGGCGCGCGCAGCATCTTTGACCAAACCTGCGCCGCATCGCGCAGCCCGGCGTAGGGCTGCCCACTTCGGCGGGCCGCGTGGCGGCGGTGCTCCATTACCAGCGCGAAGACCAGATAGAACCAGAGCGCCAGCGCCAGAGCGATCAGGGCGGGAAGAAGCGCGGGCAGGGACATCAGTCCGACAGCGCCTCCCACATCTCTTTGTCGCGCGCCGCCGTCCAGATGCGCGGCGTATCGATGTCCAGCGCCTCGTCATAGGCGCGGGCGACGTTGAAGGGCAGGCAGTGCTCATAGATCGCATAGTCGCCGAACTTGGGGTCGCATTCGGTGCGCACGGCGTCCCATGCCTCTTTCAAGGTGCCGCCACGCAGAGCCACGCGGGCCGCCGGGCGGTAGGTAGAGCGGACGAAGTCTGCGGTGCTGTCGATCGCGGCATTGACCATGTCGCGCCCCACCAGCGCGTCGCCCCGGCCCGGCGCGATGGCGTCGAGGTCGAAGGCGCGGATGCGTTCCAGCGTCTCGGGCCAGTCGTGGAAATGCCCATCGCCGCAGTAGCAGGCGGAGTGATACTCGACGATGTCGCCGGTGAACATGACGTTCTGGTCCGGCACATAGATCACCGCGTCGCCCGCCGTATGGGCGCGGCCCAACTGCATGATATCGACCCGGCGTTTGCCGAGATAGACGCTCATCCGTCCGTTGAAGGTGGTGGTGGGCCACGTCAGGCCGGGGATGCTCTCATGACCTTCGAAGAGACGGGGAAACCGCTCGAATTCGCTGTCCCAATCCTCTTGCCCGCGTTCGGCGACCATGGCGCGGGCCTTCTCAGACATGATGATCTGCGAGGCACCGAAGGCCGACGCCCCGAGCACACGCACGGCGTGGTAATGGGTCAGCACCAGATGGCTGATCGGCTTGTCGGTGACCGAGCGGACGCATTCGATGACCTTATTCGCCAGTCGCGGTGTCGCCTGTGCTTCGATGATCATCACGCTGTCGTCGCCGATGATCACGCCGGAGTTCGGGTCGCCCTCGGCGGTGAAGGCGTAGAGACCCTCACCCACCTGGGTAAAGGAGATTTCCTTTTCGGTCATGTCGCCTTGTGATGCGAATTGCTTGGCCATGTGTTGTCCTTCTGTCTTGCTTCGCCAGCGCGGATGCGCGGGTTGTTCAGGAAAAGTCGATTGCCGGGCGGACCTTGCCGGTGCAGGCGCCGAAACCCACGCGAAAGCCATCGCCCTGGGCGTGGCCGGTGAGGGTCAGCGTGTCGCCGTCTTCGACAAAGCTGCGGGTGCTGCCGTCTGCGAGGGTGATCGGCTCCTTGCCGCCCCATGACAGTTCCAAGAGCGACCCGCGTTGCGATTTTTCGGGGCCGGAGATCGTGCCGGAACCCAAAAGATCGCCCGCGTTCATCGCGCAGCCCGAAGAGGCATGATGCGTCAACTGCTGCGCGGCGGAGTAATACATCTCGCGGTAGTTGGTGCGGGCGATTTCCTCGGCCTCGCCGCCCTCGGGCTGGAGCATCACGGAAAGCTCGATGTCATAAAGGCCGGGTTTGCTCTCGCGCAGGTAGGGCAGCAGGTCTTTCTCCCGCGCGGGCGTCGGGGTGCGAAAGGGCTCCAACGCGTCACGGGTCACGATCCACGGGGAGATCGAGGTGGCGAAGGCTTTCGCCTGAAAGGGGCCGAGCGGTTGGTATTCCCACGCCTGAATGTCCCGCGCCGACCAGTCGTTCAGCAAGACATAGCCAAAGATCATCTCATCCGCCTCAATGATGCGGATCGGCTGGCCCATCTCGGTCGAGGTGCCGACGATCGCGCCCATCTCCAACTCGATATCGAGTTTTTGACAGGGGCCGAAATGCGGCGCTTCGGCTTCGGGGGCTTTCAACTGGCCATTGGGCCGCGTGATCTCGGTCCCCGAGACGACGACGGTGGAAGCGCGGCCATTGTAGCCGATGGGGATGTGCAGCCAATTCGGCGGCAGCGCGTTCTCGGCTCTGCGAAACATGGTGCCGACATTCGTGGCGTGATGCTTGCCCGCGTAGAAATCCGTATATTCGGAAACCATCATCGGCATGTGCAACTGCGCGGCCTCCATCGGCACCAGATGAGGGGCAACGGCGGCTTGATCCGGCGCATCGGCGCTGAGCAATTCGATCAGCCGGGACCGCAAAGAGGCCCAAGCCGTGGGGCCAAGGTCCATCACATCGTTCCAATAGGGCACATCGAACACCGGCTCTTCGGCGAGGGCGATCAGCCCCTCTTCCTCCAGCGCGGCCATGTCGAGGATCATATCCCCGATGGCCACGCCGCAGCGCGCCTCAAGCTGATTGGTCGAAAAGACGCCGTAGGGCAGGTTGTTCAGCGGGAAATCGGTGGTGGCCGAATTGGCGCTTTCCACCCAAGAGGTCATCAGGGTCATTGCGGTCCTTTCGAGGGCGGTCACTTCTTGCCCGGGGTGCCGTCGAACTTTTTCTCAAGGCTTTCCCAGCAATCGATGTAATCGTCCTGCAACGGCGCTTCCTTGGCGGCGAATTCGGTCAGATGCTGCGGGAAGCGGGTCTCGAACATGAAGGACATTGTGTTGTCGAGCTTATGGGGCGCCAACTCGGCATTCGACGCGCCCTCGAATGCGTTCCGGTCCGGCCCATGCGGCAGCATCATATTGTGCAGGCTCATGCCGCCGGGAACGAAGCCCTTGGGCTTGGCGTCGTACTGGCCGTGGATATTGCCCATCAGTTCGGACATGATGTTCTTGTGATACCACGGCGGGCGGAATGTATCCTCAGCCACCATCCAACGGTCACGGAACAGCACGAAGTCGATGTTCGCCGTGCCCTCCACGCCCGAAGGCGCGGTCAGCACGGTGAAGATTGACGGGTCGGGGTGGTCGAACAGCACCGCGCCCACCGGGCAATAGGTGTTGAGGTCGTATTTCACCGGCGCGTAATTGCCGTGCCATGCCACCACGTCGAGCGGCGAATGCCCGATCTTGGTCTCATGGAACTGGCCGCACCACTTGATGGTGACGGTCGAGGGCACCTCGCGGTCCTCAAAAGCCGCCACGGGGGTCTTGAAGTCACGCGGGTTCGCCATGCAGTTGGCGCCAATCGGGCCGCGCGCGGGCATGTGGAACTTCTGGCCGTAGTTCTCACAGACAAAGCCGCGCGCGGGGCCGTCCAGCACTTCGACACGGTAGACCAGCCCGCGCGGAATGATGGCGATCTCCTGCGGGGCGATGTCCATGACACCCAACTCGGTGCAAAAGCGCAAGCTGCCCTCCTGCGGGACGATCAAAAGCTCGCTGTCGGCAGAGTAGAAATAGCTGTCCACCATGCTTTCGGTCACCAGATAGATATGGCTTGCCATGCCGACTTGGGTGTTCACATCCCCCGCCGTGGTCATCGTGCGCATGCCGGTCAGCCAAGTCAGCGGCGTGTCGGAATGGGGCGCCGGATCCCAACGGTATTGGCCAAGGCTGGTTACATCCTGCGGCTGATGCGGTGCGGACTTCCAATAGGGCAGGTCGATCCGCGTGTAGCGCGACGAATGTTTGACCGAGGGCCGGATGCGGTAGCACCATGTACGCTCGTTCTGATGAGAGGGCGCGGTAAAAGCCGTGCCGGAAAGCTGTTCGCCATAAAGCCCGTAGTTGCATTTCTGCGGGGAGTTCATGCCCTGCGGCAGGGCGCCGGGCAGGGCTTCGGTTTCGAAATCATTGCCGAAACCCGGCATATAGCCCGGATGCGTGCCCGATGTGGTGGCCGCGGTTGTCATCGTCGATGGCTTGGACTGGTTGGTCATCTGTGCCCCCTTGCAGAATCTGTTACAAGCGTAATAGTTGGATTTGTAACTAACAAGCGGCGCAGCATGGCGGACGGTGACTTTCAGCTTCAGTATTTTCTGCCCTACCTGCTGAACCAAGCGGCGGAGGCGTCATCGCTTGAGTTTCAGCAGATCTACAAAAGCCGCTATGGCATGTTGCGCACCGAATGGCGGGTCTTGTTCCACCTCGGCCTATACGGGCAACTCACGGCGAGCGAGATCGGCCAGCGCGCGCGGATGCATAAGACCAAGATCAGCCGCGCCGTGCACCGCCTGACCGAACGGCGCTTCGTCACCCGCAGCCGTGACCCAGAGGATCGGCGGGTGGAGCATCTGTCGCTGACCCGGCAGGGCCAAGCGGCCTATGACGATCTGCGCGCCGTGGCGCAGCGCTACAATGCCGCGCTGATGGATGCGCTCGACCCTGCCGAGGCGGCGGTGCTGCGGCGGGCGCTGCTCAAGCTGTCGGATGTGGGGCAGGGGGGCTTTACTTAGCCCGTGGAAACCGCCACCGATGGCGCATGACCGATCAGACCAAAGGCCTCTTGCTCACCTTTCTTGGGGTGATGTGCATCGTTCCCGAAGCGCTTTTCGTGCGCGTCATCGACGCGCCGATGCTGACGCTCGCCTTTTGGAAGGTGACCCTCGTGGGCATGGCGATTGGCGCGGGCCTGCTGCTGGCCCAAGGCACCGCTCCCTTCCGCGCCCTCAGCCGCGCCGGATGGGCGAGCGCGATCTACATCGGCGGCGTGGCCTGCGCCGGGGTCGGCTTCGTGCTGGCCGTGCGCCTGACCTCGGTCGCGAATGTGGTCTTCATCCTCGCCTCGCTGCCGGTCTTTGCCGCGATCTATAGCCGGGTCTTTCTGGGCGAGCCGATCAGCCGCCGCATGTTCTTTACCATCGCGGCGGTGCTCGCTGGCTTGGCCGTGATCGCCTTCGGCTCGGGCGAGACCGAGAATGCCTCGCGCGCGGGCGATCTGCTGGCCCTGTCGATCTCGGCCATCTTCGCCGGAGCGCTGACAGCGGCGCGCCACGCGCGCGCGGTGTCGATGGTGCCAGCGGTAGCGTTGGCCTATCTGCTGGCCGGGGCGGTGCTGCTGCCCGTGGCGCAGCCGCTGCACATGCCCACCGCAGAACTGCCGCAGATGCTGCTCTACGCGGCGTTCATGGCTGCCAGCGCCGGGCTCATCGCGCTTGGCCCGCGCTATATTTCAAGCGCCGAAGTGGGCCTGCTCGTTTTGTTGGAATCCGTGCTGGCGCCGCTGCTGGTCTGGGCGGTGCTGGGCGAAGACCCCGGGATCTATGCGTTGATCGGCGGGGGGATCGTCGTGGGCGCGCTGTTTCTGTCGAACCTCATCGCCCTGTCGCGCCGCCGCCGCGTCGTGCCCCCACTGCCGCGCCACTAGGATCAAAAGTCGGGGCTGACGCCCGGCAACTCCAACGCCTTGATCAACTCACGCAACTCCTGCCGCGCGGCGATGTTCGAGATATTGAGCTGTTTCACCCCGATATCCTTGAGGTCCAGCAAGGTCAGACCGCGCGGGAAAAGCTCCCGAAAAATCACCCGCTCATTGAACCCCGGCGCGGTGCGGAACCCGATCCGCTTGCTGAGGTTGTTGATCGCGCGCTCCATCTTTTCCTTGTTGACCATGCGTTGCGCCCCCAAACGGTTGCGCACCACGATCCAATCGATCGCCGACAGCCCGGCCTGCGCCCTGAGCTGCCGCGCGTTCCAAACCATCTCGGAATAGACGGAGGGGCCGGTGATCTTTTCGCCATTGGCATCGATATGGGCCAAAAGATCAAAGTCGATGAAACTGTCGTTCAGCGGCGTGATCAATGTGTCCGCCAGCGAATGGGCCACCTGACTGAGCCGCGTGTGCGAGCCGGGGCAGTCAATCAGAATGAAATCATTGTCTGGCTCCAGCGCGGCCACGGCGGCGCTCAGGCGATGATCATACATGTTCTCGCCGGGGCGCAGGCTGCTGGCCTCCACATCCGGCAATTCGCAAAGCGTCGGACTGGCCAGCGTCAGGCCGGACTCGCGCATGAAGGCCCGGCGGTTCTCGATATAGCGCCCAAAGGTCCGTTGCCGCAGGTCGAGGTCCAGCCCGCTGACCTTATGGCCAAGCCGCGCCAAGGCCGTCGCCACATGCATGGAAACGGTCGATTTGCCCGCGCCGCCTTTTTCGTTACCGACGACGATAATATGCGCCATACTGCTGTCCCTTCGCGCCTGCCCTTCAAGGCAGGATATTGTTGAGCCGCACTATATGTAGGGTTCACGCCTTTGGAAAGTGGCGAGGCCGCTTGTTCAGCCGACCGTGGCAGCCCTGCCGCGTTTGGACATCGCGCACATTTGCGCTATTTTCACCGCTCAAGGTGCCGTGTAACACCGCGCCTTACCGCGCCCGCGCACCCCAACGAACCGCTCAAGCAAGGCCTCCCCCATGCCAGATCACCACCCCACCACATCGAAACCAATAACTGCCCGCGGCGTGCTGCCGTCTCTTGGCATGGTGATCGCGGAATTCGCGCTGGTTTGCCTGCTGGTGGCGCTTGTGCCTGTGACGGTCTACCTCGATACGGCCGTTCTGGGCGAGGGCGTCACCGAAGATTCGCTGACCGAACATATGCACAACACCCTGCTGGCCATCGCGGCTGGGATTTTCATGATGGGCGCTTATCAACATGTGGGCATGCGGGGGTATCTCACGCTGGCGGCCACGCTCTTCGCCTGCATGTTCCTGCGCGAATATGACGCCGCGCTCGACCGCATTCAACACGGGTTCTGGATCTACCCCGCCCTCGTGACACTGGCAGTGGGCAGCTTCATCGCATGGCGCAATCGCGGCACCACGCTGCTGCCCATGCTGCACCACCTGCAATCCCGCTCCGCCACTTTCGTCTATATCGGCGTGGTGCTGCTGCTCTTCTTTTCGCGGATTTTCGGCACCGGCGCCCTGTGGGAGGCCGTCATGGGCGCCGCCTATGACCCGCAAATCAAAACCACCGTCCAAGAGGGCACGGAACTGCTCGCCTATCTGCTGATCGCCTATGGCGCGGTGCTGTCCCACCTGCACGGCTACGGCGCCCAAGCCGCCCTACAAGAACGCCGCCTCTAACTCGGCCTCCCCCATGCGCGCCGGCCCCCACCGGCACGCATACCCCTTAACTTCATCCTTTTAAAAATACCTCCACACCGCTTGCCGCACACACCCGGCCTCGGCCCCATCCCCCAAACGCAAAAGGCGCGACCCCCGAGGGGCCGCGCCTTTGTTTCGCACTGTCGGTTAGGCTTAGAAGCCCAGACCTGCGTATTTGTTCTTGAACTTCGACACGCGGCCGCCGGTGTCCATGATGCGGCCAGTGCCGCCGGTCCAGGCAGGGTGCACGGAAGGGTCGATGTCGAGCGACAGCTGGTCGCCTTCTTTGCCCCATGTCGATTTCATTTCCACAACGGTGCCGTCGGTCATTTTGACGTTGATGATGTGGTATTCGGGATGTGTATCGGTTTTCATCGACCAGTCCTTTATGCGTTCGCGCCGGAAAGCGGCTTGTAGTGGACGTTTTCGGCGATCCGTGCGGATTTGCCGCGACGGCTGCGCAGGTAGTACAGCTTGGCACGACGCACGCGACCACGGCGCACGACGGTGATGCTGTCGATGTTGGTCGAATGCAGCGGGAACACACGCTCCACGCCTTCGCCAAAGGAAATCTTGCGCACGGTGAAGGACCCGGCGATGCCGTGACCGTTCTTGCGCGAAATGCAGACGCCTTCGTAGTTCTGCACACGGGTGCGGGTGCCTTCGGTGACTTTAAAGCCAACACGAACGGTATCACCGGCACGGAAGTCGGGGATCTCTTTCCCCAGTTCGGCGACTTGTTCCGCCTCGATCTCTGCGATCAGGTTCATCTGACCATTCTCCTATGATGTTCGCGGTATTCCACGAAATTATGTCGCGACCCAGAGCTTCGGGTTCTATCGGGCAGCGCCGCGATCGTTTCCAATCAAGGCCCCCCGCCGGAGGTATCGTCGTCATTACTTAGTTTCCTGCGTTAAACGCAAAGCACCGGAGCCGCCAAAGCGATTCCGGATGCGCGGGGTATAGGGGGCAAAAGCGATAGGATCAAGGGGGCTGTGGCCGCCTTGATCCCCTGTGTCTCAGACCTCTGCGCGCTGGCGCGTCAGGCCAGCGCGATCACGCCCAAGACAACGAGCAGGAACAGCACCAGAACGATGCCGATCAGCACTTTCGCCCCGGTCATCGCGGCACCCGATACGCGGCCAAAGCCCAAGAGTGCTGCAACGGCGGCGACGATCAACAGAATAAGAATAAGTTCAAGCATTTGGATTCTCCCTCCGATATGGGAGATCAACGCGCCGCGCGGGGGCGGGTTCCGTACCGGGCCGCGGGCTCAGTCCTTGCTCTCGAACGTAGCCCACATGTCGGGGCGGCGTTTGCGGGTCAGCTCTTCGGCCTGCGCCTGACGCCATTTCGCAATCTCGCCATGGTTGCCCGACATCAAAACGGGGGGAATCTCGCGCCCTTCCCATTCGGCGGGGCGGGTATATTGCGGATGTTCCAGCAGGCCCGAGGCGTGGCTTTCCTCTTCAATGCTCTCGGCATTGCCCAGCACCCCAGGCAAGAGGCGCACGGTGGCGTCGATCATCGCTTGGGCGGCCAACTCGCCCCCCGTCATGACAAAATCGCCCAGGCTGACCTCGGTGATGCCGAAATGCTCGATCACCCGCTCGTCGACCCCCTCGAATCGCCCGCAGAGCATTGTCACCCCCGCGCAGCTTGCCAGATCGCGCGCCATGGCCTGATCGAACCGCCGCCCGCGCGGCGACATGTAGAGGATCGGCCAGCGCCCATGGGCGTGGCTTTGCGCGCGCGCCAGCGCCGGGCCGACCACATCGGCGCGCATGACCATGCCCGCCCCGCCGCCTGCGGGGGTGTCATCGACATTGCGGTGCTTGCCGATGCCAAAGTCGCGCAGGTCATGGGTGTGCAATTGCCAACGCCCTTCATGCAGCGCCTTTCCGGTCAGGCTGGCCCCCAGCACACCGGGGAAGAGATCGGGAAACAGCGTGACGATCCGGGCCTGCCAGACATCGGCATAATCGGGCGCGTCTTGCATCAGGGCGCGGGGTTTGAGGCTGGGGCGTGCGCTTTGACGTCCGTGAGAGCGGGTGGGTTTCATGCGGTTCCTGCCTGTTGCAATAGAGCGGTCTTGGCGCGGCGGCGCGCCTCGGGGTCATCGGCGTGTTGGCGGTTGGCGTCAAGCAGAGCCTGCAAAAGTTCCGCGGGCAAGCGCTGGTTCTCGGGCGGTGGCACGGTCATCTGCGCCAAGACCTCAGGCGGCAATGCGCAAAGGTCTAGAAGGGGCGTCGCGGGGCCGAACGGCAGGTCGCGGCAGGCCTCCAGCCGCGCGTGATGCACCGGGCAGGGCAGACGCCGGGCAATCGTTTCGGCCACCCCATCCAAATCTGCCGCTGGGGCGTAGCGGGCTGTGAAAGTGGCAAGGTCGAGCGTCATGGAGGAGGCTTTGACATGCTCCCAATAGGCCGAAGCGATCCAATCCGCCGGATCGCGGGTCGAGAGGTAGACCATGATCTCTGCTCGGGGGAAACGGCGGCGCAGGCTGCGGGTAAAGGTCTCCAGCAGTTCGGGCGCGGCGCTGTAATCGGCCAGAGCGCCCCGCCCGGGCATGTGACCGGCCAGTTCCTCGGCCGAGAGGACCAGCGTCCGGCGCGGCATCCGGGGCAGGGCGTCGAGAAGGGCGTCGAAGCGGTATTCGGCCTTGAGCAACGTGAGCGGGTCGCGCCATGTAGAGTAGCCGCGGGCGGCATGCAGCAGGTCTTTCATTTGCCAGCGCAGGCGCAGGGCAACATGGGGTTTCAGCAGGGCGCGATTGGCGCGCAGGGTGGCTTGAACGGAACTGGTCCCGGTCTTGTGAAAGCCGGGATGCAGGATGATCCGGCGGGGCATCATCCGGCTCCGGTCTCAGCCATCCTTGCCCTCAGGCAGCACGCCCAAAGGCGGGTCGGCGATGATCCGGCCCGAGGCAAGGTCGACCGTCGGCACGGCGGCTTTGGTGAAGGGCAGGAAGGTGGTGGCCGAGGTGCCTGCAAGTTGCAGTTCCAACAGATCGTCCGCCCCGTGGTTCTGCACCGTTTTCACGCGGCCCAGCAGCACGCCGCCGGTGTCATAGACCTCAAGCCCGATGAGATCGGCGTGGTAGAATTCGTCATCCGGCAGGCCCGGCAATTGATCCCGCGCGGCAAAGAGCGAGACACCGCGCAGATCGTCGGCCTCTTCCTTGGTGGTGATTTCGGCGATGCGCGCGGCAAAGCCGTTTTTGACCGGGTGCAGCAGGGCGAGGGTGAACTGGCGGCTGCCGTCTTCGGTGCTCAGCGGGCGGTAGTTTTCGATATCTTCGGGCACGGCGCAGTAGCTTTTCACGCGCACTTCGCCGCGCACGCCATAGGCGCCCGCGATGGCACCGACGCAGATCAGGTCTTGGTCACTCATTGCAACAACTCCGAATTCACGCAGATCGTCCCGGTCCATTCACCGGCCCCGGCTTTGCATTCATCCTGCATTAACTGCCGATCATAGCGGATGCCAAGGACAAAGCCGAGCACGAGCACGGACAGAAGGAACAGTAGCTTTCTCATTAGCGGGTCTCGACCTTGAGGCGGGGGGCGCGGGTCTCCCAACCCTTGGTTTCCAGTTCCGGCGTCAGGCTGTTCTCCTCGGGCCAGCCCATGCAAAGATAGGCCACCAGCGACCAGTCCTCTGGCACCGCGAGGTCACGGTTCAGCTTTGCCGGGTCGAGCACCGAGACCCAGCCCAGCCCGAGGCCATGGGCGCGGGCGGTGAGCCATAGGTGGGTGATCGCCCCCACCACCGAATAGCGCCGCATCTCGGGCATGGTGCCCGCGCCGAGGCCGCTGCCCTTTTCGGTGCTTTCATCACAGTAGATCGCCAATTGCTCGGGCGCGTCGCTCATGCCCGAAAGCTTGAGCCCCGCATAGAGCGCGGCCTTTTCACCATCGTATCCGGCGAGGGCGCGGGCATTGGCGGATTGGAAATTCTCAAGCGCGGCTTGGCGCGCGGTGTCGGAGGCAACGCGGATGATCCGCCAAGGTTCCGACAGGCCCACAGAGGGGGCGAGGTTAAAACTGTCGAGACAGCTTTGCACAAGCGCCTCGTCCATCGGGTCTGTGCGAAAGCGGCGCACATCGCGCCGCCATCGCATCAGGTCGTGCAGCCCGGCACGGAAGTCATCAGAGAATGTATCCATGCCGGGCGCTCGAAGCTTATTCTGCGGAAGCTTCTTCGGCAGGGGCGTTGGCAGCTTCGGCAGCGGCAGCAGCCTTGTCGGCTTTCTCCTGCGCGCGCTCTTGGGCTTTCTTGCCCGGTGCGCCCTTCTTGGGGTTGTTACGCTCGGTCTTTTCGCGGACGCCAGCGGCTTCCAGCATGCGAACAACGCGCTCGGTCGGCTGGGCGCCTTTGGCGATCCATTCCTGAACCTTTTCAACGTCCATTTTCACGCGGTCTTCGCTGTCTTTGGGCAGCAGCGGGTTGTAGGTGCCCAGCTTCTCGATGAAGCGGCCATCGCGCGGCATGCGGCTGTCGGCGGCCACGATGCGGTAGAAGGGGCGCTTTTTGGAGCCGCCGCGGGCGAGACGAATTTTCATTGCCATGGTGTTTAATCCTTTAGGTTGGTTGGGGGGACGGGAGGCCGTCCTATTCTTGGTGGGTTTTGTGGTGCCGAATGACTTCGGCGATGATGAAGTTCAAGAACTTCTTGGCGAAGACGGGGTCGAGGTCCGCCGCTTCCGCCAAATCTTCGAGCCGCTCGATCTGGGCCGCTTCGCGGGCCGGATCGGAGGGGGGAAGGTCGTGCGTGGCCTTGAGTTTCCCCACGGCCTGCGTGTGTTTGAACCGCTCGCCCAGCGTATAGACGAGGATCGCGTCGAGCCGGTCGATCGAGGCGCGGTGCTCTTTCAACAGCTCGGCGGCGCGGGCGGCGGTATCTGTGACGGGCTCGGTCATTTCTTCTTCCCGAAACCGCTAAGGCCCCCGGGCAGGCCCATGCCCCCGCCGAGGCCACCGCCCATGCCGCCCAGACCGCCGGGCAGCTTGCCGCCCATTTGTTTGGCCGCCGCTTCCAGCGCCTTGGGGTCCATCTGGGAAGGGTCCATGCCGCCGGGCATGCCGCCCTTGCCCATCATGCCCTTCATGGCCTGCTTGAGCATACCGCCTTTGCCCATCTTGCCCATCTTCTTCATCATGTCGGACATCTGGCGGTGCATCTTCATCAGCTTGTTGAGGTCCGAGACCTCCATGCCGGCACCCTTGGCGATACGCTTCTTGCGGCTGGCCTGCAGCAGGGCAGGGTTGGCGCGCTCTTTCTTGGTCATGGACTGGATGAGGGCGATCTGCTGCTTGAGGATCTTGTCGTCGAAACCGGCATCTTCGACCTGTTTCGCCATTTTCCCCATGCCGGGCATCATGCCCATCATGCCCTGCATGCCGCCCATCTTGATCATCTGTTCAAGCTGCATCTTCAGGTCGTTCATGTTGAACTGACCCTTGGCCATGCGCTTCATCATCTTCTCGGCCTGTTCGGCCTCGATGGTTTCCTGCGCCTTCTCGACCAGCGCCACGATGTCGCCCATGCCGAGGATGCGGCCCGCGATGCGCTCGGGCTCGAAGGTCTCAAGCGCGTCCATCTTTTCGCCCAGACCGACGAACTTGATCGGCTTTCCGGTCACGGCCCGCATCGAGAGCGCAGCACCGCCACGGCCATCGCCGTCCATCCGGGTCAGCACCACGCCAGAGATGCCGATACGCGCGTCAAAGTTCTCAGCCGTGTGCACGGCATCCTGACCGGTCAGGCCATCGACGACCAGCAATGTTTCACGTGGATTGGCCACGTCGCGCACGGCTTCGACTTGGCTCATCAACTCTTCGTCGATGGACAGGCGGCCCGCGGTGTCGAGCATATAGACGTCATAGCCGCCCAAGCCGGCCTGCGTTTTGGCGCGTTTGGCGATTTGCACCGGGCTTTCGCCCTTGACGATTGGCAGCGTGTCGACGCCGATCTGCGTGCCGAGAATCGCCAACTGCTCCATCGCGGCGGGGCGGTTCACGTCGAGCGAGGCCATCAACACGCGCTTGCCATCGCGGTCTTTCATGCGCTTGGCGAGTTTCGCGGTGGTGGTCGTCTTACCGCCGCCCTGCAGGCCGACCATCAGGATCGGCGCGGGCGGGCTGTCGATTTTCAGCGAACCGGGTTCGCCTTCGCCTTTCAGCACGTCGATCAGCGCGTCATGGACAATCTTGACGACCTGCTGGCCCGGCGTCACCGATTTGGTCACCGCTTGGCCCGTGGCCTTTTCCTGCACCGTCTTGACGAATTCACGCGCCACGGGCAGCGAAACGTCCGCTTCCAAAAGGGCGACGCGCACTTCGCGCAGGGCGGTCTTGACGTCCTCGTCGCTGAGCGCGCCTTGTTTGGTCAGGCGGTCAAAGACACCAGAGAGCCGTTCGCTTAGATTTTCAAACATGGGCACAGGGCCTTTCGGGTCGGTTGCACTTGCCCCTATTTAAGGACGCGCGCGAAAATGCACAAACGCCCCAGTGGGCGCAACGCGCTGACTGGGGGCGATCCCGACGACAGGCCGGGACCGGAAGGCAATGCTTCCGGAGATCGGTTGGCGTTTACGCGCTGCGGGGGTGCGAGTCAAGCCGCGTGGGGCGGCTGGCGAAAGGCCGCCACGAAAAAGCCGCGCCCCCGGTGTGGGGACGCGGCAGTTTTGGAAGAGAGGGCGGTGCGCTTAGGCCGCGTCGCGCAGCGCGTCGATCTGCGCATGGGCGCGGGCGATGGTGCCTTCGGCGTCCACGGCCAGTTGGTCTGTCGCGACGAAGGTCACATCGGTGATGCCCAGAAAGCCCAACACAAAGCGGAGGTAGCCGCTGGCGAAATCGGCGGCGGAATCGATGCCCGTCCCGCCCGAGGCGAAGGCCACGATGACGCGTTTGTCCTCCAGCAGCCCTTGGGGGCCGTCTTCGGTGTAGCGGAAGGTCACGCCAACGCGGGCGATCAGGTCAATCCAGGCTTTGAGCGAGGCGGGAATGGTGAAGTTGTAGATGGGCGCGCTGATCACGATCGTATCGGCGGCCTGCACTTCGGCGACCAGCGCGTCGGAGAGGGCGAGGGCTTCTTGATCCAGCTCGGTGCGCTCTTCGGCGGGTTTCACCCGGGCGCTGGCCCATGTCGAATCGATCAGCGGCAGGGGTTCGCTGGCGATGTCACGGGTGACGACGTCGCTGTCGCCCAGGGTTGCGATGATCCGGTCCGTCAGTTGGCGGGTGACGGAGTTTTCGCGGTTCACCGAGGTTTCAATGCGCAATGTGGCCATGGTGTTGATCCTTGTTCCAAGGGTAAATCTGATGGCATGGAATTGGCCATTGTGCTCGCAAACGCAACTGCCAGAATGAGCGTGACCATGTTCGTAAATGCACAAGTCGGGAAGGCGAGGTGAACAATGGACAATTGGGACGAGATCAGAACCGCCTATCAGGTCGCCCAGCTTGGCACCGTCAGCGGCGCGGCAGAGGTGCTGGGCGTGCATCATGCAACCGTGATCCGCCATATCGACGCGCTGGAGGGGCGGCTCGGCGTGAAGCTGTTTCAGCGTCATGCGCGCGGCTACACGGCGACTGAGGCGGGGGAGGACCTGCTGCGGGTGGCGCGGGCGACGGACGACCAGTTCAGCCAATTGGCGGGGCGGATCAAAGGGCGCGGCAGCGATGTTTCGGGGGAGTTGGTGATCACTTCGCTTGATTTTCTGGCCCCGCAGCTTGCGCCTTTGCTGACCGAGTTCCAGCGCCAAAACCCCGAACTTGTGGTGCGCTATCTGATCGGAGACCGCTTGTTCCGGCTGGAATATGGCGAGGCGCATGTCGCCATCCGTGCTGGGGCCGCGCCGGATCAGCCCGACAATGTGGTGCAGCCCTATGCGCAGTTGGCGGTGGGGGCCTATGCCAGCCGGGACTATGTGGCGCAGTACGGCATCCCGCAGGGGCCGGAAGATTATCACAAGCACCGTTTCATCGCCGCCGACAACCGAGACAGCCGCGCGCCCTATCACAAGTGGCTTTGGGCCACGGTGCCGGAGGAATGCGTGACATGGCGCAGCACCAGCGGTGCGGCGCTGGAGGCGGCGCTGCGGGCCGGGGCGGGGATCGGCGACTTGCCCGCGGCCATGGGGCGCAATGATCCGCAATTGGTCGAGATTCACGCGCCGCGCCCCGATTGGGGCAGTGCGCTGTGGCTGGTCACCCATGTTGATCTGCACCGCACCAGCAAGGTGCAGGCGGTGCTGCGGTTCCTCAAGGAACATGCCGAGGATGCTGTCGCATGTCCCGAATAAGCGCCGCGGCGCAGGGGCATCTGGCGATGCTTTGCTTCTCGGCTCTGGTGGCGGGGTCATTCTCGCTCGGGGCGCAGGTGGCGAATGAGATCACGCCGACGGCGCTGAACGCCGTGCGTTTTGCCTTGGCGACGGTTTTGGTCGGGGCCTTGGCATGGGGGCGGGGCGATATCAGCCGGGCGGGCTTTGCAGCGCCTTGGCGCTATTTCGTGCTGGCGGGGCTGTTCACGCTCTACTTTGTCTTAATGTTCGAAGGGTTGAAGACCGCGCCCCCGGTGGCTGCGGCGGCGGTCTTTACCCTCGTGCCGGTGATGGCGGCGGGGTTTGCCTGGCTGCTGATGCGGCAGGTCATGACGCCGCGCATGGCGCTGGCGCTGGCCATCGGCGGGGCCGGGGCGCTTTGGGTGATCTTTCGCGGCGACCTTGCGGCGCTTTTGGCCTTCGACATCGGGCGGGGGGAGGCGATCTATTTCGTCGGCTGCGTCAGCCACGCGCTCTATACCCCCATGGTAAGGCGACTGAACCGCGGCGAAAGCGCGGTGATGTTCACCTTTGGCACCCTGTTGGCGGGCACGGTGCTCTTGGGGCTTTACGGCTGGCAAGACCTCCGCGCGATCGATTGGAGCGCCCTGCGCCCCTTGGTCTGGATCACCATCCTCTATGTCGCGGTTTTCGCCACGGCGGCCACGGTGGTTCTGCTGCAATTCGCGGCGCTGCGGCTGCCTTCGGCCAAGGTCATGGCCTATACCTATCTCACGCCCAGCTGGGTAATCCTGTGGGAGTTGGGCTTTGGCAATGACCTGCCGGGGGCGCTGGTCTGGGGCGGGGTGTTGATGACGATCCTCGCGCTTTCGCTGCTGCTGCGCGCGGATGGCGAAGAAAGGTCATAAAAAATTCAAAAAGTTGCGGAATCGGCGGAACCTAAGCGCGACGCCCGGCGTTGGGGCGTGAATTAACAGTGAAGGACACCACCATGCGTAGTATTATTTACCTGATCGGGTTGATCGTCGTGGTTTTGGCTATTTTGCGTTTCGCATTCGGCGTCATCTGACCGTCGATTGATCCTCCCCTTGTCTTATTTACCTCGTGGCAAGGGGGGATCACTCTATCTATATAAGTTTCACCTACTCTGACCCTGAACGCATCTCGCCTTCGCCGCCCTCAGGCAGTTCGATCTCCAAGAAACGTTCGAAGGCATCAAGGTTCACCGGCTCGAATTGCCCGAACCCCTGCATCCAAACCGAAGCATCGCGCAGCGCATCCGGTTCCAGTTTGCACCATTTCACCCGCCCCCGCTTTTCCTGACTGATCAGCCCCGCCGCTGTCAGCACGCCCAGGTGTTTCGAGATCGCGGCGAGCGACATCTCGAAGGGCTCGGCGACATCGGTCACGGCCATATCATCCTCCAGCAGCATGGCGAGGATGGCGCGACGCGTGGGGTCGGCGAGGGCGGCAAACACCTGATCGAGGTCTTGGGTCATACGCTTGAATAGCGCGGGGCGCGCACAGGCGAAAGCGGGCATTGCGGCTAACTTAACCGCTGAGTTGAATAACCCTTCGGCGCGATTTCCTTGGGATTTGCCGGGCCCGTTTCAAGTGTGGGTAGCCTCCGCCTTCCGTAAGTCCTTGTAAACTCGTGGAAAGCTCCGGCGGCCAAGGTTGTTGACTCTAACCCGCCCTGACAGTAGCACCGCAGCAGATATTCCTAAGGGGATTTTGGTGTGACCAGCCCGGACCAACGGCAGCAGATGGAGCAGCTTGAGGCCAGACTGGCAGCTGCGAAAGAACGCGGCGCACCCAAGCCCCGGGCGGATGAACATTATTCGCAGGCCAATATGGCATGGCGGATGGTGATCGAACTTGTGGCCGGTCTTGGGATTGGTTTCGGCATCGGATACGGGCTGGATGTGCTCTTTGGCACGCTGCCCATCTTCATGGTGCTCTTTGTAATGCTGGGCCTTGCGGCGGGGGTGAAGACGATGCTCCGCACCGCTGAGGAAATCCAGGGTAAACAACAGGCCGAACCGGCCGAACAGGATACGCCCCATTCGGGCAAGGACGAGGGAGCCTGAGATGGCAACAGAGACACACGGCGCTGAAACAGGCGGTCTGGAATTCCACCCGATGGACCAGTTCATCGTATCGCCGCTCTTTGGCGACGATGCTTCCGTTGCTTGGTACACCATCACCAACGCGACCTTCTGGATGGCGCTGGCGGTTCTGGCCACTTTCGCGATGCTCGTTCTGGGCAGCGCGCGCCGCTCGGTCGTTCCGGGCCGCATGCAATCGGTCGCCGAACTGGCCTATGGCTTCATCCACAAGATGGTCGAAGACATCTGCGGCAAAGAGGGGCTGAAGTTCTTCCCCTATATCATGACCCTGTTCATGTTCATCGTCATGGCCAACTTCCTCGGCCTGATCCCGACAGCCTTCACCCCCACCGCGCATTTCTCGGTGACCGTGGTGCTGGCGCTGGCGGTGTTCATCACCGTGACCGTCGTCGGCTTCGTCAAGAATGGCGCGGCGTTCCTAAGCCTCTTCTGGGTGTCCTCGGCGCCTCTGGCCCTGCGCCCCGTGCTGGCGATCATCGAGCTGATCAGCTACTTCGTGCGCCCGGTCAGCCACTCCATTCGTCTGGCGGGTAACGTCATGGCGGGCCACGCGGTGATCAAGGTTTTCGCCGGTTTCGCCGCCATCGCTGTCATCTCGCCCGTTTCGGTCGTCGCGATCACCGCGATGTACGGTCTCGAAGTGCTGGTGGCCTTCATTCAGGCCTATGTCTTCACCATCCTGACATGCGTGTACCTCAAGGACGCGCTGCACCCGGCACACTAACAACCCCAACAACGGCGGGGTTTCCCGTCAAAGTTTTAACTTCCAATCGTAAGGAGATACCCCAATGGAAGGTCAACTCGCACATATCGGCGCAGGCATCGCAGGTCTCGGCACAGGCATCGCAGCCCTGGGTGTCGGCAACGTTGCCGCCAACTTCCTGTCCGGCGCACTGCGCAACCCCTCGGCAGCCGCAAGCCAGACAGCGACCCTGTTCATCGGCATCGCTTTCGCAGAAGCTCTGGGGATCTTCTCGTTCCTCGTCGCTCTGCTGCTGATGTTCGCTGTCTAAGCTCTCGGAACTGTAATCCTTACGAGCGGGCAGGCGCGCATCGCCGTGTCTGCCCGGCTGTAACGGCAAAGTTTCCAAGGAGAAGCCACGATGGCAACTGTAACAACCAGCGACGGGCTGGCCGACGCGACCGGCATTGCGACCCATGCTGCCGAAACGCCGGGCATGCCGCAGCTGAACTTCGATCACTGGGGCAACCAGATTTTCTGGCTGATCCTGGCGCTGATCGCCACCTACCTGATCCTGTCGCGCGTGGCTCTGCCCCGTATCGGTGCGGTTTTGGCCGAGCGCCAAGGGACCATCACCAATGACATCGCGGCTGCCGAAGACCTTAAGGTCAAGGCGCAGGAAGCCGAAGCCGCCTATGACAAGGCCCTGATCGACGCCCGTGCCGAGGCACAGCAGATCGTGGCTCAGGCAAAAGCGGACATGCAGGCTGATCTGGATGCCGAAATGGCCAAGGCCGATGCCGAGATTGCCGCGCAAGTGGCAGAATCGGAAAAAGCCATCGCCGAAATTCGCGCGGGCGCCATGGACAACGTGCAAGCCGTTGCCAAGGACACCGCCGAGGCCCTCGTCGCCGCTCTGGGTGGCACGGCCGATACCGCAACCGTCAGCGCTGCCGTCGACGCGCGGATGAAAGGATAAGCCATGACCAAATCCATGCGCCTGACACTTTCGACCCTGCTCGCCGGTCTCGCCGCTTCGCCGGCGCTTGCCGCCACGGGGCCTTTCTTTTCGCTGCGCAACACCGATTTCATCGTGTTGCTGGCCTTCCTGCTGTTCCTTGGGATCCTGATTTACTTCAAGGTGCCAACGCTTTTGATCGGCATGCTCGACAAACGCGCCGACGGCATCAAGACCGAGCTGGAAGAAGCCCGCGCCCTGCGTGAAGAAGCGCAAACCCTGCTGGCCTCTTACGAGCGCAAGCAGAAAGAGGTGCAGGACCAAGCGGACCGGATCGTGTCTTCTGCCAAGGAAGACGCCCGTCTTGCCGCCGAACAGGCGCGGGCGGATATGGCCAAGTCGCTTGAGCGTCGCATGGCCGCCGCGAAAGACCAGATCAGCTCGGCCGAGGCCGCCGCTGTGAAGGAAGTCCGCGACCAAGCCGTGACCATCGCCGTGGCCGCCGCGCGCGACGTGATCGCCAAGCAGATGACCGCCGCACAGGGCAACAAGCTGATCGACAATGGCATCGCTCAAGTCGAAGCCAAGCTGCACTAAGCCAGCGCCTTATAGATTTTTAAAAGCCCCGGCCCCGCCGGGGCTTTTTCTTTTGCGTTAGGCTTTTGTTAACTCTGCCGGGGCAGAGTTGCGCCATGCGGTTGCTCTTTATCATTGCGATTTTGTTCGGCCTCGCGGCCTGTACGGCGCCCAGTCGGGAGTTTCGGGGGCTGCCGGCGCAGCGGATCACCGTGGAGGGGTCGGTGTTCGATGTGCGCGTTCGAGGGGAACGGGCAGAGGCGGTGCGGGTAAACACCCAATACGCACCACGCTTTGGCCCCATCCGCGCGCGGGCCGGGCGCGCGATGGCACTTGTTAGCGACTGTGAGGTGAAGGAGGTTCTGGGCGATCAGGCGCTGGCGCTTGGGGTGCTAGACTGTGATTAGCCCGGGCTTTGTATTGCGGCATCGCATGGGGCGAGGGGCGCGGAATGGGCGAAGCGTGCTATCGACCCGATCCAACCGCGTGCCCGATAGGGCAAACTCGCCGATCAAGACAATATCTTGTGGATAACCGCCGACCGCCCCCTCTCCCTTGGGGCTTTTGATTGACTCGGACCCATGCCAAACGGCAAGTTCGCCGCTCAGGCGAGAATCAATCACGGCAGGGCTAACTTGCGCTTTTCCAAACTCAGATTAACCGGCTTCAAAAGCTTTGTGGACCCGACTGACCTCGTCATTTCCGACGGGTTGACCGGGGTCGTGGGGCCGAATGGCTGTGGCAAATCCAACCTGCTCGAAGCGCTGCGGTGGGTCATGGGCGAAAACCGCCCGACCGCCATGCGCGGCGGCGGCATGGAAGATGTGATCTTCGCCGGTGCCTCCTCCCGGCCCGCGCGCAACTTCGCCGAAGTGGCGCTGCATCTTGATAATAGCGACCGGTTGGCGCCTGCGGGGTTTAACGAGCAAGACGCGCTTGAAATCGTCCGCCGGATCACCCGCGACGTGGGCAGCGCCTATAAGGTGAACGGCAAGGATGTGCGCGCGCGCGATGTACAGATGCTTTTCGCCGATGCCTCGACCGGGGCGCATAGCCCCGCTTTGGTGCGGCAGGGCCAGATTGCCGAGTTGATCAACGCAAAGCCGAAAAGCCGTCGTCGCATTTTGGAAGAGGCCGCTGGCATCTCGGGTCTGTATCAGCGCCGCCATGAGGCCGAGTTGAAACTCAACGGGGCGGAGCAAAACCTCGCCCGCGTAGACGATGTTGTCGAACAACTGGCCGCGCAATTGGCCACTCTGGCCCGACAAGCCCGGCAGGCGGCGCGGTATCGTGAGATTGGCGAAGCATTGCGCCATGCAGAGGGCTTGTTGCTGTATCGCCGTTGGCGCGAAGCCGATGAGGCGCGTGCGAAAGCCGAGGGGGAATTGCGTGCTCGCGTCGCCGCCACGGCAGAGGCCGAAGCGCAGGTGCGCCGCGTGGCCGAAGGGCGGGCAGAGGCCGAAGCCGCCTTGCCACCCCTGCGCGAGGAAGAGGCGATTGCGACTGCGATCCTGCAACGTCTCACCACGCAGCGCGACACCCTGACCGAGGAAGAGGCGCGGGCGGCGTCGCTGATCGAAACCCTGACAGGCCGCATTGCCCAGCTGACCCGCGACATCGAACGCGAAGGCGGGCTGAACCGCGACGCGGAAGAAACGATCGCGCGTCTCGAAGAGGAAGCGGCAGACCTCGCCAAGGCGGATAAGGGGCACGACAGCGCGGTTAAGGCGGCGGAACAGGCCGCGCGGGAGGCAGCCGAAGTCTTGCAAACCCGCGAGGCCGATCTTTCGCAGCAGACCGAAGACGTGGCCCGTTTGGCCGCGCGCCACAGTTCGGCGGAACGCTTGCTTCAGGACAGCCGCAAGACGTCGGAAAAGTCGGAGGTCGAGGCCCGCAAGGCCCGCGATGCGGTGGCGCAAAGCCAAGCGACCCTCGACAAGGCCGGGCTAGATTTCGCGGCGGCTGAGAAGGCCGAAGCCGCTGCCGTCACCGCCTCGGCGGCGGCGGATGCCGCCCTTTTGGCTGCCGAAGAGACCCGCGCCGACACGCAATCGCGCGAGGCCGAGGCCCGCGCGGAGCGCTCTGAGGCGGAGGGCGAGGCCAAGGCCCTTCGCGCCGAGGTTGGCGCGCTGGCGAAATTGGTAGAGCGTGACAGTGCCGAAGGCGGGCAGATTCTCGACCGGTTGCAGGTGGAACAGGGCTTTGAGAAAGCGCTCGGCGCGGCCTTGGCCGATGACCTGCGTGCGCCTGAGGTAGAGGCCGATCGCCCCTCGGGATGGGCGCATTTGCCGAGCTACCCGGAGCCGCAGCCGCTACCCGCCGGGGTGCCCCCGCTCACGCAGCATGTCACCGTGCCGCAGGTGCTAGAGCGCCGGATGGCCCAAGTCGGGCTCGTTGATGCCGAAGCGGGCGCAGAGCTTCAGGCGCAGTTGCAGCCGGGGCAGCGCTTGGTGTCGAAGGAGGGGGACCTCTGGCGGTGGGACGGTTTCCGCGCGATGGCCGAAGATGCGCCCTCGGCAGCCGCGCTGCGCTTGCAGCAGTTGAACCGGTTGGAAGTCCTGAAACAGACGCTGGAACAGGCGAGCACCCGTGCCGATGCAGCGCGGGCGGCGCATGAGACCCTGCAGCAGCAATTGGCCGAACAGGCCGAGGCCGACAAACGGGCCCGCGAGGCGCGGCGCGATGCCGACAGGCAAGTCGCCGAGGCCGGCCGCGCGTTAAGTCGGGCGGAGGCAGATCGCAACCTCGCCCAAAGTCGGTTGGAGTCCCTCGGCCTAGCCGTGAAACGCCATGAGGAAGCCGCGATCACCGCGCGGGCCGAGGTGATGGACGCCGAGCGCACGCTGGCGGGCTTGGATGACCTTACCGCCGCCCGTGCGACTGTCGAGGATGTCCGCATGACGGTCGAGGCGTCGCGGATCACCATGATGTCGCGCCGTTCGGCCCATGACGAATTGCGCCGCGAGGGCGAGGCGCGCAGACGGCGGCTGCAAGAGGTCGCGAAAGAGGTCAGCGGCTGGCGGAATCGCTTGGAAACGGCGGGCAAGCGCAGCGCTGAATTGGTCGAGCGCAAGACCGCGTCGGAGGCCGAATTGACTGAGGCGAGCGCCGTTCCGGCGGAGATCGCGGCGAAGCGCGAAGACCTGTCGGGCGCGATCACCTCTGCCGAGGCCCGCCGCGCCCATGCCACGGAAACGCTCGCCGCCGCAGAAGCCGCCTTGAAAGCCGCGACGGATGCCGAGCGCGACGCGGAGCGGCAGGCCTCGGATGCGCGGGAGGCCCGTGCCCGGGCCGAGGCGCGCAGCGATGCCGCCCGTGAAACGGTGACCCATGCGGCAGAGCGCATTCAGGACGAACGGCAAAGCACGCCCGCGGCGCTGCGCGAGGCGCTCGATGTCGAGACGGTTCAGATTCCGCCGGTGGAAACGCTTGAAGAGGACGTGAACCGGTACAAGCGGCAGCGGGATTCCTTGGGCGCAGTGAACCTGCGCGCCGAGGACGATGCCAAAGAGATACGCGAAGAGCACGAAGCGCTGCTGACTGAGAAGGCCGATCTGGAAGAGGCGATCAAGACCCTGCGCAGCGGCATTGCGGGCCTCAACCGCGAGGGGCGGGAGCGGCTGCTGACTGCCTTTGATCAGGTGAATGCGAATTTCTCGATGCTGTTCACCCATCTCTTCGGCGGCGGTGAGGCGAACCTTGTGATGGTCGAAAGCGACGATCCCTTGGAAGCCGGGTTGGAGATCATGTGCCAGCCGCCGGGCAAGAAGCTGAGCACCCTTAGCCTGCTGTCGGGGGGGGAGCAGACATTGACCGCGATGGCGCTGATCTTTGCCGTCTTCCTCGCCAATCCGGCGCCGATCTGTGTGTTGGATGAGGTCGACGCGCCGCTTGATGACGCAAATGTGACCAGGTTCTGTGATCTGCTGGATGAGATGTGCCGTCAGACCGACACGCGCTTTCTGATCATCACGCACCATGCGGTGACGATGGCCCGGATGGACCGGCTCTTTGGCGTCACCATGGCGGAGCAGGGGGTGAGCCAATTGGTCTCTGTCGATTTGAAAAAGGCGGAAACGCTGGTGGCGTGAAGGTGGGAGACGCCGGTGATTTGTGCCGGCCCTTAAAGCGGGTGCGCATCAGTTTGCCGCGGGCTTTCGTGGCCGTTGGACAGGTGGTGTGAGCGTATGGCCCGGGCGGAGTTTTGTGTGAATGACGGGCTGTGATCAGCCTTTGCGCGCGACGGTGACGCCGGCAACATCCTCAATAAACGTTAGAATTCGGGCCTTTACCGCATCATCCTTGATGGAGCCGATGGCGTTTACGATGTCGAGCGAGGGGTCGTTGCTGGCCTCGGGCTTGTCGTCATCCAGCCCTTCGAAAAAATAGCCGGGGGTGACGTTGAGTATCCGGGCCAGCTCATGCAAACGGCTGGCGGCGATCCGGTTGGAGCCGATTTCATACTTTTGAATCTGTTGAAACGACAGTTTGAGTTCGCGTGCCACATCGGTCTGGGATTGCCGTCGCAGGGTGCGTGCCTGCTTGAGCCGACGACCGACGTGAACGTCTACGGGGTGGGACATGGTTCAATACCTCAGATTGAGTACAATATATTCACTACCCGCAATGTATTGAGGATCAATTGCCTAGATCTGGCCTCTTTGCGTTAACCAATTCACCCTAGCTGTATGGATTATATTGCGTTACCGGGTGATTCATGTACCATCCCTTGCCTATGAACCAGCATATGTCCGATATTGAGCCGGTCGCACCCGTGCCCCAAACCTTGCAAAAGGACCCCGCCCCGGCCCTTTTGTTCGAGATGATGCGCTCTTTCGTGATGCTGGCGCATACTTTGAACCTCAGCCATGCGGTGGCCGAATTGGCCAGCACGCGACAGACCGTCCGGCGGCATATCCAGCAGTTGGAAGAGGCGATGGGCGCGCCGCTCTTCACGATTGAGAACCGCCGCTATTCCCTGACCAAGGTCGGCGTGGAAGCCTTGCCCGAGGCACGCGATATTCTCGACCGGGGCAAGCTGTGGCTGGATGGCAAGACGCGCCATGCCGATGGCATGCTGCGCCTTTCGCATGAAGAGCCGAACGGCTGGTCCTTTCACCAACAACAGCAGCCCCTGTCGCTGATCTGGGACGGTGGCTCTGCCATGCTTCAGGCCGTGTTGCAGGCGTGGAGCCTGAGCCGGGGTGAGTTGGAAAGCGAAGCCTTTCGCGCCATGCGCCCCTATGTGTTGGTGTACCGCGACTCGCCCAACGGATGGATTTGTACCGAAGTGGGGGAGAAATCCTTTTACACGCAATGGTGGGGCTGGACCAATGCGCGCAGCAGCATCGGGCGGCCCATCAAACTCTTCCCGGGCGGTCCTGAGTTCGAGAATATGTTGAACTACCCCTTTCGGGAGGTCGAAGCGACCTGTGGCGTTCGCTTGGACGAGGTCGTCACCGAAATCCCGCGGGAGGAGGGGGGCGCGCCGGTGCCTCTGGCCTATAAACGTTTGCTGATGGCAGGGCGCTATCCGGACAAGAGCTTTGCCCTGATCGCGGCGGTCGACCGGTCGACCTCGGTCAATATCGTGGGGGTGGATGACAGTTTCCTGCGCGAGATGCCTTTGGATGCGAAGGTGACTTTCGCGGGCTAAGGGCCACGGAGCGTGAGATGCGAAAAGGGCCGCCCAACAGGGGCGGCCCTTTCTGTTTCGTCCTTGGCGACAGGCTTAGCTGATCGCCGCGGCTTTCACATCGTCGTCGATATGGGGCAGGTACTGCTCGAAGTTGTCCGAGAACATCTTGACCAGTTTTGCCGCCTGACGGTCATAGGCCTCCGGGTCGTCCCATGTGCGGCGTGGGTCGAGCAGGATGTCGGCCACGCCGTTCACCTCGACAGGGACATCGAAGCCGAAGTTCGGGTCTTTACGGAACTCGGCATCCGCCAGACGGCCTTCGAGGGCGGCGCTGAGCAGGGCGCGGGTCGCCTTGATCGGCATCCGCGAGCCGGTGCCATAGGCGCCGCCGGTCCAGCCGGTGTTCACGAGCCAGCAGGTGGCGCCGTGTTGGGCGATCTTTTCGCGCAGCAGGTTGCCGTAAACCTCGGGCCGGCGCGGCATGAAGGGGGCGCCGAAACAGGTGGAGAAGGTGGGCTCCGGCTCGGTCACGCCACGCTCGGTCCCCGCCACCTTGGAGGTAAAGCCGGATAGGAAGTGATACATCGCCTGCGCCGGGCTCAGCCGCGCGATCGGGGGCAGCACGCCGAAGGCGTCACAGGTCAGCATGATGATGTTTTTCGGGTGGCCGCCTACGGCCTTCTCACTTGCGTTCGAGATGTAGTGCAGCGGGTAGGCGGCACGCATGTTGGCGGTAAGCGAGTCGTCATCGAAGTCGAGTTCAAAAGTATCGGGATCGAAGACCATATTCTCGATCACGGTGCCGAATTTGGAGGTCGTAGCGTAGATCTCCGGCTCTGCCTCGGGGTTGAGGTTGATGGTCTTGGCATAGCAGCCGCCTTCGAAGTTGAAGGTGCCGTTGTCGGACCAACCGTGCTCGTCATCGCCGATAAGCGTGCGCTCGGGATCGGCGGAGAGGGTGGTCTTGCCGGTGCCCGAGAGGCCAAAGAAAACCGCGGTGTCGACCGGGTTGCCGTTGGCGTGGTTGGCCGAGCAGTGCATCGGCATGATGCCTTTTTCCGGCAGCAGGTAGTTCAGCAGGGTGAAGACCGATTTCTTGTTCTCGCCCGCGTATTCGGTGCCGCCGATGAGGATCATCTTACGGTCGAAGTTCATCGCGATCACGGTCTCGCTGCGGCAGTCATGCTTGGCCGGATCGGCCTGGAAGCTGGGGCAGTTAATGACGGTGAAATCGGCAGTGAAGTCCTTCAGCGCTTCGGCGTCGGGGCGGCGCAGCATGGTGCGGATGAAAAGCCCGTGCCATGCCAGTTCGGTCACCATGCGCACGTTGATCGCATGTTTGGGGTCCGCCCCGCCGACGAGGTCTTGGACGAAGTAGTCCTTGCCCTGCATATGTGCGAGCATGTCTTCGTAAAGCGCGTCGAAGCCCTCGGGCGACATCTCGGCGTTGTTCTCCCACCAGATGCTCTCGGCCACGCTGTCGGTCTTGACCACATGTTTGTCCTTGGGCGAGCGGCCCGTAAACTTGCCGGTGGTCACGAGGAAGGCCCCGCCTTTGCCAAGGCTGCCTTCGCCCCGTTTCAATGCCGCCTCGACCAGCGCAGGCTCGGTCAGGTTGTAATAGACATCGCCAAGCCCGCTGATCTTTTGATCCTCAAGGCTGAACTGCGGGTTTACCCGTCCAAATGTCATATGATGTCTCCTGTGGTAGCGCGTGAGCAGCGCAGAACGTGTCCGAGCGGGCGCAATTGCCCTGGGCGTCGGGGGCCTTGAGAGCCTCTTAACACGGGCGTTTTCAGGTTGAACAGGCAGCTTTGTCACAGTTAGCGCCATCATCTAAAACTTTGTTTCCGAGCGCTTAGAACCCGGCCCAATGCGGCGCGCGGGGCCCCGGCTTCCTCTTGGACCGGGCCGGTCAAAGTGCGGCAATTTAGCCATTCCTAACCAAATTATGACGGAATTGGTGCATCTCAGAGGCACGATTCGCACTTAAGGATTGATTCGATCTGTAATATTGGAGATCACTGACTCCAAAAATAAGAACGAATTGAGCAGCATAAGGAAGCAGGCAATGTCAAAGATCGCATTGGTAGACGATGACAGGAACATCCTGACATCCGTTTCGATGACTCTTGAAGCTGAAGGTTTCGAAGTGGAAACCTATAACGATGGCCAAGCGGCGCTGGACGCCTTCAACAAGAAACTGCCCGATATGGCGGTGCTGGACATCAAGATGCCCCGTATGGACGGCATGGATCTGCTCCAACGTCTGCGCCAGAAAACAGCGATGCCGGTGATCTTCCTGACCTCCAAGGACGATGAGATCGACGAGGTGCTGGGCCTGCGCATAGGGGCTGACGATTACGTCAAAAAACCCTTTAGCCAGCGCCTGTTGGTCGAGCGTATCCGCGCCCTTCTGCGCCGTCAGGACGCGGTCGAGACGAATGAGGTCGGCGATACCGAAGAGACCAAGGTGATGGAACGCGGCGATCTGCGGATGGACCCGCTGCGCCACGCGGTGAGCTGGAAGGGCAAGGATGTGTCGCTGACCGTGACCGAATTCCTGCTGCTGCAAGCCCTCGCGCAGCGCCCCGGTTTCGTGAAATCGCGCGACCAGCTGATGGATGTGGCCTATGATGATCAGGTCTATGTGGATGACCGCACCATCGACAGCCACATCAAGCGCCTGCGCAAGAAGATGCGCAGCGCAGATGATGAATTCTCGGCGATCGAGACGCTTTACGGCATCGGCTATAGATATAACGAAGAGTAAGCCCGTCGGTTAACGCGGGTCGAAAGGAAGCTTGTGCGGGACATGGCTGCTGGCAGGGACGGTGATGTTGTATTGGGGGACGATTGGGTCACCCCCGACAGTGCCGCGCCGGATGAAATTCGGGTCAAGCGTGAACGGCGGGGGCTGTTCTCGCTCCGCTCCTCGCCGCTGACGCGCAAGATCATTACCTTCAACCTGATCGCGCTCAGCGTTCTGGTGGCGGGGATCCTCTACCTTAATTCCTCGCGCGACAGTCTGGCGCTGCAACGCGCCGCGGCGCTGGTCTCTGAGACCGAGCTGATCGCTGATGTGATCGAAGCGCAACTGCCCGCAGGCGCGCCGGTGAACCTGACCACCGGCGATGGCGTCGATGTGGCTGCCACGCTCGACGGGCTGGACCTGCGCGGCGGCATCGAAGTCTTTGTCTATGATCCGGCGGAAACCTTGGTCGCCCGCACCGCAGGCAGCCTCACCGTGGCTGAGGCCCTCGCCGCCTCCGAGGCGGGTGAGCGGACCTTGCTGAACGACGGGTTGAACTGGCTTTGGGACCGGGTTTCGGCCCCCTTCAGCACCGATGAGGTGACCGCCACCCCGCCGCTTGAAGAGCAATTGCGCGGCATGGTCGGCACCAGCGTGACCAGCGGCACGCGGCTGGAAGGCACGCTTGCCATCGAAGGCGGCACGCTTTTCAGCGTGGTGACCCCCATCATGCAGGGCGAGACCCCCGTCGGCGTGGTCGCCGTGGCCAGCGCGGCGGGAGAGATCGACCGCCTTGTGCGCAGCGAACGTGAGCGCGTCTTGCAGATTTTCGTCATCGCGACCCTCGTCTCCATCGGCCTCAGCCTCGTTCTGGCCTCGACCATCGCCAATCCGCTGGCCGACCTCTCTGCCGCCGCCGAACTGGGCCGCGACAAGGACGCGCGCAAGATGAACCCCGGCCGTATCCGCATCCCCGATCTGACCGCGCGGCCCGATGAGATTGGCCGCCTGTCAGGCGCGCTGCGCGGCATGGTTTCGGCGCTTTACAACCGGATCGACGGCAACGAACAATTCGCCGCCGATGTGGCCCATGAGATCAAGAACCCGCTCGCTTCGCTCCGGTCTGCCGTGGGCACGCTGCGCATGGTCAAACGTGACGACCAGCGCGAGAAACTGCTGGATGTGATCGAACATGACGTGCGCCGCCTCGACCGTTTGGTGAGCGACATCTCCAATGCCTCGCGGCTCGATTCCGAACTGGTCAAGGAAGAGGAAGAACCCTTCGACCTGCTGCAAATGCTGGGCAATCTGGGCCAGTACCTCGGCGAAGATGCGAAATCCAAAGGCATCGATTTCATCACCGATCTGCCCGCTGCGCCGATCACCGTGCATGGGCTGGAAGCCCGTTTGGCGCAGGTCTTCGTGAACCTGATCACCAACGCGATTTCCTTTTGCGAAGACGGCGACGCGATCCGGGTCTGGGCTCGCAAACGTGCCAATCGCGTGTTGATCGTGGTCGAGGACACCGGCCCCGGCATCCCTGAACAGGCGCTCGGCAAAATCTTTAAACGCTTCTATTCGCAGCGCCCCGAAGAGCATTTTGGCAACAACTCCGGCCTCGGCCTCGCGATCTCGAAGCAGATCGTCGAAGCCCATGGCGGCGTGATTTGGGCCGAGAACATCCGCCCGACCGAGGCCGACATCACCTCCGAACCGCTCGGCGCGCGTTTTGTCGTGGGGCTGCCCACCTAAATCCCGGGCGCGGGGCCTGATATGACCGTCGAGCGCGAAAACCTCCACGCCAGCTGCGTGGCGATCAATGGGCGCGGGGTGCTGATCCTTGGGCCGTCGGGTGCTGGCAAATCGTCGCTCGCCCTGCAACTGATCGCCCTCGGTGCCAAGCTGGTGGCCGATGATCGCACCGATATCATGCGCGACGGGGATCAGGTGATTGCCAGCGTCCCCGAGCCGATCCGCGGCCTGATCGAGGCGCGCTATGTCGGCATTCTGCGATGCGAGGATCACGGCCCCGTGCCGCTGGGCCTGGTCGTCGATCTGGCCCGCACCGAAGACCAGCGCCTTCCCGAAGGGCACAGCCATATGCTACGGGGTGTCACGTTGCCCTGTTTTCACAAATGCGATAGCGCTCATTTTGCGGCAGCAATTCATCTGTATATGTCAGGTGTGGAAGAACCGAATTGATCAGTCAAACCTCATCAACAGACCCCGCCCCGCGGCGGTTGGTCCTTGTCACCGGCCCTTCGGGCGCCGGGCGGTCCTCTGCGCTCAACGTGCTGGAGGATGCGGGGTTCGAGGCGATCGACAACCTGCCGCTGCGGTTGCTGCCCGCGCTGCTTGACCGCCCCGGCGATGCGCAATCGGTGGCCTTGGGGATCGACGCCCGCAACCGGGACTTTTCCACCGAAGGCGTGCTGGAGCTGATGGGCCGCCTGACGGCTGAACCGGGGTGGCGCGCGGAACTGCTCTATCTCGATTGCGCGCCCGATGTGCTCCTGCAACGCTTTTCCGAAACCCGCCGCCGCCACCCGCTGGCCCCGGCTGACCGCCCCGTCGACGGGATCGCGCGCGAGCAGGAATTGCTCCACCCGATCCGCGCCCGCGCCGATGTGTTGATCGATACGACAACGCTGAACGTTCACGAGCTGCGCGCCGAGGTCGAACAATGGTTCGCCCCCGGCGGGCAACGCCAACTCACGGTCTCGGTGCAGAGCTTTTCCTACAAACGGGGCCTTCCGCGCGGCGTTGATGTGGTGCACGACTGCCGCTTTCTGAACAATCCCTATTGGGTGCCCGAATTGCGCAGCGGCGACGGGCGCGAGCCTTCCGTGGCGGCCCATGTGGCGGGGGACAAACGCTACGCCGATTTCGCCGACAAGGTGCTCGACCTCAGCCTGCTGCTGCTGCCCGCCTACCGCGAAGAGGGCAAATCCCATATCTCCATCGCCTTCGGCTGCACGGGCGGGCAACACCGCTCTGTCGCCATGGCCGAAGATCACGCTTTGCGCCTTGCAGAGCAGGGCTGGCAGGTGTCAATTAGGCACCGAGAGCTGGACCGTCAGCATCGTGAAGGAAGCAAGCCGTGATCGGGATCGTCATCGTCGCACATGGGGGGCTGGCGCAAGAATATCTTGCCGCCATCGAACATGTCGTGGGATCCCAATTCGGCGTGCGCGCCATCGCCATCGAAGCCGACCATGACCGCGCCGACAAAGAACGCGAGATTTGCGGCGCCGCCGATGCGGTGGACCAAGGCGCCGGTGTGGTGGTTGTCACCGATCTTTTCGGCGGCTCCCCCTCGAACCTCAGCCTCTTGGCCTGCCGCCCGGAAAACCGCCGGATCATCTACGGCGCGAACCTCCCCATGCTGATCAAACTCGCCAAATCGCGACATATGGATGTGCCCGATGCCGTGCGTGCCGCGCTCGAAGCTGGTAAGAAGTATATCGACAGCCAGAATGTCAGCGCAGGTTAGAAGGCCCCAAGACGTCATGCCCGAATTTTCTTTAAAGATCGTTAACGAAAAAGGCCTGCACGCGCGCGCCTCCGCCAAATTGGTCGAGGTGGTCGAGGCGTTTGATGCCCGCGCCGAAGTCAGCAAGGATGGCATGTCGGCCTCGGGCGACAGTATCATGGGGCTCTTGATGCTCGGCGCGTCGCGCGGCACCACCATCGATGTCCAAACCTCCGGCCCCGATGCCGAGGCCTTGGCCGAAGCTTTGACTGCCCTCGTGGCGGATAAGTTCGGCGAAGGGTTTTAGGCCCGCCAAGCGGGAAAAGGAACCGCCGACCCCATGGAAGACGTGCAAAACATCGCGGCCGAGCCGGCCCAGACAGGCGACGGCACGGTGACCTTCACCAAATACGACCGCCGCAGCCTGTCCTATGCCTCGACCTTTGATGACCCATGGAAGGCGCGGGTGATCTCCGCGATGGAGCTTTTCACCGGCAAGCTCAAAATCCTTCGTCTGATCCGTAAGTTCGAACAACGCGGCACCCCCTCAGGCCAGGCCTTCTGGCGCGCGGCGCTCGACACGATGGGCATCGACCTCACCACGCCGCAAGAGCAGCTGGACCGCATCCCGAAAGAGGGGCCGGTCGTCGTCGTGGCGAACCACCCCCACGGTATGGTCGACGGCATGATTTTTGCCGATCTCATCGGCCGCGTACGCCCCGATTATCGTATCCTCACCCGGTCGCTGCTTACCTCCATCGACGAGGTGGCAGGCAGCTACATGATCCCGGTGCCCTTCCCACATGACCCGGATGCGCAGCGCAAAGGCGTGGAAATGCGCGCCAAGGCCATGGCCCACCTCAAAGAAGGCGGCGTCGTGGCGCTCTTCCCCTCAGGCGTCGTTGCGGCCTCGGAAAGCTGGTGGGGCCCGGCGGTCGAAGCGGAATGGAACGTCTTCACCGCCAAGATGATCCGCCGTTCCGGTGCGCAGGTGGTGCCGATGCGATTCCCGGGCCAGAACAGCCGCGCCTATCAGATTGCCAACAGGCTCAGCCCGATGCTGCGCCAAGGGCTCTTGCTGCATGAGATCGCCCACGCCTGCGACAAACCCCAAGGCCCCATCGTCGGCCACCCGCTCGCCCGCGAAGAGATCGACCGCTGGGCCGACGACCCGCGCGGTTTCATGGCTTGGCTGCGCGCCCATACTCTGGCGCTCACCAACTAAACTTCATCCTTTTAAAAATACCCTCGGGGGAATCGCGCCTCTGGCGCGATGGGGGCAGGGCCCCCAACACCCTCGCAACTCAGCGCGTCGGAACGGGCTTTTCGCCCCGGTAATCATAAAACCCGCGCTGCGTCTTGCGGCCCAACCAACCGGCTTCGACATATTTGGTCAGCAGCGGGCAGGGGCGATATTTCGTATCCGCCAACCCGTCATGCAGAACGTTCATAATGGCAAGGCAGGTGTCGAGACCAATAAAGTCCGCAAGCTCCAGTGGCCCCATCGGATGGTTTGCCCCCAGCTTCATCGAACTGTCGATCGACTCAACGTTGCCGACCCCTTCGTAGAGCGTATAGACCGCCTCGTTGATCATCGGCATCAGGATGCGGTTCACGATAAAGGCCGGGAAATCCTCGGCCGAGGCGGCGGTCTTGCCCAAACGGTCCACCACGGCTTTGCAAGCGTCATAGGTCTCGCTGTCCGTGGCGATGCCGCGGATCAATTCGACCAATTGCATCACCGGCACGGGGTTCATGAAGTGGAAACCCATGAACTTTTCGGGTCGGTCGGTGCGACTGGCAAGACGGGTGATCGAGATCGAGGAGGTGTTCGAGGTCAGGATCGTCGACGGCTTCAGATGCGGGATCAGGTCTTCGAAGATCGCCTGTTTCACCGTTTCGCGCTCGGTCGCGGCTTCGATCACCAGATCGCTTTGGCCCAGATCGCTTAGCGTCTGCGTCGTGGTGATCCGCGCCATGGCGGCGTCCCGGTCGGCGGCGGTGATCTTCTCGCGGCTGACTTGGCGGTCCATATTGCCGGTCACGGTTTTCATCGCTTTGGCCAGCGCATCGGCGCTGACATCGTTCAGCAACACGTCGTAGCCTGCCAGCGCCATGACATGGGCGATCCCATTGCCCATTTGCCCCGCTCCCACGATACCGATTGTCTGGATGTCCATGGCCTGTCCTTTGCTTGAGTTCGGCGCACAATAGGGCGCGTGGCGGGGGTGCCGCAAGGGCAGCTGTTTACGAAATCTCACGACAAATTCGCCCGTTAACAGAATCGCAGCCCCTGCTGTGCAATCTGGCTTTGGGTGAACAAAAAGGTGGGTTCGATGACCTATGATGCAGTGGGGCCAGCGCCTCTGGACTATTTGCCATGCCGCTATGGCACGTCAAAGCTGATGTTTCGCGGCCCGCGCCGCCGGCTGGAGGCGCCCTATATCGCCTTTCTCGGCGGGACGGAGACCTATGGCAAATTCATTGAAGAGCCGTTTCCCGCGCGGGTCGAGGCCGAGATCGGCAAGACCTGTGTGAACTTCGGCTTTCCCAACGCGGGGATCGACGCCTTTGCCCATGACCCTTTCGTCGCGCAGGCCGCCTCGCAGGCAGATGTGACGGTGGTTCAGGTCATGGGGGCGCAGAACATGACCAACCGTTTCTATTCCGTGCACCGGCGTCGGAACGACCGTTTCGTCGGGGCCTCCGCGCTGTTGCAGACGATCTACCGCGAGGTCGATTTCTCGCAGTTCCACTTCAACCGGCACATGCTGACCCATCTCATGCAGGTCTCGCCCGAACGGTTCGAAGCGGTGCGCGCGGAGCTTCAGCAGGCGTGGATGGCGCGCATGCGTTTGATGTTGGGGCAGATACAGGGGCGCACGCTCCTGCTTTGGCTGGCTGACCGCCCGCCGGTCGCAACAGCAGCGCAGCCGGTAGGGGAGTTGGGCCATGATCCGCTATTCGTGACACGCGAAATGTTGGACGCGGTGGCCCAGCACGCCACGGCCAAGATCGAGGTCGTCTCTCCCAAAGACCCCTCAGGGGCGCCGACCGCTGGCATGGTGGTCAGTGAATTCGAGGCGCAGGCCGCGTCGGAAATGCTGGGCCCGATGGCTCATGCCTCTGCCGCCGCCGCTTTGACCGATGCGCTGCAAAGCATGTCCTGACGCTCCCGGTAGGGGCATGCACGAAAAAGGCCCGCCGAGAGCGGCGGGCCTTTGGTGTTTCATATGAGAAGCCTTACAGCTTTTCGATCAGTTCCGGCACCGCGTCGAAGAGGTCTGCCACGAGACCGTAGTCGGCGACTTGGAAGATCGGCGATTCTTCGTCTTTGTTGATCGCGACGATGATCTTGGAGTCTTTCATCCCGGCAAGGTGCTGGATCGCACCCGAGATGCCAACCGCGACATAGAGGTCGGGGGCGACCACTTTGCCGGTCTGGCCCACCTGCCAGTCGTTCGGCGCATAGCCCGAATCAACCGCCGCGCGGGAGGCGCCAACGGCGGCGCCCAGTTTGTCGGCCAGTTTCTCGATCAGGGCGAAGTCCTCTTCGGAGCCGACACCGCGACCACCGGAAACCACCACGCCCGCGCTTGTCAGCTCGGGGCGGTCCGATTCGGCGACCTTGTCTTCGACCCATGTGGACAGGCCGGGGTTCTCGGCTGCCGAAATGGTCTCGACCGAGGCGGACCCGCCGTCACTGGCGGCATCGAAGGTCGATGTGCGGAAGGTGATGACTTTCTTGGCGTCGTTGGACTTCACGGTCTGCACCGCGTTGCCCGCGTAGATCGGACGCTCAAAGGTGTCGGCATCGACAACGCCGGAGGCATCCGAGATCACCATGACATCAAGCAGGGCCGCGACGCGGGGCATGATGTTCTTGGCGTCCGTGGTGGCGGGCGCGACGATGTGGTCGTAGTCACCGGCAAGGCTGACGATCAGCGCCGCGGTGGCTTCGGCCAGACGGTGGCCCAGCATCTCGTCCTCGGCGACCAGCACCTTGGAGACGCCATCGATCTTGGCCGCCGCTTCGCCAGCTGCCGCAGCAGAGCTGCCCGCCGCCAGAATGGTCACGTCGCCCAGTTGCTTGGCCGCGGTCACCGCCTTGGCGGTTGCGTCCATCGACAGTTCGCCGTCGGAAATCTCTGCAATCAGAAGAACAGCCATTACACAGCCCCCGCTTCTTTGAGTTTCGCCACAAGCTCGTCGACCGAGCCGACCTTGATGCCAGCGGCGCGTTCCGCGGGCTCTTCGGTCTTCACGACTTCCAAACGGTTGGAGACATCGACGCCGTAGTCCTCGGCGGTCTTCTCATCCAGCGGCTTTTTCTTGGCCTTCATGATGTTCGGCAGCGAGGCGTAGCGCGGCTCGTTCAGGCGCAGGTCCACGGTGACCACGGTCGGCATGGTGACTTCGATGGTCTGCAGGCCGCCGTCGACTTCGCGGGTCACTTTCGCCTTGTCGCCTTCAATGGCGATGTCGGAAGCGAAGGTCGCTTGCGACCAGCCCATCAGCGCCGAAAGCATCTGCCCGGTGGCGTTCATATCGTTGTCGATCGCCTGCTTGCCGCAGAGCACGAGGCTCGGCTGCTCTTCGTCGACCACGGCTTTGAGGATCTTGGCCACGGCCAGCGGTTCGATGTCCTTGTGCACATCGTCCGAGGCCACCACGAGGATCGCGCGGTCGGCACCCATGGCGAGGGCGGTGCGCAGCGTTTCCTGCGCTTGCTTCACGCCGATGGAGACGGCGACGACCTCTTCAGCCTGGCCGGCTTCCTTCAGACGAATCGCCTGTTCGACGGCGATTTCGTCGAAGGGGTTCATCGACATTTTCACATTGGCAAGATCAACACCCGATCCGTCCGCTTTGACACGAACTTTCACGTTATAGTCGATCACGCGTTTGACAGGCACCAGTACCTTCATGAGCGGTCTCTCTCCTCAGTTTGCGACGCGGGCTGGTGGCCCGGTCTCCCTAATTCTCCAGACGGGTGTAACGAAGCGGATCGGATCAAAACAGGCCAAAATCGGCAGGTTGGCAGTTTTGAACGCGGCGTTTTCCCGGTTTTTCGTCTGTTAGCGCTATTTTACGCCCGGTTCGCCCCCGGCACCCAAAGCACGTCTTCCTTGCCCGCGTTATTGGCCATCCGCGCGGCGACGAAGAACCAATCGCTCAGCCGGTTCAGATAGGTCACGCAGGCGGGGTTCACCGCCGTTTGCTCAGCCAGCAGCACCGCCAGCCGCTCGGCGCGGCGCGCCACGGTGCGGCAGACATGCAGATGCGCGGCCAGCGCGCGCCCGCCGGGTAGGATGAAGCTGCGCAGCGGTTCCAACTCGGAATTCATCACGTCGATCTCACGCTCCAGCCGGTCGACCTGTTCTTGGGTGACCCGCAGGGGCGGGTATTCCGCATCCTTATCGGCTTCCATATCGGGGCGGCAGAGGTCGGCGCCCAGATCGAAAAGGTCGTTCTGAATGCGCGCCAGCGCTTCATCCGTGGCGCCCTTAGCCTCAAGCCGGGCCACCCCCACGAAACAATTCAACTCATCCGAGGTGCCATAGGCTTCGACCCGCGCGTCATGTTTGGCGACACGGTCGCCATTGCCAAGGGCGGTGGTGCCCTTGTCCCCGGTGCGGGTGTAAATCTTGTTCAGTACAACCATCAGATCGTGCCCCCTCGGAAATAGACATATGCAAGGATCAGCAGCACGGCGATGAACTGCGCGATGATCCGCCAGCGCATCAGCTTGTTGGCGTTGCGTTTGTTGAATTTGCCCCCGGTGGCAAAGCCGCCCAGCCCCATCAGGAGCACTACGGCGACCGCCACGACAGAGATCAGGACGATCACGAAAAACGGATCATTTGGCATGGGCTGTCCTTTCGTTGGCCTGAGATGTAGCGGCAGCGGGCAGCCGCGCAACCAAAATCAGCGGCTGGTGACCCAGTCCAGCGCGCGCGTCGGCAGGATACGCCGTAAAACACCGCCGATATGCGTTGGGGTTGTGACGAAATAGCGCGGGCGGGGTCGGGGGGATTCGACGGCGTGGACCAGCTTCTCGACCACCGCCTCGGGCGGGAGTTCGAAGCGGTCCTTCTTGCCGCTGTCGTCATAGAGCCGGGGGCGCATGGTGCTTTCATACTCCGCTGCGCGGGGGCTGTTTTGCCAGTCGATCCAGCGCTCGAAACGCGGAATGGCCTTGGCCCGCAGTTTCGAGGTGACGGGGCCGGGTTCGATCAGGATCACCGCGACCCCGGTGCCGCGCATCTCAAGCCGGAGGGTATCGGTCAGCCCTTCAAGGGCGAATTTCGTGGAGTTATACGCCCCGCGCCACGGCATCGCCACCATGCCGAGGACCGAGGAACACTGCACGATGCGCCCATGCCCCTGCTTGCGCATCACCGGGATCACCGCGCGGGTCAGGCTGTGCCAGCCAAAGAAATTCGCCTCGAATATCTCGCGCAGGGCATCGGTGGGGAGGTCTTCGACCAACCCGGGCGTGGCGTGGGCACCGTTGTTGAACAGCGCGTCGAGCGTGCCGCCGGTTTGGTCCAGCACATGGGCAAGCGCCGCTTGGATGCTGGCCTCATCGGTGTAATCGAGGCGGGGCGCGTCGAATCCTTCGGCTTGCAACCGGTCGCAATCCGCTTGTTGGCGGCAGGCAGCGAAAACGCGCCAGCCCCGGGCGCGCATACCCTGCGCGGCGGCATAGCCGATGCCGCTGGAACAGCCGGTGATGAGGATGGAGCGGGTCGCAGACATGCAAAGGGCCCTTCGTGTGAAAGGCCCTTCATCGCGCGATGCTATGGAATTGGCAAGTTAGCCGTTGTTGAGCAGGAAGTCGGCCATCCAGCCGGATTCGCTGCCGTCGACGCTGCGGAAACGCACCCAGCCTGCGCCATTGTCTTCAATCACTTCGACAGCGTCGCCTTTGCCGAGCTTGCCGACCACGCCGAAGTTGGTGCCCGGACCGCCGCGGACATTGACGCGGGTGCCGTTGACTTCGCGAATGTCGGCCTGGGTCGTGCTGACAAAGGTCGCGCCGTTGTCAGCGCCTTCGATCAGGCTCGGGATGACAGTGGGCGCATTGGCGTTTGTCGTCGTGTAAGCGGCCTTTTCCACTTTGGGGGCGCTGACGGCCTTGGCCTTCACCACTTTCGCCCCGGCGCGGTCCGCAGGGGTGGCCACGGCCTTTTGCACCAACCCGTCATTGGCCTGCGGCAGGTCGCTCAGCGTCGTGAGGTTCAGCGCCACGCGGGTCGCTGTGGCATCACGCGCAGGGGTCCGTTCGGCGAAGGGGGTGATCGGGCTTTCCGCCTTGCGGGCCGCGTTCGCGGCGGTGGCAGTGACAAGGTTGGAAGAGGGGGGGGCGCTGGCGATCAGGGCCGTCTCAGCCGCTTCGGCGCTGGCCGTTTGCGGGCCTGCGGGCACGAAGTCGGCCCCGCCGCTCATCTCGTAGAATGCCCAGCCCATGAAACCAAATGTCAAAAAGATGAACCGTTTCATTTTTGCTGTTCCTCGTCCCGTGTCAAACCATGTTGCTGTTGAGAGACCAACGCGAAACTTCGCGAATGGTTCATTTCCTATTGGCAAGAATTCGCATAGCCGAAAAGTATTGCTTTTTTCTCACTTGAAACCGTGCCAGCGGCCATTTTGCCGAGTCGGTTGCGGGTAATCTGTCGCTTGCCCGCTCTGGCGTGCTTGGCTAAAAGACCCGTCATGTCAGACACAAGCACACCCCCAGAACTCGACCCGAATGACCTGTCCGAGCCGCTGCGCCGCGCCTTGGGGGATCGTTACCTGACCTATGCGCTGAGCACGATCATGCACCGGGCGCTGCCCGATGCGCGCGACGGGCTGAAGCCGGTGCACCGCCGCATCCTCTACGCCATGCGCGAGTTGCGGCTGTCGTCCACCGGGGGCTTCCGCAAATCGGCGAAGATTTCGGGCGACGTGATGGGTAACTATCACCCGCATGGCGATGCCGCGATTTACGACGCGATGGCGCGCCTGGCGCAGGATTTCAACGTGCGCTACCCGCTGGTCGACGGGCAGGGCAATTTCGGCAACATCGACGGCGACAACCCCGCGGCCTCGCGCTACACCGAGGCACGGATGACCGCCGTGGCCGAGGCGATGCTCGAAGGGCTGAACGAAAACGCCGTCGACTTCCGCGAGAATTACGACGGCACGCTGACCGAGCCTGCGGTGCTGCCCGCGCAGTTCCCGAACCTTTTGGCCAATGGCTCATCAGGCATCGCCGTGGGCATGGCCACGAACATCCCGCCGCATAACATCGCCGAGCTTTGCGACGCCTGTATCCACTTGATCAAGACGCCGGATGCGCGTGACGACACGCTCTTAAATTATGTCCCCGGCCCGGATTTCCCCACCGGTGGCATCATCGTCGAGCCGCCCGAGAACATCGCCAACGCCTATCGCACGGGCCGCGGCTCCTTCCGGCTGCGCTGCCGTTGGGAGGTCGAGGACCTGGGCCGTGGCGCGTGGCAGATCGTCGTCACCGAGATTCCCTATCAGGTCCAGAAGTCCAAGCTGATCGAGAAGATCGCCGAGCTGATCCAGACCAAGAAGATCCCGATTCTCGCCGACATCCGCGACGAATCTGCCGAAGACATCCGCATGATTATCGAGCCGCGCTCGAAGAACGTCGATCCGAACGTGCTCATGGGCATGCTGTTCCGCAACTCCGATCTAGAGGTGCGTTTCTCGCTCAACATGAACGTGCTGATCGACGGGCAGACGCCCAAGGTCTGTTCGCTCAAGGAAGTGCTGCGCGCCTTCCTCGACCACCGGCGCGAGGTGCTGCAGCGCCGTTCTCGGCACCGGATGGACAAGATCGACCACCGGCTTGAGGTGTTGCAGGGTCTGATCACGGCGTTTTTGAACCTCGACCGTGTGATCGAGATCATCCGCTACGACGAAGACCCCAAGGCCGCGTTGATGTACGAGGACTGGAGCCGTGCGCATCAGGACACGCTCAGCCGCGCCATGGACGAGGCCGCTTACGTCTCGCCGCTGGCCGGGGTCGACGTGTCGAAGCTGGCGGTCATCGCCGATGCCGAGGCGCAGGCCACCGGCGTGCTGGCTGAGAGCGGCGACACCCGCGCGATCCCGCACAGCTACGCAGGCCGCGAGAACGGGCTGTCGGACGTGCAGGCCGAGGCGATTCTCAACATGCGCCTGCGGTCCTTGCGGCGTCTGGAAGAAGATGCGCTGATGGCCGAGCGTGACGCGCTGATGACCGAGCGTGCGGGGCTCGAAGACCTGCTGGAAAGCGAGGACCTGCAATGGTCCACCATCGCCGACCAGCTGCGTGCGACGAAAAAGCAGTTCGGCAAAGACTGGGTGATCGACGGTGTCAAACGCGGCCAGCGTCTGACCGAGTTCGACACCGCGGGAGAGGTCGAGGACGTGCCGATCGAGGCGATGATCGACCGCGAGCCGATCACCGTGGTCTGCAGCCAGATGGGCTGGATTCGCGCCATGACCGGCCATATCGACCTGAACCGCGAGTTGAAGTTCAAGGACGGCGACGGTCCGCGCTTCATCTTCCATGCCGAGACGACGGACCGGCTGCTGGTCTTCGGCTCAAACGGGCGGTTCTACACCGTCTCCGCCGCCAATCTGCCCGGCGGGCGCGGCATGGGCGAGCCTTTGCGTCTGATGGTCGATCTGCCCAACGAGGTGCAGATCGTCTCGCTCTTTATCCACCAGCCGGGGCGCAAGCTTTTGGTGGCCTCCACCGCGGGCGACGGTTTCGTCGTGCCCGAGGATGACGTCGTGGCCCAGACCCGCAGCGGCAAGCAGGTGCTCAACGTGCGCGGCGAGGGGGTCACGGCGCTGGTCTGTCACCCCGTGTCGGGCGATAGCGTCGCCACGGTGGGCGAGAATCGCAAGGTGCTGGTCTTCGGCCTTGATGAGCTGCCCGAGATGGGCCGGGGCAAGGGCGTGCGGCTGCAGAAGTTCAAGGACGGCGGGCTGTCGGACGCCATTACCTTCACGCGCGAGGCGGGTCTCACTTGGCAGGACCCGGCGGGCCGCACGCGGACCGAGGCCGATCTGGCCGAATGGACCGGCAAGCGCGCAAGCTCGGGCCGCATGGCCCCCCGCGGCTTCCCGCGCGACAACAAGTTCACGTGAAACACCCGCGCCCCTCGGGGCGCGGTCAGTCCAGCGGCTCGGCGGTCATCCAGACGCCACCCTCGGGGCGCAGGGTCAGGATCATCACCGGCTCAGGATCCTTGCCCGGCACCGGCGTGAACTTGAACCGCCCCAGCAGGGTGGCGAGGATGATCACCGCCTCCTGCAGCGCAAAGCTCGCCCCGATGCAGATGCGCGGACCGTCCCCGAAGGGCAGATAGGCGTAGCGGTCGATCGCCTTGCGGTCGGCGAAACGCTCGGGCCGGAAGGCGTCGGGGTCCTCCCAGAGCAATTCGTTGCGGCCAAGCGCGTAGATCGGGATCATCACCGTGTCCCCGGGCCGGATTTCGCGGTCGCAGAGCCTGTCGTGCTTCTGCGCCGTGCGTGAGATGATCCCGGCGGCGGGGTAGAGGCGCAGCGCCTCGTCGATGATCATCCGCACCAGCGGCAATTTATCCACGTCCTCGCCGGTGCAGGTACGGCCCTGAAGCACCTCGCGCACCTCGTTTCGGGCGCGTTCCTGCATCTCGGGGTGGAAGCCCATCAGGTACATCGACCACGCCAGCGTCAGCGCCGTGGTCTCATGGCCCGCGACGATGAAGGTCAGCAGGTTGTCGCGCAGCTCGCCGGTGTTCATCTGGCGCTTGGTCTTGGGGTCTTCGCCCTCCAGCAGCAGGTCTAGCAGGTCAGGCGTGCCGTCATGGCCGCGCGCCACCCGTGCCTCGATCGCCTGATCGGCCATGGCCTTCATCTGCTTCAGCGCTTGGCCGGACATCATCCGCCCCGGGCGCGGCAGCCAGTCGGGCAGGCCGAGGATGTCGAACAGGCTGATCTTGCCGGCCTCGGCGATATAGTCGTCGATCGCCCCATGCACCTTTTCGCGGTCGAAGGTGCCGTCGCCGGAAAAGGTCACGTCGCCGATCACCTCGAAAGTCGTCGTTACCATCTCGTCGAGCATGTTGACCGCGCGCGGCCCGGCGGCAGCGATGCGCTCGGCCGAGCGGGCGGCGGCGGCGCTCATGACGGGGGCGAGGTTGCGCACGTTGCGCTGCGAAAAGACGGGGGCGGCGGCGCGGCGCTGCCAGCGCCAATGCGCGCCCTCGGCGATGAAGAGCGACTCACCGATGGCCGGGCGCAGCAGGTTCTTGGTGACGTCGGACTTGGGGTAATCCTCCAGCCGGTCCAAGAGGATCTGCCGGATCGCGCCGGGGTCCATCACCATATGCCAGCGCTTGCCAGTTTTGCCCGAGACCATGGGCTGCATCGTGGCGATCTTGGGAATGATGCTGAGCACGTTGCGCCGCGCCATCTGAAGGCTGCCGAGCATGCCGACAGGCTCGGTAACGAGCGGCACGCGAACGGGCAGGGGGCGGGCTTGGGTCATCTTGCTGTCCTCACTCTGAGTCTAAGATAGACCGGCCCGGGGACTGCGCAACTGCGGCAAATGATTGCGCCCCTTGGGCCCATCGGCTACCCCTTTTCGAAACCTTAACACCCCTGAGGGATCGCCCATGCTGAGAGTTCTTGCCCTGTTGACCTTCGTCGCGACGCTGGCCGCCTGCAACGGGGCATCCGACCTCGACAAGGCGCCGACCCCGCTTGGGGGATTTCAATCTGCACCACAATATCGTGGTGGCGCCCAAGGCGCAGAAGGGGCCGCTCAGCCGCGAGGTGAGCAAGGAAGAACTGGCCGAGGCCGTGCGCGCCGCCACCGCCGAACGCTTTGATCGCTACGAGGGCGAGCGCCTCTACCACTTTGGCATCAGCGTCGAGGGCTATGTGCTGGCGCAGCCGGGCATCCCGCTGGTCTTTGCGCCTAAATCGATCCTGATCCTCAACCTGACGGTCTGGGACGACGCCAAGAACAAGAAGCTGAACCCCGAGCCGCATCAGATCACCGTCTTCGAATCCCTCGATCAGGGGCCGGTGGTGGGCTCGGGCTATACCAAATCCGCCGAAGAGCAGCTGAAGAACCTCAGCCAGAACGCCGCCAAGGCGATTGAGACCTATCTGGTCAAGCAAAACCGCGAAGAAGGTTGGTTCAACGGCGGCACAGCCGTGTCCCCCGCCGGGGAGCCGGAGGATAAATAGCCCATAGCCGAGGCGCGCCCGACCGATGCGGCAGGCCCACGGTGGGCTTTAAGTGGCGCCAAGACGCAAGTCTCGCTTGATTTTACCGCTCGAACCCAATACATCGCCCGCCAGATAGGGTTCGGGTCCCCGTTGGGGCCCCTCAATTAAAAGGGCGCCACCATGGCAAAGGCAAAGTTTGAACGCACCAAACCGCACGTCAACATCGGCACGATCGGCCACGTTGACCACGGTAAAACCACGCTGACCGCGGCGATCACCAAATACTTCGGTGACTTCCAAGCGTATGACCAGATCGACGGCGCGCCCGAAGAGAAGGCCCGCGGCATCACCATCTCGACCGCGCACGTCGAGTATGAGACCGAGAACCGTCACTACGCCCACGTCGACTGCCCCGGCCACGCTGACTATGTGAAAAACATGATCACCGGTGCGGCGCAGATGGACGGCGCGATCCTGGTTGTGAACGCGGCCGACGGCCCGATGCCCCAGACCCGCGAGCACATCCTGCTTGGCCGTCAGGTTGGCATCCCCGCCATGGTCGTCTTCATGAACAAAGTTGACCAGGTCGACGACGAAGAGCTGCTCGAGCTCGTCGAGATGGAAATCCGCGAACTGCTGTCCTCCTACGACTACCCCGGCGACGACATCCCCGTTGTTGCAGGTTCCGCTCTGGCGGCGATGGAAGGCAACAAGCCCGAGATCGGCGAAGAGTCGATCAAGAAGCTGATGGCCGAAGTTGACGCCTACATCCCGACACCTGAGCGTGCCGTGGACCAGCCCTTCCTGATGCCCGTCGAGGACGTCTTCTCGATCTCCGGCCGTGGTACTGTTGTGACTGGCCGTGTCGAGCGTGGCGTGATCAACGTTGGCGACGAAATCGAAATCGTCGGCATCCGCGACACCAAGAAAACCACCTGCACCGGCGTGGAAATGTTCCGCAAGCTGCTGGACCGTGGTGAAGCTGGCGACAACATCGGCGCCCTGCTGCGCGGCGTTGAGCGTGACGGCGTTGAGCGTGGTCAAGTTCTCTGCAAGCCCGGCTCCGTGACCCCGCACACCAAGTTCGAAGCCGAAGCCTACATCCTCACCAAAGAGGAAGGTGGCCGTCACACGCCGTTCTTCGCGAACTACCGTCCGCAGTTCTACTTCCGTACAACTGACGTCACCGGCACCGTTCAGCTGGCAGAAGGCACCGAAATGGTCATGCCGGGCGACAACGTGTCCTTCGGCGTTGAGTTGATCGCACCGATCGCCATGGAAAACGGTCTGCGCTTCGCGATCCGCGAAGGTGGCCGCACTGTTGGCGCGGGCGTCGTTTCCAAAATCACTGAGTGACCTTTGGATGGGGCCTTCGGGCCTGACGTCTGAAAGAATCGAAAGGCCGCAGCGTTTGCTGCGGCCTTTTGCTTTGGCAGTGTGGGCAATCCCCCTGAAACGAGAAAACCGGCTCCCGTAAGAGCCGGCTTTCATCATTCTAATTCAACCGCAATCAAGCGGCGTCAGCGTTCACGCCACCTTTGGTCGCGATCTCTGTCATGCGGCGGTCACCATCATAGGTGTGATCAAGCTGCTCCTGTAGTTGTGCACCATCTTCATTCTCGCCCAGACGATTGGCGAAGGCGACAACGCAGCCGTAGCCCGCCAGAGCATAGTGCACCATCCGCTGATATTGCGTGATGATCATCGCATCACGGGCATTGCTGTCGCCAAAATCTTCTTCCAGCACATGCTTATGTGCCTCTTTCACAAGGCCTTCCATCCCGTGGCAGTGCTCGCCTTCCGGGTCGAGGTCATGTTTGGCGCAGATGGACTTCAGCACATCCATGCCCTTGGCGATTCCATTGCTGCCGTCGATCAGCGCTTCGCTAAGTTCCTTGTCCTCCGCCGCGCGGCCCAGAGCGTTGGTCGCTTCGAGCGATTGCTTGCAGGCAGAATAGAGGTCTTGCAGTTGGTCGGTGTAGACGTCTTTGAGGTTGTTCATAGTCATCGGTCGTCCTCCAATTTCGGGCTTGGTTCGACGGGAAAACGTAAGCTGAGCGGTCAATGTTCCCCAAAGAAGAGAATATCGGCGGAAAGGTCAGATCTGCTCTTGATCCGCCGCCCGTTTGCGACTACCCAAGCCACCGGCATAGGGGTTTAGCTCAGTTGGTAGAGCATCGGTCTCCAAAACCGAGGGTCGTGGGTTCGAGTCCCTCAGCCCCTGCCACATTTCTTTAAATTAGCGATGAAGCTGCGCCGCTGAGCGGGGCGTTTCATTCTTGGCGGATCGCTGCATCTGTGCGAAGCGGGCGCGTCTCTCGTGGGTATGCCGATCCGCGGCAATTTATTCGTTATAGATTTGCCTACCTCAGGCGTCCCTGCGCAGGTGTTCAGCGAGTCGCGCCGCCTTGAGGCGATTCACCCAACTTCCCCTCTATGGCGTTTAACTCGGGGATGATTCACCCGGTCATCAGGGTTTCAACGCAGCCGCATGCTGCCGTCGCGGCGAAGCTCAGGGCCTGTTCCTATAGAAATAGCACGCCATTTCAGCATCTTGCCGAAAAGTTCCCCGAAATCTCATCTTTTCCCAACTTTCTGCTTGCGGCTTTGCCCCACTAACCTTAGAACCCCCTCTACCGGCGGCGCTGAGACGCATCGCTGGGGCGCCAGACGGGGCGGACGGCAGCGGAGACGCGGTGGTTCGGATCACGAGGCGGATAAGAATTCGAGGTATTAGAGGCGGGGCGCGCCAAGAAGTTAGGGCGCAT